>CAXTMW010000081.1:0-15411 GCA_964245455.1 uncultured Acidobacteriaceae bacterium
CGTAGCGGGGCCCGCCGGGGAGGCTGCCCACCTTCCCGCCCCGCCGCGCGCCCACGCCCCGGCTTGCACCGCCTGCCCGGGCGGCGGCGCGGGACCGGCAGCGGCAAAAGCCGCGTTGGACACTCCGGCATCGCGGCCTGCCTTGTTGTCCAGGCGCACCTCATAGCGCAGCAGGCGCGGCTGCCCAGTATGCAGAGCTGCCGGTAGTGGATCGATCACCGTGGCAGGCGCGGCCGGCTGCAGCATGCGCTCCCCGACGCGCTCACAGGGTCCCGCGTCCACGGCCCGGCACACCGCCACACGCTGGTCGCCTTGGAGCAGCAGCCGATCCGTGCTGCGGCGGGGCATCGTCCAGTGCAATGTCACTGTATTCCCAAGCCGGTCCGCACGGAGGTCGAGCACGGGTTCAGGCAGTTTGAGCGAAGGCGGCAATGGAGAGCCCGGGTTGCCGCAGGCGCAGAGCAGAGTGGGAGCAAGGAGGAGCGCCGCCGGGAGGCGGAAGGGCATCATGGCAAGCCAAGCCTAGCAGAGCGGGTGAGCCTGCTTACACCTGCCCCGGCTTTGCGAGAAGCGCGTCCAGCGCCGCGCCAATCTCAGGCGCTTTGAAGCGGAAGCCGCTCTCCTCAAGCCTTGCCGGCACGGCACGGCAGCTGGTGAGCAGGGCCTCATCGGCCATCTGCCCAAAGAGGAGGCGCAGCGCAAAGGCCGGAGCGGGCAGCACGGCCGGGCGGTGCAGCGCGGCGCCAAGCGCTTTGGTGAACTCAAGATTGCGCACCGGCTTTGGCGCAACTATGTTGACCGGGCCGCCCAGGCTGTCGTTTTCGAGCACGTGGAAGACCGCCTGGAGAAGGTCCTCAAGCGTAATCCAGCTGGTCCACTGCTTTCCGCTTCCCAAAGGGCCGCCGACGCCCATGCGGAACAACGGAAGCATCTGCTTGAGCGCGCCGCCAAACGGGGTCAGCACGACGCCAAAGCGAAGGTGCGCGACCCTCATTCCGGCGGACACAG
Source organism: uncultured Acidobacteriaceae bacterium (assembly GCA_964245455.1). Classification (GTDB taxonomy): domain Bacteria; phylum Acidobacteriota; class Terriglobia; order Terriglobales; family Acidobacteriaceae; genus EB88. The sequence continues at coordinate 1,009 of CAXTMW010000081.1, forward strand.
CCGGCGCGGTTGCATTTTCCCAAGCCGCGCACACCTCACTCAAAAAGCCGCTGCCCTTTGCGGAGTCTTCGGTGAGTACCTCATCCTCGCGCGAGCCGTAGTAGCCGGTCGCCGAAGCAGAAAGCAGCACCTTTGGCGGTGATTTGAGCCTGGCGAGGGTCAGCCCGAGAGCGCCGGTCGGCTGCGTCCGGCTGTTCAGGATCACTTTTTTGTACTCGGGCGTCCAGCGCTTCGCGGCCAGGTTGGCGCCGGACAGATGCACTACCGCGTCGAAGCCTTCGAGCCGCTCCAGATCGGCAAATGGATGGGTCGCCTGCGGCTCCCACAGGATGGTTTCCGGGCCGGCGGGCGCCTGCCCTGCACTGTTTCCGCGGAGCGGCCGCTGCACTGGGACGGCCTCGATGCCGCGCACCCCGGCAGCCGCGCGCAGGGCGTGGCCGATCATGCCATTCGCCCCGGTAATCAGGAGGCGTCGGACCTTTACTGCGGCTTGTGACGGCAAGGAGGGAGAGCGCTCAGCAGAGTTGGGCGTGTTCATGGCAGATCCTTGTGATCAGGTCAGGGAATCAGGTCAGGAGTCCAGGTCGGAAATCGGCGCAGACGGTCAAGTCAAGCGGCTGAGCGGCGGGTCAGGGACGAGACATCTGTATACGATTCTTCACGCAGCTTGTTGTGCATTACACATCAGTTACGATGCCGGGCAGCGCGAGCCTGTCGCCGGCAAAATGCAGTGTAAGCGACAGACTTCTTTTGCCGCGCAGGCTAAGTTAAGCAAATTGGCGCTGGATTGGTCATCCGGACAGTGCTGGTCCGCAGCTTCTGCGGAGAACAAAAGGAGAAACAAAGAAAAATAATCGATCAGCTCTCGAGGGCAAGCATCCTAACTGCACGTAACAGTCGTATAAGGTCCGGGAGGACCACCCATGTCAGTGAGCAAGGCTAAGCCGGAAATGTCCGACCAGGAGTTGGTACCCGCAATCACGGGTACCGGCGAGGAGAAGGGTTCCATCGACCAGGCGAGCGCGGAGGCGTTCATCGCTGAGAAACGCATCGGCGAACGGATCAAACGTCTGCGCCTGAAACGTTCCATGGGCCTTGTCGAACTCGGCCGTCAGACGGGACTTTCGGCCAGCTTTCTGTCGCAGCTGGAAACCGGACGGGTGGTACCCACTTTACGGAATTTGGCGCGCGTTGCCATGGTCTTCGGCAAGGACCTGAACTACTTCTTCGAGGCCGAACCGCAGCCCATGTTCCGGATCCACCGCAAAAAAGAGCGGATGCGGCTCCCGCAAAGCGGCGTGGAAGATCCTTCGTACTATTTCGAGAGCCTAGGCTACATGGTTCCCGATCGGCAACTTGATCCCTATATCGCGGAGTTTCTGCCGCTGCGCAAGGCCAGCGATGTCCGGCCTCACGTCCACGCCGGTTTCGAGTTCCTGTATGTGCTCGAAGGCGAGCTGGAGATCCGGCACGCCGACAAGATTCACATCGTCGAGCCGGGCGACGGCGCCTACTTCGACGCGAGCACGCCGCACTCCTACCGGTGCAACGGAGTAAGCCCGGCCCAGGTCATTATTGTAACCATGCACCAGCAGCAGGCGCAGCACGCGCAGAACACAGTGCGGCCGATCAGCACAGCGCGGCAAAGCGCGGTTCCAACTGCGGGTGCCGGCAGCTTCAGCCTGAAAGGCCCCCAGGCGGTGGTGCCGGCACCTCGCACAAACGGCAGCGACGCCGCTCTCTAGTTTCCACTGGAAGCGTTACCAGGCGGCAGCGGGGATCCCCCGCTGCCGTCTTTCTTGCCTTCCAGCACTCCCTGCAATGGGTACACTGTGGTTCACAACTATCCACAGTGGAGTTCAATGAACCCCGTTTGCAAGGCTTTCTTCCTGCTGCCCCTTCTTCCCTTTCTGACAGTGCCGTCCGGCTTTGCACAGGCTTCTATCTCAAGCGTCACTCCCTGGACCGTTCGCGACATCTGGGCTCCCGCTCCCCAAGCCGGCGCGCTCCAGCCGGCGGAAACAGAGTGGTCGCCGGACGGCACGCTGCTGAGCTCGCGCGCCGCCGACGGCACCCTACTTGCCGATACGGTGGCCGGGCACACGCGGGAGGTCACGCCAAAGGTATTAACCCCAGGAGCGAAGCTTCGCGGAGTCGCGGCGCGGCCGCTGAGTGAAAAAGACAAGGACCACCGCGCGCGCTATAGCCAGAAAGGCTACTTCTGGTCCCCGGACGGCTCGGCGATCCTGTGGGATGAGGACGGCACCCTGTGGCTCGACACGCTGCGGACGCAGGAGGTAAAGCAGGTGGGGGATACGGGACAGGGTTCGGGCGATGACGTGAAGTTCTCTCCGGATGGCCGGCTCGTCTCCTACGTACACAACCACAACCTGTACGCGCTGCGGCCCGGGACGCCGCCGGTGGCCCTGACAACGACGAGCGACCCTAACCTGCTGAACGGCGAGGTGGACTGGGTCTACCTCGAAGAGTTGAAGGTGCGGACCAACTATTCATGGTCGCCGGACTCGGCGCACATCGCCTATGTGCAGATGGATGAAACCCGGGTGCCGACCTATCCGCTCGCGGACTGGATTCCGACGCACGCGGACGTGGATGAGCAGAAATACCCGCAGGCCGGGGACCCGAACCCGGCGGTGCGCGTCGGCATTGTCGCGGCGACCGGCGGGCCCACGCGCTGGATTCAACTGCCGGAGGTGCGGCCCAATGAGGACTACATTCCTCGCTCGGGATGGGTCGATGCGAACACAGTCTGGATTGAGACGCTACGTCGCGACCACAAACACCTGGACTTATGGTTCGCGAATGCGACGACCGGCGAGGCTGTGCGCGCGCTTGCACTCACCGATGACAAGTACTTCGCTGAGAACTACGACGTTTTGTTTCCGCAGCCGGGCGATGTGCTATTGCGCTCGTGGCGCTCGGGCCACATGCACATGGAGCACTATACCTATGACGCCGCGGCCCCCATGCGCCATGGATTGACCCTGGCCGGAGCAGTCGAGAGCGGTCCGTATGAGGTGCTGGACATCCTGTCGGTGATGCCCGGCGGCAAGGGTCGCGGCACCATCTACTACGCCGGCACCGAGGGGGAGCCGAACGGGCAGCAGGTGTGGTCTGTGCAGCTGGACGGCTCGGGCAAGCACCAGCTCACCACGGGCGCCGGGGTGCACAAAGCGACTTTTGCCGACGGGCACGCCAGCTTTACCGATTCCCACTCCAACCTGCGAAACCCGCCTGCTCTCGATCTGTGCTCGATCGACGGCGCGGCCGCTCCCACATGCGTGAATCTGTGGAAGGAGCAGGTGCCGACCGGGCGCGCCGTGCATGCGCCGGAAATCCTGACGCTTAAGGCGGCCGACGGCGCCACCACCGTGTATGCCACGCTGCTGATGCCCGAGCACGCGAGCGCGTCCGCGAGCGTCCCGCTCATTACCAACCCTTACGGCGGCCCCGGCAGTGCGACCGTGCAGGATAGCTGGGGCGGCAAGAACTTTTACTTTGACCAGCTGCTGACCGAGCACGGCTTTGCGGTGCTGCACGTGGACAACCGAGGCATGGGCGGGCGTGGGCGCGCCTTTGAGCAGGCGGCCTACCGCGATTTCGGCAGGGTGCAGCTTGCCGACCAGCTGGCGGCGATCGACCAGGTGCTGGGCCGCTACCCGCAGCTGGATGGCCGCCGGTTGGGCTGGTGGGGTTGGAGCTGGGGCGGCACGTTTACGCTGAATGCACTTACCCATTCCGACCGGTTTCGCGCGGGTATTTCCGTAGCGCCGGTCACGGACTTCCGCAACTACGACTCCATCTACACGGAGCGCTATCTCGGCCTGCCGGCAGCGGAGTCTTCCGTGTACAACGCGGCCGCGGTGCTGCCCGATGCCGCGAAGCTCCATGGACACCTGCTGATGGCGCACGGCACCGGCGACGACAACGTGCACATCGAAAACACGGTGCAGTTTGTGCAGAAACTGATCGATGCCGACAAGCCCTACGATCTGCAGCTGTACCCGCGCAAAACCCACTCCATTGCCGGCAACGACGCACGCACCCAGCTGTTTGACCGCATCCTCGCGCACTGGGAACAGTACCTGAAGCCGACCGACTCCAACGACCGGCAGCAGCAAGGGCAATAGCTGCTTGCAGCCCGGGCACATCGGCGAGGTCGCGAGCCTGTGGCGCTACCCGGTCAAGAGCATGGCCGGGGAGCCGCTCCGGGCGGTTCACTTGCATGCCGCCGGCATCTTTGGGGACCGCCTGCTGGCGTTTGAAAGCGCGGGCGCGGCGCTCGGTAAGCCGCTGCTGGCCGGCGCCGAACGAACAGCGATCCTGCTGTGCCGCGCCGCACTCATCCCGGGTGATCAGGAGGTAGAGGACGTCTGGCGCGACGGCGGCGCGCTTGCACCCTCGGTCGAAGTCGCTATCCCGGAGATGGGCCGGTACCGGGCAGGTGACCCAGAGATCATTCGCGCTCTCCGGCAGTACCTCGCGACACCGCACGCGCTACGGCTCAAAACCAGTCCGCAGCCAATGACCGATTGCCGCCCGCTCGGGCTCATCTCCACGCAGACCGTGCGGCAGCTTTCCGAAGAACTCGGCACACCGATTGACGCGCAGCGTTTCCGCGCGAACCTGATCCTGCGGTTCCGTGAGGATCGCGGCTTCGCCCAGGGCTTCGTTGAAGACGCGCTGGTAGGGCGCCGCCTCCGCATCGGCGAGCACGCTGTGGTGCGCATCACCGAGCGCGACCCGCGCTGCCGCATCATCGCGCTTGATCCCAACTCCGGCGAGGCGATGCCCACGTTGATGCGCCACGTGGCCCGGGCGCACGACGGCAAAGTCGGCATCTATGGCGTGACGGAGGTGCCGGGGCCGCTCGCGGTCGGAGACCCGGTTCTGCTGCTTCCCTGACGGGCAACCTAGACCGGCGCAGTGGTCGCGTCGACCGGCGCCGCGTGCATCGGAGTTGCGTGAACCAGCGGATCCTCGCTGATCGGCACAAACTCGCGCGTGCGCGCATCGTAGGCGCTGACGCAGCCCAGGGCAATGTCGTACACCCACCCATGCAGCCGGAGCCGCTTGTGCTCGAGCGCCTCCGCGACCGCAGGGTGGGTCGCGATGTGCTCCAGCTGTGCCAGCACGTTTTCGTGAACCAGGGCGGTGAGCTGCTCCTCGAAAGGCTTGTCGGCGTAGCCGGCCAGCACGGCGTCGCGTGCCGCGTCGGCATAGTGGAGCCAGCGCGCCACCGCCGGCAGCCGCTCCAGCTGGGGGCCGCTGCGCAAAATGGCCGTCATCGCGCCGCAGCCCGAATGGCCGCAGATGACGATATCCGGGATGTCAAGCACGGCCACCGCATACTCAATGCTTGCCGTGACGCCGCCGGGGATGGGCGAGTGCGGCGGCACGATGTTGCCGGCATTGCGCACGGTAAACAGCGAGCCCGGACCCTGCTGCGTGAGCACTTCCGGCACAATGCGCGAGTCGGCGCAGCCGATAAACATGGCCGACGGCGACTGGCCGAGCGACAGCTCCTGAAACAGCGATTCGCTATCCGGGTGTACCTCGCGCTGAAAGCGCAAAACCCCATCGATGATGTTGTCCATGCGCTTAAGCTAGCATTCCCGGCCCTAGAAACTGAAGCGCGCCTGGAGGTTCACGGTGCGGGAGGAAAGGCCTTTCTGCGCCTGGCCAAAGTTCGGCAGAAGGTAGTTGGTCACCATGCTGCTCGGGTCGAGGTTTGTCTGGTTGAAAAGGTTAAAGGCGTCTGCGCGGATCTCGATCCTCGCGCTCTCGCCGATGAACCTTGCATTCGGCAGACCGAAGGACTTGGTTACTGTGTCGTCCACATCCTGGTAACCGGGGCCGTCGAAAGAGTTTCTGCTGACGCCCGGCAGCGAAGGCAAACCCGCGGCAAAGCCGCTGCTGCCTGCAATCGGGGCCGCCGGATTTGCGAAGTACGGCGACGCGGCGGCGGTTGCGGTGAGCGCCTGATTGAGGGGGAAATTCACGTTAGGCCGGCCGTTTTCAAAAGCATGGTTGCTGGTGTTATGCCCCGGGTGGAGCAACAGCGCCGCGGGACGCAGCGTGTTGTAGTTGCTGGCCGCGTAATACAGGTTACCGCCGGGAACGTTGTACGTCGGCGTGTACGGGTAGCCGGTATGCACGTTGTAGATACCGCTCAACGAAAAACCGTCTGCCAGCTTAGAGGCGAAGTTATGGCCGTGGAAGAACACAGGTTGCCACAACCCGTATAACTTGAACGCTTTGCCAAAGTTAAAGTCGGAACGCCCATAAGCCAGGCTTGGCTGATAGGGGTATGGATCCTCATAGTACGGATAGGAGCCAGTGTCCATGGTTTTGGCGTAGTCAAACTCGGCGTCAAACATAATGCCGTGGGTCATTTGATGTTTTAAGCCCAGCAACAGCGAGTTGTTATTGGAGCTGCCGGTATTGCCGTAGAAATCAACGTTCTGGACGAGCGGGTTCTGCGGCTGGCCAAATGCAAATGCATTGACGTAGGCCTGATCCTGCAGGATGAGGTGGCGCGACAGGCTGCCCTGGTACCCCGCGGTCGCCACCAGCCCGTAGCCCAGGTTGACCTGGGTATCGAGCGAGAAATGCTGCGTGTAGATGGTTGGCTGGTTGGCCTGGAACGCGGTGATGGTCGCGCCGCCGACAACGGGCAGGTTGTTGGCATTGAAGCCGCCGACGGCGTTCGGGTTCGCAGGGTAGCCGAACAGGGATCGTGGATTGCCTGCCGTGCCATACACGATGCGTTTGTCGATGGTGGTCGGCGAGCCGCTGTTGAAGCCGACTGCGAGCACGTTCGGCGGATTGTTGCCTGCGCTACTCGCGATGGAAATCTCTGTCTGGTTGAAGTTCAGCCCGTAGCCGCCTCGGATCACAGCTCGGTCATGGAGCGTCGCGGGGCTGAACGAGAACCCGAACTGCGGCCCGAAGTTGCCTTTCTGCGTGTTGGTCTGGTTGCCGCCGCGCCGCACTGTCAGGTCGCTGTACGTGGCGGCCCCGGAGCCGAGGATGACCGTATTCAAGTTGTTCTCCTTCGAGGAAAACGGTCCGAAGTAGGAGTAGCGCAGGCCGGCGTTTACGGTCAGGTTCGGGAACGCTTTCCAGTCATCCTGGACGAAAAAGCCGTACAGGTCTTCCCGGGAGTCCTGCCGGTTGGTCGTCGGCGTGCCGGTCGCCGGGTCAAAGCTGCCGGCCTCAGCCTCGGGCGCGTCGTTCAGAAAATCCCAGATGTTATAGAAGGTGTAACTCGGCCGGGCCGTGTATGTTGGATCGTTCAAAAAGTAAAGCCGCGTCACTTCGCCGCCGAACTTGACCGAATGGTTGCCGGCGATCTTGGTCGCGACATCCTTGTAGGTATAGGTGTGCTGGTTGAAAACGCTGGGGCCGGGCGCCCCGAAGAACGCAAGCTGGCTGCCGCCGGATATATTTGCCAGCCCACTGACCTGCGACTGAGGCAGGCCAAACGGCTCCTGCGGGTTGGTCCCGATCTCGTTCCAGCGCCAGCCGGCATCGTTTGCGCGGGCCTCGTTCAGAAACGTCGGCGAGAAAACGTGGTTGTAGATGATCGAGTACGCATCGTTGATCTGATCATGGTGGTACAGGTTGTAGGCGCGCACCGCACCCTGGTACGTGGTGCTGGTGAGCGGAACCCAGTAGATGGCGAACGCTATATGGTCATTTTTAGAGATATCTGAGTCGAGGCGCCCGTTGTATTGGCTGCCGACCGTAGAGGTTGGGTTGACTGTGTTGTAAAGTGCAACGTCGGCAACGTTGGTAAGCCCGCCCCCAACACCGGGGTTGGTGGTGCTTTGCCAGCTCAGATCCTGTGTGCCGAGTGGCTGCTTTAGCGGTGAACCCAGGTTCAGGCCCTGGCCCTGAATGGTGCGGCAGTTCGCGTTCTCAACAAAGCCTGCCTGGGCGCAGCTTTGATCCACGATGGACGACGCAGCGACACCCGCGCCGGGAAAGCTGAGGTATTGCGACGCGATACTGCCCGCCGGAGCGAGCGCGCGAAACGCCGCGGTCTCGTACCAGCCGGTCGCGGTGGTCGCGGCGTTGTTGCGTTGCGTTTCATAGGCAAAGAACGCGAAAACCTTGTTGTGCAGAATGGGGCCGCCCACGCTGCCGCCAAACTGGTTGGCTCGCTCTTCGTCGCGCAGCAGGCCGCGGGCTTTCGCGCTGCCCGCATTGAGCGAACCCGCACCGTTGTAGCGCTGGTAGGCGTTCAACCCGGGGCGATTCGCGCGAAAAAAACCGCTGCCGTGGAACTGGTTTGTCCCAGTCTGTGAGGTGACCTCGATCTGCGCGCCGCTGAACCGGCCGTTCTCCGCGTCATAGGCGTTCGACACGATCTTGACGCTGCCGACCGAGTCCTCGCTCGGCGTGATGACCGACGTGCCGCCCCACACCGCGCTGACCGTGCTGATGCCGTCGATCTGGATGCTGTTGTTCTCGCTCTGGCCGCCGTTGGCGTTCGCCTGCGGGCCATTCTCCGTCTGAAAAATGCCGCTGCCGCCGCCGCTGCCGCCGGGACCGGTTTTGCCGGGCAGGTTGTTCGTGCCGCCGCCGGCACTTTGCGAGCCGTCGCCGAAGACCCCGGGTGCCAGCTGCACCAGCTGGAACACATCGCGCCCTGCGGAAGGCAGGTGCTGGATCTGATTTTCATCAACCGTACCGCTGGTGGAGGCGGTCTCGGTATCGAGCGGGGCCACCTGGCTGCCGAGCACGTCGACCGTGGTCGACACATTGCCGAGCTGCATCGTCACGTTGACGGCGTTGGCCTGCTCGGGGATCAGCTGGAGGTCCTGGATGACCTGCTGCTGAAAGCCGGGTGCTTCCACCTTCAGCCGGTAGTGGTCGGGTGCGAGCGCGTTGAAGTTGTACGTACCGCTGCCGTTTGAGGTCGCGGTCAGAACCTTATTGGTGTCCGTGTCGGTCAGGCTCAGGGCCGCTCCCGGCACAACCGCGCCGCCCGGGTCTGTAACCGTGCCCTGGATGGACGCGCGAAACTGCGCGTGACCCGTGGCTGCGCCGCAGGCAAGGCCGACTGTCACAACAGCCCGCAGAACAGCACCGCGGCCTCGTCTCCGGTTCAGACGTCCTGCTCTCATACAGCCTCCTGCCCACACCTGCATCGAGAGCGGATGAAACATCGCGCCGCCGGAGATCGCCGCAGACGAGTGATCGAAGGGCAGATTGCGCTCCTGCAGGGCCCGCTGTCAACAGGCGGACGAGCCTCGCGCATCCAGATGGTTCACAGTGCGGCAACCTTCGCCTCTGCACGTATCGAGCTGCGTGATCGCGATGCCCGCTTTCCGACGCATCTGACCACGGAAGGCTATACCAGGACCAACCAAGGAGCAGCCCATGAGCAGCAAATCGAACGACGAGCTTTTAAGCGCAGGCGGCTTTCGCCTGGACACGGATATGACCGAGGAAGCGCAGGCCCAGGCCGAGGAAGTAGCCCGGCTGGAAGGATTGAAGAATCCCACGCCGCAGGATGAAGAGCGCCTCCGCTTTCTCAAGGGCGAGTAGCCGGAACAATTTTGACCGGATGGGGGCAGCTTTCCCCGGCATTGCGCCCAGTGAGGCGAATCCTGCTTCGTACTGGCAGGTGCGCGACGCCTGGCTCACTTACTACTACTGGCTCCACGACACAAAAGCTCCGAATTTTGCGCGCACTGTCGATATCCATCGCAAGCCGGGCTACGACCCGGTCGAGCTGTTTCTTGACCCTTCCCTGCGGCTGCCCAAAGCAAAGATCGGCCTCAAGCTGCTGAAAAAATCGCTCGGTTTTCGCTATCTTATGGATGTAATTCCGCTCGATGCGACTCTGGTCAAAGGGTCGCACGGCCGTGTGACGAATTTCGCCGCGGAAAGCTCGCTTGTTATTACCAATGACGCTGGCCTGCTCTATGACGAGTCCATACCCGCGATTCACATCGCAGACCTGATTCTGGCTCACTTACAAGCAGAATAACTGCACACTTGTAAGCTCGGCTACGCGATCGGTAGCGGAAGCCGCAGTTCCGCGTCCGTACCTCCTGCTCGGTTGATCAGCGTGACGCTTCCACCATGTGCTTCCACGATCTGCTTGACCAGGAACAGGCCGATCCCGGTGCCGTTTTCCTTTGTAGTGTAGAAAGGCACAAACAGGTTGGACGGGTTCGCAATCCCCTGCCCCGAATCGCGAATGCGGACGATCACAAACGATGCTTCCACGCTCCAGGAAAGACTCAGTTCAGGCGTCCTGTCTCTGTTGGCCAGCGCAGCCTCTGCGCCATTGCGAAGCAGGTTGATGACCGCCTGCGCGAGCTGATCCTTGTCAGCCAGCAGCGTCACCGTGAGGCCGTCCTCAAGCCGCACCGGCACGCGCACCTCAAGCGGAACCAGCTGCCGCAGGAAGGGAGCGAGCAGAAGGGGCTCGACCCTGGGCGGTGCCAGCTGCGCCAGCTCGCGGTAGGCGGCCAGAAAGCGGTTGAGCGACTCGGCGCGTTGCTCGATCACCTCGAGCGGGCGATTGAATTCGTCCGGCGCGGCCCCGGTCAGGAGCATCTGCCGCAGTGAGCCGGCCAGCGATTTAATCGGCGTGAGCGAATTGTTGATTTCGTGGCCGAGCACGCGGATCAAGCGACGCCACGCTTCCTGCTCTTCTCTCCGCAGGGCCTGGCTTATGTCCGCCAGCAGGAGCAGGTCGTGGGGAACGCCGCGTTCGCGAAAGCGGCTTCGCCGCACCACCCACTGTGTTGCATGTGCCCCCGAGCCAGGGCTGGACGTGACAGCCACCACCTGCTCGTCTGCCGCGGCCAGCAGATGCTCGATGCCGAGTGCGCCGGCGTGCTGACCCAGCGCGCCCGGCGGCGATGTTGGAAGAATGCGCAGCGCAGCCGCGTTGAGCAGGCGAAGCACGCCGCTTTCATCAAAGGCAAGTACCGGGGCATCAAGTACGTCGAGCACGCGGCGTACCAGCGCGGCGGCCTCCAGTGAGGCGAGGCGCTCCGCTTGAAGATCGCTCGCGAGCGCATTGATTTCAAGCGCGAGATCGCCGAGCGCATCGCCGCGGCGAGCACCGCGCGCCCGGAAGGAATAGTCCTGCTCGCGCAGCGCACCGACAACATTGGACAGAGTCTGCAAAGGGCGCAGCAGCTGCTCGGTAATGGCGGCCTGCAGCACGGCCCAGCCTGCGACCAGCGCGCACTCGATAGCTGCAAGAAGGCGCAGGGAAAAACCGGCGCGCGCCGCAAGTACGCCCGAAAGGAGAAACAGCGGCAAGCCCAGCAGGGCAAGCGTCAGACGAAGTCTCCGTTCGTACCCGAGACGCCTGCGCGTGCGGCCGAGCGGGAGGCGCTGCCTAGGGCGCGATGCCATGCTTCTCCAGGCGACGGTACAGCGCGCCCCGGCTTAACCCCAGCAGATCCGCCGCCTGGGTGATATTTCCCTTCGCGCGGGCAAGCGCTTTTCGTACCAGGATGGCTTCCACAGCATCAAGGCTCAGCTCGTCTAATGCGGAAAGTGCCGCCGTAAGGCCGGGTGCACCGATGCGCGCAGGCGCCAGTCCTAAGTCGGCCGCGTCAAGATCCGAGCCGCGGGCCATCAATACAGCGCGCTCCATGGTGTGGTCCAGCTCACGCACGTTGCCCGGCCAGTTATGCTGCAGCAGTAACTGCAGGGCTGCCGGCGCTATGCCGGTAAGCGTCCGCCGGTAGCGGCCGGCGTGGTGCGCCAGGAAGTGCGCGGCCAACGGCGCTATGTCTTCGCGGCGCTCGCGCAGTGGCGGCAGGCGCAGCTCGATCGTGTTGAGGCGGAACAGCAGGTCTTCGCGAAAATGACCGGCCGCCACTTCGCGCGGCAGCTCGGCGTTTGTTGCCGAAAGTACACGCACATCCACGCGCGACGTTTTCGAGGAGCCGACCCGTTCGATCTCGCCGGTTTCCAGCACGCGCAGCAGCTTGGCCTGCTGGCGCATCGGGACGTTCGCAATCTCATCCAGAAACAGCGTGCCCCGGTCCGCGAGCTCGAAGCGCCCGACGCGGTCGGTGCGTGCGTCGGTAAACGCGCCCCGCACGTGGCCGAACAGTTCACTCTCGAAGGTTCCCTCGGGCAATGCCCCGGTATTGACAGCCACCAGCGTCGCCTTTGCGCGAGCGGAAACAGCGTGCAGCGTTTGCGCCACGACCTCCTTGCCCGTGCCGTGCTCGCCGGTAATCAGCACGTTTGCGTCCGACGGACCGACGCGCGCGATCGCCTGGAGCAGCGGCTGCATGGATGGGGCGGTCGCGATAAACTCCGGCCGGTTAGGCGCGCGCAGCAGCAGGTTCTCTGCTTCCAGCGCCCGCGCGCGCCGCAGCGCCTCGCGCAGCTCAATCTGCGTACGCAAAATCGCGAGCAGACGCGCATTTTCCCAGGGCTTCTGCACAAAGTCGCGCGCCCCCAGGCGCATCGCCTCCACGGCCAGCCCAATATTGCCCCAGGCCGTCATCACGATGACCGGCAGCTCGCGCTCAGCCGCGAGCCGCCGCTCCAAAAGCCCAAGCCCTTCAGCGCCCGAGGTCGTATCCCGCGAGTAATTCAGGTCGATCAGCGCGGCGTCGAAGCTCTCCGTCGCAATCTCGGTTAATGCCTCCGCTGGGGAGCGCGCGACCGAAAGCCGGTAGCCCTCGGGCTTCAATAGAAGCTGCAGCGCCTCCAGGATGTGGGGCTGATCGTCCGCGAGCATCAGGCGCGCCGGTGCGCGCCTCGCTCGCTCCGCACGCTCATGCACCGTTGGCATGGCTCCCATTATGGTGTGGCCGCGGGCGCTTGAACAGGCAAGGCAGCGGTGACGACCCCTGTTTTCGCGTCCTGGAGCGAGACATGGTAGATGTCAAGGGTCGCGCCGGTGGCGCGCGCCAGCTCCACTCGAGCCTTCTCAAAGGTCGTCTGAGCACCGGCCAGAATCGACTCGGCCAGCGCAAGATCGTGCTGCGCGGTAAGGGTTTGCAGATTTGAGCCCGCGCCCAGCTTCTGCTCCTGCCGGCTGATGTCAAAGGTCTTCTGCGCCAGATCGCGCGCCTGAGTCGCCGCCGTGACGCGCGCGCTGTTTTGCTCGAGCGCGTATTGGGCGTTGCGCACCTCGATACGGATCTGTTTCCGCTGCTGCTGGATGAGCAATTCTGACTGGCGATACTCAAGCTCCGACCGGTACTGGTCCGACTTTGCGACGCGGTTGCGCAGCGGGATCGCGACCGCAAGGCCAACGAGGTAATCAGGCGAGCTATTGTTGAACGCTTGACTGACTGAACCTGAAAAGTCGGTCGGCACGGAAGACGTACTGTGCGCCAGAGGATTGTTCAGGCCAGCCAGGCCTGTGCCGCCGTAGTACGCCTCAAGGTTCACGCTGGGCAGCAAAGCATTGCGCGCCGCCTTGCGGCTCAGGTCCTGGTTGCGGAGGTTGATGTCGGATTCGGCAAGCTCCGGCCGGTCGTGCAGCGCGCGATCAGTTAGCGCGGCCAGCAGCTCGGCAGCCTCGCCGACGCCCACGTTCACGCGTTCGGTCGGCACTACTGGGATCTCCTCGAGCGCTGCATTGTCCAGATTTTTCGTAAGCGCATTCTTGATCAGCGATTCCTGCAGCTGCAACGTAGTCTTCGCAATGGTCAGGTCTTCGTCGCGGCTTGCCACTTCTCCTTCGGCCCGGGTCACATCCATCGCCGGCATCGCCTGCAGCGCGAGCTGTTTGCGATCGGACTCCAGCTCATCCTGCGCGAAACCAAGCGAGCGCTCCTTTACCTGCTCGTCCTGGTACGCGCTCACCAGGTCCCAGTAGATGTTGGCGATCTGCGTGATGGTGTGGATGACCTGGTCTTTAAAAGCGATTTCGGAGATGGTGCGGTCATTGCGCGCAATGCGCAAAAAGCGCAGGTTCGGCCCGCGTCCAAAGCCGGCCAGCAGCGGTTGGTTGATCGTGAAGCGGTAATAGCTGTTGAGCGCGGGTGTCAATAGAGCAAACGGGCTATTCTCCGTTTGGCGATTGTTGTCGAGCAGAAAATTGATAGAAGTGCCGGTGGAGAAAGACTGCGCGTAGTCGACGTTGCCGGCGGTGGTGTTGACCTGCAGTGACGGCACGTCGTAAATGATCAGGCTCGACTCAGGCTGGGTGAGATGTTCGAGGCTGAGACTGCCGGTGAGGATCGGGTCAAAGGAGTTGACCGCTGTGCCCGTGCCGAGGGTCGAGCTGACCAGCCCGGAAGCGCCGCTGGCCGCGCCGCCGGTACCGCCGGAGGTGCCGCCCGCGCCGCCGCCTGGCGCGCCCGAGCCGAACCCGCCGACGCCGCCGCCTTGCGTGTTCTGCACGATGCCCGCGTTCACCCCGCGAAAGGT
>CAXTMW010000082.1:0-14166 GCA_964245455.1 uncultured Acidobacteriaceae bacterium
AGCTCAGACAGCTTGGCGTGCAGGTACACATCCAGCAGTCAGATCTCAGCTCAGAGGGTGCCGCTGCCTTAGTGCACGAGGCAATTCGAAACCGGAGCGTCACACTGGACGTCCTCGTCAACAACGCCGGCCGGGGGCTGCACGGCAGCTTCGTCGACCAGCCTGCGCAGGCGATCGACCGAATGATCCAGCTCAACGTGGCGGGCCTGACCGCCCTGACGCATCTGGTCGCGGCGGACATGGCAGAGCGCGGGCGCGGCCACATCCTCCTCGTCGCCAGCCTGACTTCCTTCATGCCGAGCCCGACCTACGCGGTCTACGCGGCGACCAAGGCGTACGTGCGCCACTTCGGCGAAGCGCTTAGCGCCGAGATGGAGCCGCGCGGCGTGGTCGTGACGACGTTGTCGCCTGGCCTGATGGACACCGGCTTCCTGAGCGCGGCGGGGCAACAGCCGAGCAAGTCAATGAAGAACACCATGACCTCCCCCGGACTCGCCGCGCAGATCGGTCTGGACGCGCTCTTCGCAGGACGGCGGAGCGTGGTGGCAGGCTCGATGAACAGAATAGTGGCGGCGGCGTCACGGCTCATCCCGCGTCGGGCGCAGACCCGGATCATGGCCAGGGCGCTGAAAGGGTAGGCGGGGCCGATGGTCAGGTATGCGCAGGCCAAGGAGGACAAGGAGGCCCGCCGCGACGACATTCTCGGCGCGGCGCTCACGTTGTTCCTAGAGGATACGCGCCGCCTTCCCGCGGCCGCGGCGATCGCCCGCCAGGCCGGGTTGGCCAAGGGCACGGTGTACCTCTACTTCGAGACAAAGGAGCAGATCTTCGCGGCGCTGCTGGCTCGCGAGTGGGAGAACCTCCTGTCGAGCGTCGAGGAGAGCTTCGTCGGAACGGCCGAGGATCCCGACGTCGCCGTCCGCCTGTTCATCGACCGCTTCGTCGCCTTCCTCGACGGTACTCCTCATTTCCTGCGACTGGACTCCTTCGGCTACGGCCACCTGGAGACGAACCTCTCCTCCGACGAGTTCTGGCGTTTCAAGCACGCCTTTTCGTCGGCGCTCGACCGGGCCGGTCGCAGGGTCGACGGCTGTCTGTCGCTATCGGCCGGTCACGGCCTCCGCCTGCTTGTGACGAGCTACGCGCTGACCAAGGGGCTGTGGCAGACGCTCGACCTTCCCGACTGGCTGCGGGAGGACGAGCGCGTCGGGGATCACCCGCTGGCCGACGTCGTCTTCAACGTCGAACTGAGGACCGCCCTCACCGAGTATTGGCGCGGCGCTCTCGAGGGCGCGCCGTTGCGGTGAGGCGGTCCGGGCGGGCGCGACCGAGTGACGCCTTTCAGGACGACCTACGGACCGGACGGACGGCGCGCCTGGAACAGCGCGCTTCGGCGCGCTCACAATGCCAGTGGCACCCACCCGCTCAGCTTGCGGGGGACACCGGGGCAGGGCTGGGCATCGGAAGGGACGGTCCTTGTCCCGGAAACCGAACGGCCGGCACCCGACAGGTCACGCTGGCAGAGCGCGGTTCAGGAAGGCGGTAATGTTCGCGATCGCCTCGACCGCCTCGGGCAGCACCGCCTGATACTGGTGCCAGACGTGGAACATTTCCGGCCAAACCTCGAGCGTGACGCGTACGCCGTTCTCCCCCAGATGCTCGGCGAGCCGCATCGCGTCGCTCAGCATCAGCTCGGTCCCGCCGATCTGGATGAGGATCGGCGACAGGCCGCGTACGTCGGCAAATACCGGCGACGCGGTCGGGCTGTCGGCGGGCGCACCGGCCAGGAATGTGTGCGCCATCGCATCGAGCGCGGCCCTGGTGGTGGTTGGGTCGATTCCGTCGCGCGTCGTCATCGATCGCCCGGTGTGTTCCAGGTTGGCCCAAGGTGACAAGGCGGCTCCCGCCGCCGGCAATGGCAGACCGGCGTCGCGCGCCATGGTCATGATCGAGACCGTCATCGCACCTCCCGCCGAGTCTCCCGCAAAGACGATCGACTGCGGATCATGCCCTTCGTCGAGCAGCCATCGATACGCGGTGAACACATCCTCGATCGGGGTCGGAAACGGATGTTCGGGGGCAAGCCGGTAATCGGGCATGTACACCTTGACCTGCAGTTGCAGGGCGAACGCCGCCGCCAGGCCATGGTAGCAGGCCGGGGCGCCGGTAATGTACGCGCCACCGTGGATGTAGAGCATCACGCGCTCGCCGATGGGCTGATCGGGTGTCGCGAGCGTTCCCGGGACGCCGCCCATGTCGACCGCCTCGAACCGCACGCCGTCTGCGACCGGGATGCCGCGCATTGCTTCCACATATCGGGCGCGGAGCTGGTCGAAGCTCATGTCGCGGTTCTTGCCGGTGAGCACGTCCATGAAGATCTGCATGCCCGGCTTATTGGCCTCCAGCATTGCAGTGACGGTGTTGTTGAGCGCCATATGCCTGCTCCAGTGAAGATCGTTTTGCGGGTTGATTGCTGGGTACCTGGCGTTTGCGATGGGCCACAATCGATCGCCGCGCTTTGCAATTCGCTGGGATCGGTTCGCAACAGTACAGCCGAGCGGCCGTTCAAACGTTTCGACCTCGGGCAGTTAGAGTTCGCAATGGGCGTTCGTTTACCTAGACGCCCTCGGCAAGTACGACCCGGTAATCCGCGCCTCGCAGCCGGTGCTCCTTGGCCTCCTGGTAAGCGGGGCTGTCATACCAGGCGTGCGCCGCCGCCATGTCGTCGAACATCAGTACGACCACACCGTCGACTCCAGGCCCCTCCAGCGCTTCAGCCGCACCGTAATAGACCAGTGGCATGATCCTGTGCTCGCCGCGCGCCAGCTTCGCACTGGCTGCGTAGGCCTGCATCTCGACATCGTCGATGACACGGTCGCGGATGAAAATGACATAGGCGGCCATTGGATTATCCCATCGTTCGCGCCTTTCTATCCGATCGCTTCCCCATAACGTCAAGTTCATTGATGTGATCCCGGTGGAACGGTATTTGTCGGTTCGAAGGAAGCTCGCCATGGCCGAAGTTGCAGAACACGAGAACGCCGCGGTGGCGCAACTCAACCAGGTCTTCGCCAACGGCGGTTTCCTTCGCGGGATAGGGCGCACGCTCGGCATCCGGGGCGTCGTCGCCGAGCCTGGCCGCGTGGTGCTGGAGGGTTCGCCTAACGAGGATCACTACAATCCGCTCGGCGCCGTGCATGGCGGCTACATCGCGACCATGCTGGACGCAGCGGTAGCGCTGGCGGTGCAGACCGTTCTCCCGCTGGGTACGGGCTACGCCACCACCGATCTCCATGTCACTTACCTCCGCGCGCTGACCGCAGCGTCCGGACCGGTCCGGGCCGAAGGCACGATCGTCCACCAAGGACGGCGCGCGGTGCTCGGCGAGGCGCGCCTGTTCGATCGCGAGGAGCGGCTGTGCGCTCACGCCAGCGCGAACTGCGCGCTGCTCGATCAGGCCAGCGCCGCGACGCGCGCCATGACCGCCGACCAGACCGCCCGCGATCCCGGTTCCACGTCGAACGCCTGACGCATCGCCGCGCGCTCGCGATCTGATGCCTCCCTTTCCACCTCGCGGCCGCGCTCGGTCAATCGGATCACCTTGAAGCGCCACCGATCCGGGTGTCGTTCGAGCGTCGCCAGTCCGCCCATGAGGATATCGCGCATGGGGCGGTGCAGTGCCTGCTTCGTGATGCCCAGCGTGGACGCGAGATCGCCCACCGTGACGCCATCGGTCCTGCAAATGACGAACAGGATCCGGTGGTGCGCCCTGCCGAGCCCTAGCGGTGCCAGGAACGCGTCCGCGTCGCGCGTCATCCCCTTCAAGCCGTAGTACATCAGCTCCAGCACGTCATCGAGCGGGTCGAGGGTTGCTAGGCCGCCGCGTCGCGCACGCGCCGCGCCCGTCATGCCAGCAGTCGCGGCCGGACGATCACCGGCTTCATCCCCGGCTCGAGCAGAGCCTGAGGTGCGTCCTCCCAGCGGTGCGTGGTCATCAGCCGTTCCGGGTGGACGTGTCCGCATCGCATCAACTCAAGCACCTTGGGGATGTGCGGGAAGACGCTGGCCGTCCCCATCGAGAATGTCACGTCGCGCTTGTACATTTCCCAAAGCGGCATCGGCACATCGGCAAAGAACATGGCGACATTTGAAAGGTGCCCGCCCGGCGCCAGGCAGCGAACCGCGGCTGCCAGCCCCTCGGCCTTGCGCGCACCGCCGATGACCACATCGAACCGCCACTCGAACTCGGGCGGCAGGGTGGCATGGACGCGCGCGCCAAGCGCCTTGGCGGCGGCTCGACGCTCTTCGTCGGCGTCCACGAAGTCGACCGATGCTGCGCCGGCCGCAAGGGCCTGGTCGACCGCGAACACGGCCAGGCTCGGCAGGCTGCTGATGATCAACACGGGTGCGCCCGGATGGTTGGCGAGCCCGCGCGTGACGGCGATGTACGCCTCCGTCATGTTGTCGCTGACGCTGGCGGCCGCGACCGGATCGACGCCGGGCGGAAGCTTGACGAGCATGCCATCGGCATAGGGCACGCGCACCTGTTCGGAGAAGAGCCCACCCCAGTCGCCCGCAATGGGCGCCACGCCATAGCCTTGCAGGCCCGGGACGCTGGCGCAGGCCGCCGTCAGTCCGCGTCGGCAGGGCGGGCATACGCCGCACGAGATGTGCCACGGCACAACGACCACATCGCCCGGCGCCACGTTACGCACCTGGTCGCCGATCTCGAGTACCTCGGCGACGCACTCGTGGCCGATGGCAAAGTCCTCCCCGAAGGACACCAGCCCGCCGATGATCCGCCGATCGAGGTCGCAGGTGGTGGACGCGATCGGCCGAACGATGGCCTGCAAGGGCCCACCGACATGAAGATCCGACGATTCCCTCCAGGCAAGCTCGCCCACTTTCACGAATTGCAGCGCAAGCATGGCCTTGACCTTCGTGGTTTCCACCGAGACGTCGGCCGGAATCAGTCTTAAGTCAACATCATTGCTATGAAGAGGCGCCGGGCGCGCAGCGACCGTCTCGCGGGCGGCTCACGGCGGTCTGTCAGCGGAATTGACCGCCTCAATGCGTCTCACGCAAAGCGGGCCGGACACCGCCCTATTGCAGTTCCGGGCAAACGTCATTGCGAGCCGCTACATTTAGCCTCTCCACCTCCATGCCTCACGTCGCAGCGTATCGGGCGTTGTGCCTGTCCAGGTGCGAAAGGCACGATGAAATGAATTTGCCTCGTCGAAGCCCAGCAGAAAGGCGATCTCCGATAACGGAAGCTGTGTCTTGGCCAGGTAATGCCGCGCTAGCGCCTCGCGTACGCCGCGCAAGATCGCCTGAAAGCTGGTGCCCTCTCCCTCGATCCGTCGCTGCAGCGTCCGCTTGCTCATCGCCAGCTTAGTCGCGACTGCCTCCATCGACACCTGACCGCTCGGCAAGCCTTCCAATAAAGCCGCGTGGACGCGCTTCGCCGTGGTGACTGCCGCGGCGAGGTCGGCGAGACGTTGGCGTAGTTCCGGCTCGAACAATGCCCACAGCGTCTCGTTCGACGTTAAAAACGGGCGTATCGCATCGGCTGCGCGGAAGGTGACACTCGCCTCCTCCGTGCGACGGATGCGCACGCCGAGGAACGCGTCGTAGGGTGCGAGCGACGAGGGCAGTTCGGGCGCCGTCACCTCGATCGGATTGATCGCCTCGCGGGTTCCCATTCGGCCGAGCTGGACGCAGAAGAGTAGCTCCATCAGCACGAGCGAGGCGGGCGGCACAAGCGGTGCATCCAGCCATCTCAACGCGATGCGGACCCGCTCGGCGGCACGCACGACGTCGAGCCGCATGGGCGCGACGAGCGTCTTGTAGCGGCCGATCCGTTCGGCCGCCGCAGCGAGGTTGGGGCTGCACAGGGCGGCGAACAGCGGGGGCGAAAAGGACTCGGCTCGCACCGCCTCACACAGCCGGATCGGCAGCAGCGGATCGCCCAAGAGCGCCTCAATCGCCGCCCAGAGACGGTAATAGTCTTCCGACGCGAGCCGCGGCGAACCCGTGAGCAAGTCGTCCGGCATCTCCGCACGCCGCAGCGCATCCGCAGGCCTGATACCCAGGTCGATCAGGAGGGTGCGCCAGGTCGTGTCGAGCGCATAGCTGTTGAGATCCCATGATCGCGCTTTCGCGGCGTCGGAGGGAGTTTGCGGGGCGTCGGCATCAACCATAACGCCCCGCCCTAGCCGATCACGCGTTCAATCCGAACTGCGCCTTGATGCCTGCCATGAAGCTTTGATCGTCGGCCTCGCGCCGCGACGCGAGCACCTGCCGAGCGTCGGGGCCGGCCTCGAACCGCAGACGGTCGGTCTCGTCGGTTGCGGCCTCGTACACCACCTCGGCGATTGCTTCGGGCGCGGAGGCCTGCTCCATTGTTGCTCCGAACGCGCCCATAACGGCTTCCACGACCGGCTGATATTCCGTCAGTGCCGGATCGTTGCTGAAGGCGAGCGAGCGGCCGCCGAAGTCGGTGGCGATGAGACCGGGTTCGACGAGCTTCACGCGAACGCCCACCGGGGCAAGCTCGTAGGCGAGCGACTCCGACAAGCCTTCCACCGCGAACTTGGTGCCATGATACAGCGTGCCGAGCGGAAAGGCGACGCGGCCGCCCATAGAAGACACGTTGACGATAGCGCCCGACCGGTTGGCGCGAAAGTGCGGGAGCAGCGCCTGCGTCGTCGCCAGCAGACCAAGCACGTTCACGTCGAACTGCCGGCGGATCTCCTCGGACGGCGTCGCCTCCAAAGGCCCGTAGGCGCCGTAGCCCGCATTGTTGACGAGCGCGTCGATACGCCCGAACGCCTCGATTCCTCCCGCAACGGCCGCTCCGATCGAGGATGCGTCCTGGACATCGAGGCGAGTGACCAGCGTGCGATCGAGTTTCGTCAACTCCGTCTCGTCCTCAGGTGAGCGCATGGTGGCGACGACATTCCAGCCGCGCGACCGGAATAGCTTAGCGGTTGCTCGGCCAAGGCCGCTGGAGGTTCCAGTGATGAGGATGGTCTGGGTCATGCGTGCGTCCTTTCTGGACGTTCTTCTATGAGCCGCAACACTCTCCCGCAGTCCCTGCGCACGCCAAGTTTCTATCAGATCACGCCATAATTGACCCTGCTAGGCCGATTGCGACGCGCTTACGGGACAAGCTGATGTCCGCTCGGCAGCATGGTGGGCCGAGAAGCGGACGGAGGACTAACCACCAGACCCGCCATTCGTAGAGGGCTTACGGTACGTTTTCGGACCTTCTCTCACCGCTCCCAGCTCGACGCCGCGATCGTCAAGGCGTCCGGTCAGGCGATCAAGATCGGAGGAACATCGACCGTCATGCAACTCCATATGTCGCTTGGCGCGCACAAATCTGAAGTGATGCGGCGCCAACGCGGGCGATTTGGCGACGAGGTGGCGTGGCCGATGCCAGGGCTCGCACCGATCCACGAAATCACCTTTCTTGGATCATCCGCTTCGTTGCGATCGGGCAGTTGAACTTCATGCGTCAGCATCGCCGATCCCGGTGTTCAGTGCGGCGTCTCACCAGTGCCAGTCAGAGCGGACCGAGACCCTGGTCCGTTTGAGCGGCGCCAGATCGACGGAGCGCCGATAAGATACCAGGCGGCGATCACGGGGTCGCACACGAAGCAACCGAAAGAAGACGAGGGCGCGAACGGAATGATCGGGTTGCCGTAGAGATCATGCGCCAGGTCCCAACCGCTATGCAGCAACCACGCCACGCCGATCGCGCGGTAATCGGTCAGCCCTCGGTAGGCGAGGATCGTGATGACGGTGCAGAAGGCCAGCTCCCAACCTCCGAACCCACCGCTGAAGTACGCCGCACCCGCACCTGCGACGAACACGGCACTGAATTTCTGTCGGGCCGGCTCTTTGAGCAGCGAGCAGAGCGCGATGAAGATAAGCGCGACGACGATCGGCGAGATGACGCCCAACGCGGTCACGGGAGTCGGGGTCGCTGGCAACATAAGATGGGTCCTTCTACCGACCTGTTCGGCTATTGTCGTGGAGTGTTGCGTTGCATCCGCGTCAGATCGGCTTGATCACCACGAGCACCACAATCAGGGCCACGCAGGTGACGATGACCGTCGGCGCGTAAGCCAGAAAGGCGGGAGCGCGCCGGCTATCGGGGCGTCCCAACCGTCGCAGCGTCCCCGAGAGCAAGCCGTGCAGGACGGACAGCAGGAGCACGAGCACAAGTTTCAGGATCAGCCATGGTGCGGCGAACCAGCCGCCCTTGAGGGCCAGCGTCAATCCCAGGCCCCAGACGAGGAACATCGCGGGCGCGGTCACCCGGCGGTCCCAGCTTCTCACGGCGTCCAGAATGACAGCGCCGCCAGGCGTCTCCGTTGGCGATACGGAGAAAGCGGCGACGGTCACCGCGGCTACGAGCATGCCTCCGACCCAGGTCGCCACGGCGGCGATGTGCAGAGCCTTCAGCCAGACGTAATCCATCGCAGCACCCCCCTCAGGCGAAAACGGACAAAGCCGCTTGCCTGCGCGCCAAGGTGCGTTCGTTGACGAAGGCGCCGAACGGGATGAAGGCCGCGGCTACCATCCGCGCGGTTTCCGACCGCGACCAGCCACCCCCCGAGACCGTCTGGATCAGCATCCAGACATAGACCAGGAATGCCATGCCATGGATCGGGCCCATGACCGCTGTCGCGACGGGGTAGCCTGCAAGGTGCTTCAAGGGCACGGCGACGAGGACCAGAAGCAGCAGGGTGCTGCCCTCCAGCAAGGAGACAGTCCTCATGCGGCGCAATTGGGCTCGTTCTTCGGCTCGCTCCCGCGGCGTCATCAACCCACGTCCTTCAGAACTTTTTCGACGCTGGCGAGGCGCCCATCGATGTCCGCGACGCGGGTTTTCAGCGAGGTCAAGGCTGACGCGCTCTCCGCGCTCGCGTTGGCGGCCTTTTCAGCCAGCTGGCGGTAATCGTTGTCGCTGATGATCTTGAGCCGTGCCTGGCGCGCCGCGGAGAAGTATTTCATCGCAAAAATCAACAGAATGGTCACGAGGACGAGGATCGAGATGATCAAGAACACAGGGGGTCGGTCGGCCATGCCGGTTTCCTTTCAAAGATCGGATTTGCTGGATGTTGCGCTCAGCGAGGACGCGGCCTGGGTTACGGCCGATGGCGTCAAGACGATCTCGAAAGGCGCGACCTCGAAATAGTTGAGCGCCTTGCCATCGCCGGACAGTTCCAGCTGGCTCGTCACCAGGCCTGCTTCCTCGAGCTTGCGCAGATGAAGATGCAGAAGCGGCCGGCTGATCCCGATCTCGCGCGCGAGCTGGCTGACATAGGCGCGACCGTTGACGGTCAGCGCCGCGACGATCCGCAGGCGGTGCGGGCTGGCGAGCGCCGCCATCACTCCTAGCAATCGATCGCCATCGCTCTGCACCGAAAACTTACCCCTCCGTCAGAACTTTCTTACATATGAAACCGGCTTGCGTCAACTCCTGCTTTGGTGCGTAAGAAAACTCTTTCACATTCGCCGCTGGTGTTTCTAGCTCGGTAAAACGGTCAACCGCGGCGATCCGGACACCCCGGAGCGGAGCCGCCGAGGTGAGTGCCAACTGGTTGAATCAGCGCGGTGGCACGCGACAAAGGGAGTCGGTTCGGCATAGTTTTGGCCGCGGCACCGGTTAGCTGTAGTGCCTCGCAAGGAGGGTCAGTCAGACCTGCATTACGGGCGGGGTCCGGCAGTAATTGCTTGAGGTGAAACGGTGCAGCCGTCGCACGCCAGCCTCGACACGTTGATCGTTCGGGCTGTTAAGACGCACGATTAATTTGATGCCAAAGGAATACATGATGACTGATCATGTTCGATCCGAAGTGCCTTTTGACCATAGCTCATTCCACCATGGTTTCGAGACGGCCGATGGCTTGCGGCTCCACTATGTGACTGCCGGCCCAGAGGATGCGGAGCCGCTGGTGCTGCTCGCCGGCTACCCCGAAAGCTGGTTTGCCTGGCGCAAAGTAATTCCGCTGCTCGCGGGACGCTTTCGGCTCATCGCCATCGATCTTCCCGGGCAGGGCGACTCCGACAAGCCGCTGGATGGCTACGACTCCGGAACGGTCGCGCGCCGTGTTCATGATCTGCTCGGCGGGCTCGGGCTTTCGCGCTACGGCCTCGCTGCGCATGACATTGGCTCCTGGATCGCTCTGCCCTATGCGCTGATGTTCCCGACCGAAGTCACTCGGCTCGCCATTCTTGATGCCGGTATTCCGGGCATTACGCTGCCCGACATGCTGCCGACGGCGCCGGATCGCGCATGGACCAACTGCCACTTCTCTTTCAATAAAATCCCCGATCTTCCGGAGGCCCTGATCGCCGGCCGCGAGCGCGTATATTTGGACTGGTTCCTGCGCCGCAAAGCCGCCAATCCGTGGAGCTTTAGCGAAGCCGACCTGGACGAATACGTCCGCATTTTTACTTTGCCGGGAGCATTGCGGGCCGGGCTGGCGTTCTACCGTTCGGTCAGCCTGTCCGCCGAGCAGAACCGCGCGCTGATCCACGACACCAAGCTCACGATGCCCGTTCTGGCGGTCAGCGCCGACCAAGGCTCGATCCCCGACATGGCTGGCCCGTTGCGGCCTTTCGCCGACAACCTTCGTGGCGAGACCATTGCGCGATGCGGCCACTTCATCCCCGAGGAACAACCGGACGCACTCGCCGCGTTGTTCAGCGATTTCTTTCTGCACCGGTGATGCAACAGGCCAGGCTTCCAGCTGGCTATGGTAGGCACCGTGAAAACACGGAGGACGCGCACGGGCTTATAAAGTCGCGCCAAGCGGCCCATTATTGGAGGCGGTAATACTTGTTGCAGTTCCGACTGCGCATCATTGCAAACCGCCACAGTTAGCCGTCAAGCGCCGGGAGCGGTGGCGAGTAGAGAGAGGCGATCAGATCCCGGAGCCAGCGCTGCGCGGGATGGGCGTCGTTGCGGCGGTGCCAGGACAGGACGAACGGGACCCGATCGAGATTGAGCGGGGGGTGCAGGACGAGGAGTTCGTTCGCGTGGCCCGAGGCGTCGATTACACCGGCCATCAGCGTCGCGACAAGGTCGGACCGAGAAACCAGTGCCGGAGCCGCGTACATCTGCGGCAGGGTCAGCGCCAGGCGGCGCTTGCGGCCGAGCTTGGCCAAGGCGGCGTCCACATAGCCGAACCGCTCGTTCTCCGGCGACACCAACAGGTGCGAGAGTGCGAGGAATGCCGCCAGGTCGAGCGGAGCGCTTGCCGCCGAATGGCCGCGCCGCACGACGCATACAAACTGCTCGAACAGGGGACGGGCAAGGATCCGGCCGAGTTGGGTGCTCGCGGGAACGCCGACCACGAGGTCGACTTCGCCCGCGTCGAGCATCGCGATCGCGTCGTCTCGCGCGGTGAAGCTGCGGACACGGAGCGTAACCGCTGGGGCTACGTCGCGTAGCCGCTCGACCACTCGTGGCAGCAGCACGTAGCTTGGATGCTCGGACAATCCGAGCGTGAAGGTGGCGGCGGAAGATCCGGGTTCGAATGCTTGAGTAAAGTCCAGCGTGCGCTGAATGTCGGCAAGCGCGCGGCCGAGCGGCTCCGCAAGATCAAGCGCGCGCGGTGTCGGCTGGAGTCCGGAAGGGCTTCTTACGAACAGCTCGTCGCCGAGTAGTCCGCGCAGGCGGGACAGGGCCGCGCTCATCGCCGGCTGGGTCCGCCCGATGCGCGCGCCCGCGCGCGTGACGCTGCGCTCCGCCATCAACGCATCGAAGGCGACCAGCAGGTTGAGGTCGATCCCGCGCAAATCCATCGGGTGGATGGTCGCACCTATCGCTAATCTATTTCAATCATGCACCCTGTCTCCCTTACCGCTTTCTCACGGTAGAGGCCGGCGCGAATTCGTGCGCAGGTTTGCGGCGACCCACTGAGTCTGTGGGCGTCAGTTCAAGATGACTCCTGCCAAGCTCCGGCTCGCCCAGGCCGCGATGGGCAAGCCCGAAACCAAGGTAGGCGAGCTATGCGCCGAGCTCGGCGTCACGCGGCAGACGCTATACAGGCATGTCACCCCGGACGGGCAAATCCGGCCCGATGGCGAGAAGCTGCTGGGACGACGAAACAGCGTTGTTTAAGTCTGGACCATTCGGCTGCCACGTTAGCGCACCGATCACGTCTGTGTGAGCGACTGAGGTCTTCGCGCGTCAGCCCCGAGGCGCCAGCGTCGCTTTGGCCCATTGCCGGAACTCGGTCGTCTGAATGCCGAGTTCGTGTGCGAAGGCGGGGCGTGCCGGGGCGGGGCGGGCATCTCGTTGGTCCAATCCTGGCCGACCACCAGCACCGGCATCATGCCCGCGGAGATCGCTTCGTCGGCGCTGAAGATAAAGACACTGCTATGAATCTGCTGATCTGCGTCGATAACACCGGTCTGGAGGCTTCGCTGGAAGCTTGTAAGATATGCCAGCGCCTAGACGATCCGCGTGGCGAGGAAGTCGGCATGGTGCGTGTGATTGATGAGTCCGGTGAGGACTATCTGCATCCGGCATCCCTGTTCCAACCGATCCATGTTGAAGCTCGTCTGGAACGGAGATTGTTCGCCCACACCGCCTGACCAGCCAAGCCGCGCCGGTGACGATCGTCTCGCAAGGGATGGTGAAGCGGGACCGGCCCGATTAGGAGGTCCTCATACGTGGCCTGAGAACTGCGGTTACCTTCGAGTCGATCGATAAGAACATTCTGCCGTCGGCCACAATGGCCCTGGACGGGCTGACCTGGTGGGCCAAGGGCCCGGGGCCTAATACCTCAGATCCGGCGCACGGCCTCTAAGCGGGCTCAGCCAATTCACCGATGGTCTGGTCGTATACCGACTGCGCTTCGCGGACCGCATCGGCGTTGGCGGCCGTCCACTCCAACAGAGCGATCACCGGACCATCCAAGGTGCGCCCAAGATCGGTGAATGCATATTCCACCGCCACAGCACCCGCCGTCGTTTTCACGGTGCGCTTGACCAGCCCGTTGCGTTCGAGCCGTCGAAGGCATTGGGTCAGGCTCTTCTGCGATATGCCCGGTACGTCGCGGAGGATGGCGTTGAAGCGACGGCGGCGGCCGTGGTCGCGCAGCGAGCCCAACACCAGCACCGTCCATTTGTCGCTGATGAGGTCCAGCAGGACCCGGTTTCCTCGAACCTTGGCGTCGATGGCGCAAATCACAGGGGTTACCTCCAGTAAACCTAGGCGCGTTTAGGTGCGTAATTTACTCTAGGCTTCGATTTGATACCACTCAGGTCCCGCCCGTCGCAGGGCCATATCGGAGACTTCGCATGACCGTTCTCACCGGCAAGGTCGCCATCGTCACAGGCGCTTCCAAGGGCATTGGCGCTGGCATCGCCAAAGGCCTCGGCGCGGTCGGCGCTGCGGTAATGGTTAACTACAACACCGACGCTGACAGGGCTGCCCAGGTGGTCGCCGCTATCGAAGCCGAGGGCGGCAAAGCGCTCGCCTTCCAAGCCGAGGTTTCCCAAGCCGCAGACGTCCAGCGGCTTTTCGCGGAGGCGATCAAGGCTTTCGGCCGCGTCGACATCCTCGTCAATAATGCCGGGATCTATGGTTTCGGGCCGGTGGAGGCGGTGAAGGAGGCCGAATTCCGACGCTATTTCGACGTCAATGTCCTCAGCGTGATCTTGGCCACTCAGGAAGCGGTCAAGCACTTCGGCGCGGACGGCGGATCGATCATTAACATCGCTTCGGCCGCGATTGAATTAAACGGGGCGGGATCGGGTCTCTACACGGCCACGAAGGCCGCCGTGGTTGCCATTAGTAAGGTCGCGTCCAAGGAACTGGGGCCGCGCAAGATCCGGGTGAACGTGGTGGCCCCCGGCGGGACGGAAACCGAAGGCGCCCACGCCGCGGGTTTCATGCAGGACACTTTCATCAAGCAGGTCAGCGACCAGACGCCCCTGGGCAGAATCGGCCAGCCGGACGACATAGCCCCCGTGGTCACCTTTCTGGCCTCCGAGGCGGCGCGCTGGATCACCGGGGACGTCATCTTCGCCTCTGGCGGCTATCGCTAGTCGGGCGGCTCAGCGGCAGGATCCAGCCGCCGAGACACCGGAGGACCCCTGCCCTCCGGTGTCTGTTTGAGAACCGATCGTCGACGTGGG
>CAXTMW010000082.1:14176-15347 GCA_964245455.1 uncultured Acidobacteriaceae bacterium
AGGAAGTGGATGTAGCGACCTTCGATCGCCTGCTCGGGCTGACGGTGCGCGGCCCGTTCTTCCTGTTGAAGCACGCAGTCGGCCTCATGTCGGAGGGAGGAGCTGGAAGGCCAGCCAAACTGGCTCAGACCTGGCCCAGGCGGCCTGACGCACCACCAACACGCGCCGTGTACCGCCGCCCTCACGCAGCAGCCCCAACCTGCGGCCTTGGCCGGATGCGTACCTCGCGGGCGCCATGCTCCCTGCACAGGCGGCGATCAACGCCCGGCTCGCGCGGGTCGTCGGCTCGCCAGTTTGGGCGGCCGCCATCTCGGGCGTGATACTGACGGCAGCCTTGGCGCTCGCGGCCGTCGTGATGACGCGGGCGGGACCACGCACTTCGGGTCTTGCCGCCCTACCGTGGTGGGCGTGGCTCGGCGGGCTGTGCGGCGCGATCACGCTCTCCGCCACCATGGCCGTCGCGCCGCGGCTCGGCACAGCGAGCATGACGGCCCTCGTGATGTCCGGCCAGGTCGTCTGTTCTCTCGCCCTGGATCGTTGGGGCTCTTCGGGCTGACGACGCAGCCGGTCAGCGGCAAGCGATTGGTCGCGGCCGCCCTGCTGCTCGCGGGCGCCGCTCTGATGCGCTGATGCGACCCAGACGAGAGCGTAACATTGGCTCGACTTGAAAAGCGCTTCGATGTTTCGCTGAAGTCACGGACTGCCGCATGCCTGGAAAGAGCGGCCCGAACTTGAGGAGGTCGCAGCGAAGCGTGGCTCTACCTGCGCATCTTGCTCGTGACCGGTTACCACAGCATGCACAGCCCAGGTGGCCAATGGTCTGATAACCCTATGACCAACGCACGATTGAGCGCATCATCGTAAGCATCCGGCCAGCACCGCAGGTCACGGCTGCCGCTTGATGTCGGCCTCGCCGAGGGCGTCGGTGCCCCGTCAGGCCGCCTGGGCCAGGGCCGAGCTGGGTCGGCTGGCCTTCCAGTTCCAGGGCAGCAGCTCATCGAGGCGCTTGGCGGGGTGGTCCGGCAGGCGGGCGAGGACGTCGGCGAGCCAGGCCTGCGGATCGACGTCGTTGAGCTTGGCGGTCTCGATCAGCGTGTAGATGGCGGCGGCGCGATAGCCGCCCGCGTCCGAGCCGCAGAACGTCCAGTTCCGTCTGCCGATGGCGATCCCC
>CAXTMW010000083.1:0-15276 GCA_964245455.1 uncultured Acidobacteriaceae bacterium
TGACTTCATTTCTACGCGGAGAACTCACGCTTCGCTTCGCCTCGAAATTCGTTTCCGCTCTCTTCATCGCCGGTGGTATCTTCTGGTACTACATCGGTTCGCTCGGTAAAGGCATGCCCGTTGCGGATACAGCCGATGCGTAGGGATAGATGGGCTGCGATAGGTACAACCATGATTGTACTTTGCATTGTGGCTTTTGGCCTGCGCAGTCTGGGAGGGCCGGGCAATCAGCGCGCGGTGCAAGCTGATCTTCGCACGCTCAAAGCGGTGGAGTTGCTTGCGCAGAACATAGGTATTACCGCGAATAACGCTCATGGGCAGTTACCGGCAGACATCAATGCCCTGCCTTCAAACCTCAGGCATAATCCAATCACCGGTCGATCTTTTACGTATCACACGAAAGCAGGCACGGCTTATGAGCTGTGCGCAGCTTTTGCCACGGCAACCCCGGCTTCAACACCGCAGGAGCCAAGCGACATCTGGAATCACCCAAAAGGCGAATATTGCTTCCAACTGGACGCATCAGGGCCGGTGCCCCTGGCTCCTTTTCGCTATTGAGCTTGATTTCCTGCTGCTAAACCTTATCCTCCATCGAGCTATACACTAGAACCTCATGGTCTTTGTCCTCGACAACTACGACTCTTTTACCTACAACCTGGTGCAGTACATGGGTGAGCTCGGCGCGGAGATGGTCATTCGCCGCAATGACGAGCTCACGGTCGATGAGGTAGAAGCACTTGGGCCGGAACGGATTCTGTTGTCGCCGGGGCCATGTACGCCGCAGGAAGCTGGGATTTCGATAGAACTGATCCGTCGGTTCACGGGCCGCGTGCCGATCCTGGGCGTGTGCCTGGGGCACCAGGCGCTGGGCGCGGCCTTCGGCGGTCAGGTAGTACGGGCGCCGCAGCTGATGCACGGCAAAACCAGCGCAGTCGAGCATGACGGTAGGACGATCTTTGCGAATATTTCTAGTCCGATGACCTGCACGCGTTATCACTCACTGATTGTTGCGGAGGAAGGGCTGCCGGCGGAGCTGGAGATCTCTGCGCGGGTTGCAACGGCCGGCGGTGAGGGCATCATCATGGGCCTGCGGCATCGGGAGTTTCCGGTGGAAGGGGTGCAGTTTCACCCGGAAAGCGCGTTGACCGAGGATGGCAAACAGCTGGTCGGCAACTTTCTACGCCTGTAAACATCTGCTGCGATATGACTTTCACCGAACAGACGCCAGTCGCACTTCATCCATTGCGCGTTGGCATTGTCGGTGTCGGGGCCGGGCCGAGCTGGTCGAAGATCTCCCACATCCCAGCGATTGAGGCTTTGCCCGGCGTGGAGCTGACCGCCGTCGCGGCGAGCAGCGCCGAAAGCGCCCGTGCCGCCGGCGAGGCACTGGGCGTCAGCGAAGCATACGCGAGCGTGCCCGAGCTTGCCGCCAGTCCGAACGTCGATCTTGTCACCGTGGCCGTTAAGGTGCCCATGCACCGGCAAATGGTGCTTGATGTGCTCCAGGCGGGCAAGCATGTGCTGTGCGAGTGGCCGCTCGCGCTCAACGTGGAAGAGGCGGAGATGCTGGCATCGGCGGCGAAGCAGGCCGGCGTCCATGCGGCGGTCGGTCTGCAGGCGCGCACCCATGTGGTGGCCCGGCAGGCGCGCACCGCGATTGCTGAAGGCGCGATCGGGCGGCCGCTCACCGCGACCATGCTGGTGACCTGCGCCGCGCACGGCGCCGAGGCGCCCCAAAGTTACGCCTACCTGTGTGACCCGGCTAACGGCGCGACCCTGTCGACGATACAGACCGCGCATGCGCTCGATCTTGCCATCTTTCTGCTGGGCGGCATCGATCGGCTGCAGGCCATCGGTGCAATCCAGTACCCTTCTGTGAAGTTGACCGACGCTCCCGGCACGGTGCAGCGGACCACGCCCGATTTTCTTGCTGTCCAGACGCAGTTTGCGAATGGCTGTGTGCTGAGCGCGGCTATCGACGGTGCCCGCGACGGGTTGCGTCCCGAGGACGTACCTTTTGCGCTTCACGTGACCGGCACCAAGGGCAGCCTCGCGCTGCGCGGCGGCCATCCGGCCGGCTTCCAAGCAGGCGACCTTACCCTGGAAGCAACGGTGCCGCTACCGCAGGCCGAGCCGCGCGCCGTCGATGGTCTGGAGGGGCCGCCCGTAAGCCTCAGCGAGGAATATGCGGCGCTGGCCCGGGACATCCACGATGGCAATACATCCGTCAGCGGCTTTGAGCATGCCGTACAGCTGCACCGGCTTGTGCGCTCCGTACAAACCGCGGTTGATATCGGGGCAAGCCAGAAGGCGGACGACTGGCCGGTCAGCTGAGCAGAGCCGCGGCGCTTCGCGTTTAATAGTGCTATGCGGTACTTCCTGATCGCTCTTTGCTGGACAGGCCCCGCGCTGGCGGCCGGCTCTCAGCAGCATTCGCCCGCTGCACCGCCGATCGCATCGGTGTCCACAACAGGCGTGACGCTGCGCGGTGCGATGAGTGTGGCCGATGGGCGAGCATCCATTGCAAACAACGGCGAGGTGACCGCCGGCGAGCACACCGCGCAGGTGGCGCTTGCGCGGGGGGGCACGCTTGCCGTGTGCGCCAGCACGACGGTCCACATTGCGAAAGACGCGACCGTATTGACTGCGGGCAGCCCCGGCGAGGCGGGGCTGATGTTTTCGGTGGATCGCGGGGCGTTTGAGGCCAACTACACGCCGGGCAGCTACTCGGACGTGGTGTTGACGCCGGATCTGCGGCTGCTGGTCTCCGGGCCGGGCCATGCCGCCCTGAAGCTGCGCGTGAATCGCCAGGGGGACACCTGCGTGGACAACGCCGGGGTAGACGCGCCGTATGTGACCGCGAGCAGCCTGGTGGATGGCGGTGCGTATCGGGTGCGGCCAGGGCAGAGGGTGCTGTTTGTGCACGGCTCGCTGAATCAGGTGGTCGACAACGAGCGAGAGTCCTGCGGGTGCCCGCCGGAAGCGCCCCGAACAGCGATTGCGGGCACCAAGGTAGGCGGCCCGTCCTCCACGCCGGCGGATACCGCGTTTCCGACCGCGGTGAGCGAGGGGCTCGAAGCGCCGCCCGCGGGTCCGACGACGCCGGTGGTGCCGTCCGGGACGGCGCACGCGCAGGTTTCGGCTACGCTGTCGTCCTCGTCCGTGTCGAATGTTGGGCCGAATGCGGGGCCAGAAACAGGCCCGGCTGCGTCGGCGACAGGAGTTGGCGCGCCCGCGCCTGCTGCATCCGCCCCTGGGTCGCCAAAGCGAGGTTTCTTCGGGTCCATCGGACATTTTTTCGCAAAGGTCTTTGGCGCGAGCTAAGGGCAGGTCGTAGAAAGAACGAGAACGGCGAGGCAGGGCTTTGGCGGCGGCCTGCGCTGACTTAGGTTGGCGCCTCGCATACCGGGACCCCAACGCTGGTCTAGAATGAAGCCGGTGCGTTTTCTGTCCTGCATCCGCAGGCTTGCGCCCCCTGTTCCCATTCGATCCACCTGCAAGGAGTTCCCCCGTATGGCGATTCCCGCCACCCAGATGCGTCCGGGCATGATTATCAAGTTTAATAACGAGCTGCACACGGTGTTCGCGGTCGAGCACCGCACGCCCGGCAACCTGAGGGCGTTTATCCAGGCCAAGCTGCGCAACCTGCGCACCGGCTCCATGTTTGAGCACCGCTTTCGCTCGCCCGACCCGATCGACCGCGTGATCGTGGACGAGGTGCCGATGGAGTTTTTGTACAACGACGGCGACGATTACTACTTCATGGACACGAGCAACTACGAGCAGCTGAACCTGAAGCGGGACACGCTGGGCGATGCGGTCGAGTACCTGACGTCAAATCTGCAGATCACGGTTTCGATTTTCGACGGCGTGCCGGTCGGCATTGATCTGCCGCAGACCGTGGAGCTTACTGTGATCGAGACCGAGCCGGGACTGAAGTCGGCGACTGCGTCTTCGGTCACGAAGCCGGCACGGTTAGAGACAGGGCTGACCGTGCAAGTGCCGCCGTTCATCAACGAGGGCGAGAAGATTCGCGTCGACACGGCCGAAGGTACGTACCTTTCGCGCGCATAGGGGCTGTTCGCTCGGATAAATCGAAGAGGGATCAAGCGATGACGATCGATGAACGCATCGAGAAGTTGACCGAGCGACACGAGGCGCTGGCGCAAAGCGTGGAGTTATTGAGCGCGGACGTGCGCCAGCAAAGCCGGAACATCGACAAACTCGGCCAAACTGTCGACAAACTCGGCCAAGATCTCGACAGACTCGGCCAGAACGTCAATACAGTAGTCCAAAATATCGACAAACTTGTAGAAGCGATGACAGACCTGGTTTCTGTAGCACGCATGCATGACCGTCGCATCAGCGATCTGGAAGCCGGTCATTGAGCGAAGGCGAGGCTATCTTCGCCGTGGATGGCATCAATTTCTCTCGGAGAGTAGATTTCGCACGCTGCTGATCCTGCGTGATCTTGCCTGCTCCGTCTCCCCGCGCTACCATGGCCCCACAATGCAGTGGCAACGAGGATTCAAGCGCATTCGCCTGGTAAGTACGGTTGCCCTGATTGCAGGCGTCGTACTTCTACTGTCTGTTGTTCTAACGCAATCG
Source organism: uncultured Acidobacteriaceae bacterium (assembly GCA_964245455.1). Taxonomy (GTDB): domain Bacteria; phylum Acidobacteriota; class Terriglobia; order Terriglobales; family Acidobacteriaceae; genus EB88. Next base: position 4,609 of record CAXTMW010000083.1, read on the forward strand.
CTTGGCTATGCGCCCAACCCGCCGTTTGCGCCGCTGTATAGCGCATTCTGGCCGCTTGGGCTCATGCTGTTGGTGCTGGGTGCTCTGTTGTGGGTCGCTGTGTGGGTGCTTTCGGGATTTCTACCGGAGGTCGGGGCGCCGGGGACCGGGCAAGCCGCCGAGCGCACACGCTTTTACCGTTGATTCGCAGCTTTAAGCCTTGTATCGGAGCGTCCCCCTTTGTTGATTGCACTCGCGATGGAGATTGCCGCAGAGTCACGCGCTATTGAAGCGGGCGAGCATGCCGGCCAGGCGGCGGGCGTGCTGCAAGGCATTGCGGCTATCTGCACGGCAGTGGTGTGGCCAGTGCTGATCGGGCTGGTGCTGTGGGGATTTCGCGAGCCTGCCAAAGAGCTGCTGCAGGCGGCAGTGGGCGTGGCTGAAGGCGCGACCCGATTCAAAATCTGGCAAATAGAGTTTGACCGCGATGTGCAGCAGCAGATTGCGCGAAGCGAGTCGGCGGCACTGGTCAGCGCGGAGGCACCCGCGGCCGCGCGCAGCCTGAGCGCGGATCCGGCGGCAGGGGCGACGGCTGCCGCGGCAATCTCCAGCACGGAGGTGTCCGCCGCCGCGGGCGTCCGTTCGCTGCTCGATGCCGCGCCGAACTCGACGCTGCGCAAAGCGGCCGAGGACACCATCAAGGCGCGCATGGTCGGTTTCGCGCAGGAGTACGAAACGACGCGGGCCTCCATGCACAGCGGCCCGGAGCGAACGCGCGCGATGAACGCGATTGTGGCGAAGATGCGGACGCTCGCGCTTGCGGCGGACCTGTTCCTGGACGAGTGGATGGGGGCAGACAGCTCGCCGGGACGGCGGCTGGCGGCGATCTGTATCCTCCAGTTGAAGCCGGAGATGCGTGCGCTGCCCTGGCTGGTGGACCGTATGCGTGTGGAGCAGCCGTTTGTGTTTTTTCATGCGTCGGTCGCCCTGCTAAATACGGCGCGACGGGTTGGGCAAGGGAGCCGCGAGACGGTGAGCAAGGCATTGCGGGATGCACTTGGGCAGGTGCAGAGTTTTGGGGAGAAAGCCGACACAAATACGGTGCGCTTGCTGACACTGGCGTTGTCGGAGCTGGAAGGGTCTTGAAGCAGCTGTACCGCGGGCAGTATGGAAGCGGAGCGGCATTCTAACGCGCGAGGGGTCTGCCTTGCTTCCATGGATAAAGCGGAAAAGCAGATCGCCTCGCTCAGGATGCCGCCCCTTGCAAGGGGCGGTTCGGCCGCAGCGCAGGGCTGCGGCTCGGGCCGCTGCTACGCCGGCAGTACCTCGTGCTTGTCTGCCGGGGCTTTGGCGATGGTCGCCGCGGTGAGCCGCAGGTGCGCTTCGGCCATCTCCGTAGGTACGCGGCGGATCCAGTTGTTGAGCGAAACGTCCTCAAACTTGGGCGCTTTGAACATTTCCAGGAACACCAAATCCTCGGTGCCGGTGTTTTCGATGTAGTGGCCTGCCAGGTTTGGCACGAAGCCGACATCGTTTGCGCGGAAGTCCATGGTGCGCGCTTTGCCGCCGGGCCGGAAAACCGTCATCCGGCCTTTGCCCTGCAGGTAGAACTGCCACTCGCTCCCAGACGGGTGCCAGTGCATCTCGCGGATCCCGCCCGGCTTGATACGCACAAGCGCAGCCGCGATGTCGCGGGCGACGGGAAAGTTGGTCGAGTCGACGACGCGCACCTCTCCGCCGGCGCTGGTCATGGTCGGAGGCGCGTCGGTGAGCTTGTAGGTGTACTTCTTTTCTGTTTCCAGGAAGGCTCCGGCTGCTTTTCTGTCCTCCTCAAGGGACTTTGGAAGCGGCGCCTCAAAGATGTAGAGCTCGGTCGGCGGCAGCTTGTTGAGCTCGGCTTCGGTCCATCCCATATTTTTTTGAATTACTTCGGGCGGGGTATGCGAGAGCCAATCCGAAAGCAGAAAGGTCTCGTCCTCGGAGAAATGACCGTCGTTGAAGACCAGGAGGAACTCGCACCCGTCCTTGCCGAGGCCCTGGATGGAGTGGGGCAGTCCGGCCGCGAAATACCATAGATCGCCGGCCTTGACGTCGTCGATGGAGATCTTGCCATCGGTCTGGAGCAGGGTCACGCGCGCCTCGCCGGTGATCATGTAGGCCCACTCGTCGGAGGTGTGCCAGTGCAGCTCGCGAAAGGAGCCGGAGGTGAGGCGCATGTTGACGCCGGCGAGGTCCTTGGACGTCGGCAGTTCCCGGTCGGTCACCTGGTGCGTCCAGCCGCCGCCCTGCAACCGCTTCTTGGTGAGGTCGAACGAGTACCAGATCGCGCCGACGTCGCCGTGATCGGTGGCAGGCGGCTCGTTGGAGTTCGGGTTCTCTTCAAGCAGGCCCTTGTTTTCTTCGCCTGGGTCGCTCGCGTTGTTGCCTGTACGGCCTGCTTTGGCCTCGGTGCGGGTTTGCGCCAGCGCTTGCGCCCCGGCGAGACCGATGCCGGCCACCGCGGCCGCGCTTACGAATGCGCGACGAGAAACGGGGGACGGCTGTTGCTGCTGTTCATGCTCTTCGGGCAAACTCCCGTTGTGCTGTGATGTTTGATCCAAAACTTCCTCCAAGCTTAAGTAGAGATGAAGACACGGGCGCGTGCGCAAGGTTGTCATGATGAATGTACTGCCACGGGCTGCGGGCGCCGGTTGCATAGCAGCGGCTGTTCTGGAAGACTGGGGCTCGACGGTCGCGGTGCGGAGCCCTGCTTATGGACGAGTCACTGATCATCGTGCGGCAGTACTGCGTGGAGGGTCGCGTGCAGGGCGTGGGTTTTCGATGGTTTGTCCATCGGGAGGCAGCGGCGCTTGGACTGCGCGGCACTGTGCGAAATACGGAGGGCGGCGCTGTCGAAGTGATCGCGGCAGGGGACGCCGGCAGGTTGGCCGGCCTGCGCCGCGCGCTGGAGCAAGGGCCACGGGGAAGCCGCGTGGATCGTGTCGGAGAAGCGGACCTGCCGCCTGACAGGGCAGACAGCCTTGAAACATTCAGAATTGAAGGAGCCTGGTAAAACGGATGCCCACTACACAGCCCGGCGGCGGCGCCGAGGACAGTTATAACAGCGAGTATGTCAAAAGCCTGGTACGCACGGTGCCGGATTTTCCGAAACCCGGCATTCTGTTCTATGACATCACGACCCTTTTAAAGGACAGAAAAGGTTTTGCGGAGCTGATTGACGGGCTGGCAGCGCATTACATCAGCGATGACATCGACCTGGTGCTCGGTGTGGAAGCAAGGGGATTTATCTTCGGCCCGGCGCTGGCGTATCGCCTGAATGCGGGGTTTATCCCGGTACGCAAGCCGAAGAAACTGCCGGCGGAGGTGATCCGCGTCAGCTACGACCTGGAATATGGCTCGGACTCACTGGAAATGCACCGGGATGCGATCGCGCCCGGGCAGCGCGTGCTGCTGGTGGACGACCTGCTGGCAACCGGCGGTACGATGCAGGCGACAGTGCAGCTTGTGGAGCAGCTTGGCGGCGTCATTGCGGGGCTGGCATTTGCGGTCGAGCTTGACTTTTTAAAAGGTCGGGAGCGCTTCGCGCGGTATGACGTGTTTAGTTTGCTGCACTACAACAGCTGAGAGGCTGGACTGTGTCGGTTAGTGTTTGAGCCTACGCGTCATCCAGGGCGAAATTGACGCTGCCCGGCGGGGTGAGATACGAAGCAGATCCCTCGCTTCGTTCAGGATGACCTGAAGAGCGGGGCGACCCAGGTGGATAAGGGGGAACCCCTCTCAGGTTTCAGGGCTTTGCGTCTCGGGGCATCCGATTTAGGCGCTTACGCGCGGGCTCCACGGAGAAAGTGGAACACGATGGAGATAACGGCGAAGAGCAGAAGCAGGTGAATGAGCAGGCTGGCTGTATGGAAGACCAGGAAACCGCCGAGCCACGCAATCACCAGAACGATACCGATAATGAGCCACATGAAAGTCTCCCTGCAGAGCGGGCTATGCAATCCGCCGCTGCTATGCTCCTTTTCGGATGTAAACGCGCGATAAAGGTTTGCTGCTACTTCGGCTTCTTCGCCTGGGGTGAGTTCGGGTCTTCGACGTTGACCTCTTTCGCGATCGCGGACAAGCGGTCATCCATCGCCTGTTCCTCGGCCAGGGTTTTTCCAAGAAGGTCGGCGACCGCGGGTAGGCTCATCGCTCGCGCGTAGGTCGCCATGGCACCGTAGGAGGCAATCTCCCAGTGCTCCAGGCGCTTCCCGGCGCTGATCAGGCTGGCATCGACTACGTGCGGCTCGCCGCCCTCCCCCATGCGGTCTTCGGTTTCGGTCAGAAGGGCGCGCACACTGCGGCCGTGACCGCCGCGGGGACTGCTTTCCAGCTGCGCAAAGACAGTTTCAAGCCGCTCGATGTGCAACTTTGTCTGTTCCGCGTGCTGCTCGAAGGCCTTTTTGAGATCCGACGAGTCGACGCCGGCAATCACGCGGGGGTAGCCCTCCTGAGCCAGCAGTTCCGAGATGTAGATCTCCTGCAGCTCGTCGAGCAGGAGCCTGCGGATGGTGATCAGCTGCATACTTACTTCCCTTCTGGTGATGCATGATCGGCGGTGCGCACCGGTTAGGATGCGCCGCTCCGCAGGGTCGCATAGAAGCGCAGACAGGCTCTACCGTATCAAGCTCCCCCGCTTGCCTTTGCTTGCCGCGGCGGGAACCGGCAGGTAGCGTAAGGGGCGATGGCGATTCCGGCAAAGGTCATTCTTCTCGGCGCGAACGGCGCAATCGGCAGAACACTGGGGCCGCTCCTCGGCGCCCGGGGAGTGCCGTACCGTGTGGTGGGCCGCTCGCTGCTAGCCTTGCAGGTGCGGTTCCATGAGGAACCCGGCTGCGAGCACGTCCAGATCGACCCCGAGGATAAGGATGCCTTTGGCGCGGCGTGCGCGGACGCAGGCACGGTTGTGTACCTGATCGGCGCGGCGCTGTGGAAGTTCAAGGACCACCTACCGCTGATCGACAAGGCCCTGGCCGCGGCCGCGGCTGGGGGGGCGCAGCGCTTTTTGCTGATCAGCTCGAGTTGGAGCTACGGCGTGCCGCAAGGGGAGCGAGTTGCGGAATCGCACCCTCGAGAACCGGAGACGGTGAAAGGCAAGATCCGTCGCGAGCAGGAAGACTGCGTGCTCCGTGCGCACCGCCCTGGAAAGTTTGCGACAGGGGTACTGCGCATGGCCGATCTGTATGGCCCGCGCGTGGAGGCGAGTCACCTGTGGAGCCTTTTCCAGGCGGCGAAGAAGGGGACGGAGGCGCAGGTGCTGGGGCCGATCGACCAGCCGCATGAGTTTGTGTTTGTGCCGGATGCGGCGGCCGCCATTGCTCGCCTGCTGGACGCGGATGCGGCATGGAGCGGAGACGCGGGCCAAGCCTGGAACCTGGGAGGACCAGGGGTGACGACCATCCGCGCGATGGCCGAGCTGATCTTCACAACGGAGGGGAAACCCGCGCGGTTCGTGGTGCCCGGCCGCTTCATGATGGGCTTTGTCCGCGCGATGAACCCGTACATCCGCGAGCTTAAGGAGCTGGACTACCTGCTGAAAGGCTCGCTGCTGCTCGACGATATGAAGCTGGCGGCGCTGCTGGGTGATCTGCAGAAAACGCCATATGCCGAAGGGGTGCGATACACGTTGTCCTTGAAGTAGAAGCGACTACGCGGACGAAGCCGGCCGCTCACCCGAAGCGGATCGTCGGTGCCGCACAGGTCAGAGCTGATGAGCAAAGCTTTTTGAGTTACGACGCGCCCGGCGCCAGCTGCCCCCAGTAGGTCATCGCCACGGCGTCGCCCGTATTCGGGAGCGGTGGCAGTCCTTCCGTGCCGCCGGCTTCCTTGAGCACGACCTCCAGCCCGGAAAGGATCTCGTCCACGCTCATGGTGTACATTTCCCGGCCATTGTCGTACCCATTCTCAATGGACTGCTTGAGGTAGCGACCCGCGATCTGCGTCGCCAGCTGATCGGTGATGACGTATCCGGTCTCCTGCTTGTGGCGCACCCAGGCATCGCAGGGCATCGCGATCCAGACGGGGCGCCCGTTTACGTCAAAGCGCACATCGACCGCGTCGGCGTGGCGCGTGGCGATAGCGACGACAACAGCTTTCCAGCGACAGTGAAGGTCTTCGCCGGTCCAGTGATCCTCGACATGGAAGTCGTCATACATGATGGTTCCAGCCTAATGCGCCCTCCATCGGGAGACAAGAGCTTTCGCTCCTAGCAAAAATTAGCAGCGGAAGGCAAACATATTTTTCAGGGAATCGCGCGTCCAATAAGCGACCACTACCCTAGCCAGCCGCTACAACCAGGAGTTTCTCGTGACGACCCGTTCCCCAGAGTCCCTTCACCGCTTTGAAGAAAAGCTTCGCGCGCAACAGGCTTTGCTGGAGCGCAGCATGGTGTCTGCCGTTAAGGAGGGCCGCCAGACCAGCACGGACGACCTGCAGGATGCCGCGGACCAGGCTGTGCAGTCCTACCAGAAAGAGCTGCTCTTCCTGCAGGGTACACAAGGCCACCACCAGCTGGCGCTGGTGCGCGCCGCGCTTGACCGGTTGGACGAGGGGACATTCGGCGAGTGCCTGCAATGCGGCAATGTCATTGGCGAGAAGCGCCTAGAGGCAGTTCCGTGGACTCCACACTGCATCGCCTGCCAGGAGAAGATCGAGAACGGCGAGATCGCTGATCCTGTTCGCGCGGCCTGAGGCGCTGCGGGTCTCCGCTCGATCTTTGCTCTAAGTGGAGCGCTGCTAGAATGGAGAGCGCGGGCAAAAACCCCGCGCTCTTGGTATTTGAGGCATAGCGACCTTTTGTGGACATAGAAACCAGACCTTCCGGCACCTTCGCGCGTGTTTCCACGCCCACTCCCACCTGGCTGGACCAGAACAGGCGTACCGTGGTACGCGCTTCCGTTGCCGGCGCGGCCGTGCTCTTCTGTGTGATCGCCGGCTCGATCTGGGCATCAAACCAGTCGCAGCGGGCCCAGGACGCTTTCAGCAATGCAATGGACGTGTATGACTCCCCATTGCAGCAAGCAGGGCAGCCGCCCATCCCGAATGTAAAGATGTACAGCTCTGCCGCGGCACGGGCTAGGGACGCCAATCCTCTTTTTCGCGACGTAGCCGGTAAGTACGGTTTGTTCAAGGCAGGGGCGAATGCGGAGTACTTCGCAGGACTAACTGATGAAGATATGGGTCGCACCGCGGATGCGGAAGCAGAGCTTAAGAAGACCGCCGACAATCGCGATGCCGGCCTGGCTGCGCTTGCGAAAATGGCACAGGCCAGCTTGTACAGCGGAGCCGGACGGCAAAAGGAAGCAGCCCAGCTTTACCACGGTTTAATCGATCATCCGACACTGACGGTTTCGGCTAGTGCGGCAAGGCTTGCCTTGGCCGAAACGGAAGCAGCCACAAACCCGCAGGAAGCCCGCGAGTTGTACGCCAAGGTGAAGGACACAGACAAAACAACCGCGGCAGGGCAGATCGCCACGCAAAAGCTTAGCGGCAAATAGCGCTTCGTCCGCAAGGCGGATTATGCCTTGCAGAGTGCAGGCCGGTGGACATCTGCAAGGAGAAGGTCAGCGAACATCGGCGCGAAACTTCTCTTTGACGAACTCTGTCACGAAAGCAACAACGGCAATCACAATCGAAGCGATAAAAGCACTCTTATGGCCGGTGACGTAGTAGCCGATTTGTGAGTTGCTGGTGGCTTGGATGAGAAGATAATCCGCAATAAAGATGATGAGGTAAAGAAGCCCTGTCGGCACCTCAAACGCCATAACCCTGGCAGCCTTGATAATCGAAGCATCCAGAAAGCCGATAAGGAATGCGATGGTAAAGGTGGACTGGATATATGGGCTGTGGAAGCCCGGCAGGATGCTGGCCATGGCGAAAAACGTAAGGGCGAAGATCGCCCAGTTCAATCCAAAAGAGAAAAGTGTCAGAATCATAATGAGCGGGGTTGCGTCGCTGAATCATAGCGCAAGCACTTCCCTTTTGCGACCGTTTGCCGTACGCGGTACTCCGAAGGCATGTACTTTAAGAGGTTCGGCAGGCCAGGTAGTGTCTGGCTCCTGGTATCTTTCCTGCTCCTGCCGACTGTGTTCCGAGCACAGGCATTGCCCGAGATCAGCACCCTGATGCAGCAGGTCCGGGCAAATCAGCTGCAGCTGGATAAAATTCGCGAATCCTATACGTTCCGCGAGGTGCAGGTATTGCACGAGCTGGACAAGCGTGGAGCAGTCAAGAAACAGGAATCGCGCGAATACAACGTGTTCTTTGTGCATGGCCACCAGATTGAAAGCCTGGTCCGCAAAAATGGAAACACGCTAAGCGCCGACGAAGCGGCCAAGCAGACGGAACACCTGAAGCACAAGGTTGAGCTTGCCGAACAAACCGCGCCTGGTGAGCCGCTTAACAACAAGCATGAAGTCGACATCTCCCGCCTGCTCACGATCGAACGATTCTCGAACGAGCACAGGGTCACGATGGACAATCGGCCCATGATCTCGATCGACTTCGCGGGAGACACCAAGGCACAGACGCACGGCATCGCCGAAGACGCGTCGAAGCACCTGACCGGTACACTCTGGATCGACGAACAGGACCGCCAAGTGCGGCGCGTCCAGGCACGCCTTGATAGTCCTTTGCGCTTCGAACTGGGACTCCTGTCGTTGTCGCAGGGGTCAAGCTTCAGCTTCGATCAGAAGATCATCAACAATGAGGTATGGCTCCCTACCGGAGCTACCGCCCATATTGAGGCCCATGCCGCGTTGTTTCTGGGCTATCACCTGCAAATCGATATCGTGGACGACCAGTACAAGCGCTTCCACGCGGCTGCTGAGCAACAAGACGGTGGGGCAAAACCGTAAGGATCTCAAGTGGCGGGCGATGCCGCGTCGCCCGTCCCGGAAGCCCTTTGCGCTCTACTGCTGAGGCTGCACTCCATTCTCCGCGCCTTCGTTGCCGTTCATGTGACGGGACCGCATCTCCGCCATGCGCGCCTTCCGATCGGCAATCATCTTTTCGTATTTTGTCTTCTGCTGCTCATTGAGAGCGGCTTCCAGCTTCGTATTCGACTCGTCATCAAGCGACTTCATCTTGGATTGCCTTGCCTCACGCGAAAGGCTGGCATCCTGATGCATCTGCATAAGCTGATCGTGGCGGTCCTGCAGAATGGGCTTGATCTGCGTTTGCTGATCGCTGGACAGACTGAGCGCTTTTGTAAGGTGGGTGAGTTCTTCATCCGGAGACATAGGGCCGTGGTGGCCGCCATATTGAGCTCCTTGCGGGGCTGCGGCGTTCGCTGTTGTAGGCGCGGTGGGATCCTGAGCAAGCGCTGCTGAGCCTGCTGCGAAGCAGAAGCAAAGGGCAGTGGTCAGGGAGGTGGTGGTGATCGTAGAACGCATGATGTTTTCTCCTCCACCATAAGAAACCGGACCGGCTAGCGGAGTTGTGGGCTTACTGCAATTCAACCAGCGGCGGCATGTCTACCGGGTTGCTGCGCAGTCCGCAGGAAAGCCAGGGAAGTTCCAGATCATGGCTACCGGGTACGAGCGCGTAGCCTAGAACAGCGCGGAACTCTCCTTTCGCCGGATACTGGCAGTGTTCACAGCCTGGTGAATACCGGAGTGTCGGATTCTCCTGAAATGAAGCTGACCATGTAAATGTCTCGCCCGGCGCTACGGTGTGCGCTTCCAGGGGAACCAGGCTCGGCGGCTCAGCGGCTGCAAACACCGGTCCCTTCTCTCGAAGCGCATCAAGGAGAGACCCGCCTCCGGTGCCGCTCGATGCGCGCCAGAGCCACTTGGCCCCGACCGCTGCATACCAATGAATGCTTAGGGAGACGGGCAGTGACATAGTGAAAGGCGCTGGAGTGGCATTGTGCACCTGCAATAGAAACCCGGCACCTTCTCCCGGCCTGACCTGCGCGAGGTACGATGTCTTCAGGCTTACCGAGCGGCATTGGGGAAGGGTATGTCTTTGCCCGAATGCATCGGTGTGTATCTGAGCGGAACAGAGCCGGGCCGTGTCGGATAGGATTATGGCGCTGCTGAGCAGTAGGCCGGCAGCACGCAGCCGCGAGACTCTGGGGGAATTTTCTTGCACGGACTTTGCCAGTGATACACCCCAGAGAAACGAGAAATGGCCCGCTGGAGGCGGGCCATTCGTAACATATTACCGGCGATGTCCTAATCTCCCACGCACCTACGCGCGCAGTACCATCGGCCCGGCGAGGCTTAACTGCCGTGTTCGGGATGGGAACGGGGGGGACCCTCGCAGTATGATCACCGGTAAACTTGGCGACGTTCTGACGGATCCGGTCGGGACCCGCTTTCAGTGTCATCTTCACTGGACCGTCTAAATCTTTAAGGCAGATGCCTCACAACGAAATCGATTGGGGTAGTGCGTACACTGCCTGTGGCAGTGTGGTACAGACCATAACAAGGCTTGTGTTGAATGTCCATCGGTGCAGGGAACTGCACAGAGTTAATTCTATGGACAAGCCGAACGGGCGATTAGTACTGGTAAGCTGCACGCATTACTACGCTTTCACCTCCAGCCTATCAACCAGGTGGTCTTCCTGGGCCCTTCAGGGAGATCTCATCTTGGAGCGTGCTTCCCGCTTATATGCATTCAGCGGTTATCACAACCGAACTTCGCTAC
>CAXTMW010000084.1:0-1610 GCA_964245455.1 uncultured Acidobacteriaceae bacterium
ATCACGCATCGCAAAAACCCGATCTACGCGGCGACGATCGTCGGCAAGCCACCGATGGAAGACGCATGGATGGGCAAAGCCGTCGAGCGCATCTTTTTACCGCTGATGAAGCTCACCCTGCCCGAGATCGTCGACATTAACCTGCCGGCGGAGGGCGTGTTCCACAACCTGATGATTGTGTCGATCCGCAAAAGCTACGCCGGGCACGCGCGCAAAGTGATGAACGGCATCTGGGCGCTCGGCCAGGCGATGTTCACCAAGTGCATTGTGGTGGTCGACGAGGACTGCGACGTGCAGGACCTGGGCGAGGTCGTGCTGCGGACCGCAAACAACATTGATCCGGAACGCGACATCCAGTTCACGCTTGGTCCAGTAGACTCGCTGGACCACGCCTCGCGCCTGCCGAACCTGGGATCGAAGATGGGCATCGACGCGACGCAAAAATGGGCAGCCGAAGGCTTTACCCGCGTGTGGCCGCCGATGATCGCCATGGACGCTGCGACCAAGGCTCGCGTCGATGCCATCTGGGACAAGCTGAAAATCTAGACCCCCTACGCGGGAGGCGCCCACTTCGTGAGGAGTCATTTTCAAATCAAAACCCCTCCTCGGAACCATGAGGAGGGGTTTTGATTTGAGCGAGAACACGTCCCGAAGGGACCGCCTCCCGCGCAGGGGGTCTTGCCTTCAGCGGCTCAGCGCGTCGTCTGGGAAGCGGGGGATGCCGAAGTGGCCGCGCAGATGGAGCAGGTCGAGTGTGCTGATGTCACCGGAGACGACGATGAGGTTGACGTTGGTGGGGCCGGCGAGCAGGACGGCAGCGCCGGCAAAGTTGACGCCGCGCGACTGCAGCCACACGTCGGTACGTCCGGGGCCGCTGGGGATAAACGCGCCGGGTGCGGAGCCGTCGGAGGCTTGCCCGTTGACGCGGGCGTCGGGGAACTTGTTGGCGGTGACAACATGCTTCCAGCCGAGCGAGCCGTACTGCGCGCGCACTGCGTCGAGCACGGAAGGGTCGTAGCCTGCGCCCTGGGGGAAGCGGAACAGGTGGACAGAGATGCCGTTGAGCCGGGCGATGGTTTGGCGGGTCTGGTCATCGACGCCGGTAAAGGCGCCGGCAAGCGACAGCAGCGAGCGGTCGAAGGTGAAGTCGGTGTGCCAAGAGGCTTCCCGGCTCAGCTCCGTCAGGCCGAGCGGCACGAGTGTGAGTGCATCGCTTTGTGGCGGCGGGGCGAGGGCGAAGCCGGGAGGCGGCGCAGGCTGCGTGCTTTGCGGTGTCGGCTGCTGCGCGTGTGCAGGGCCTGCGAGAGCGATGGCGAGAAGGGGAGCGAAAACTTTTAGAAAACGCATGTCGGGCGACTCCAGCTAACTGCCGGAACCCGATGCGTCGCACTTTGTTGTGCGTCGAGGATCGATACTCTAGCGGCAGCCTACTCGGCTTGCTTCAGCTCAATCCTGACCAGGTTGTGCACCGATCGCGCCGGCCTTTCGTCCTCACTGACAACCAGTTTGAAAGGTCCCTCCTTACTGTCGAGCGGTTTGCCGTCGAGCTGATCAGCAACCAGCACGATGCCGGGATGAAAGGCAGGCTCAATTTCGGCAAGAGCCAGGAC
>CAXTMW010000084.1:1620-3957 GCA_964245455.1 uncultured Acidobacteriaceae bacterium
AGCCAGGACTGCTTTGTACCCGTCACTGCCGGTTGCGACCAGGTAGTCAGAGAGCGCTTTGCCCTTGACGTCGCCGTTCGCGGGTGCGCCGAGTGGGGCGAGCAGCATAAGCAGCGGCACTCCCCCGTAGATTTCGCTCGTGTGCGTGTGGCCGTTCACGACGGTGATCGTCTGATGAGGGAGTTTTGCGAACTCGGACGGGGTAAAGGTTTTTTCTTGAGTCGCGTGGATCGTAAGCACCCCATCGTCTGCCGCGGGCAGCGCGCCGGCAGCGCTTCCAGTGTCGGTTTTTACCAGGGCCACGTCGATCGTTGAGAAGAATCCGGTTTGGACCGTCTTGCTCACGTATCCAGGGGCGAAGATGCGCAGGCCGGTCGGCTCCGTTGTGCGCACGAACTCTGCCCAGCCGTCGCTCGCGGTGTGCAGGGTGAGCGGCGCAGGCTCAATCGTGACGGTGGCACCCGCGAGCGGCGTACCCGCTGTGTCGTGGACGTTGACCCTGACCTGCGGCGGCCCGCTTTTCTGGGCCGGCAGCGGGGGCGCCTGGAAGAACAGAACCATCGCCGGAATGAAAAGCTTCAGATGCGAACTCGACCGCATGCAAACTCCTCTCGCGACCCATCGTATACTTGAGGTATGTCGATCGTTCGCAACATCAAGGGTATCGCCAAGGGCATGAGCATCACCTTCGGGGAGATGTTTGAGCCGACCGAAGTGGAGAACTACCCGGACGGCGAGGGGCCGAACCGGGGCGCGCAGCTGCAGGAGCGCTACCGTGGCGCGCACGTATTGCAGCGCGATGAGAACGGGCTGGAAAAGTGCGTGGCCTGCTACCTGTGCGCGGCGGCGTGCCCGGCCAACTGCATCTACATCGAGGCTGCCGAGAATACTGCTGAGAAGCGCTTTTCGAGCGCTGAGCGCTATGCGAAGGTTTACAACATCGACTACAACCGCTGCATCTTTTGCGGCTACTGCGTAGAGGCTTGCCCGACGGATGCGATCACGCACGGGCACGGCTTTGAGCTGGCCAGCCTGAACGCGACGACGCTGGTGATGCGCAAGGAAGACATGCTGGTGCCGAATGTCGGCCTGCCGGGTGGCGTAGCGGCCGGGGCGGACTCGGTCAAGTAGTTTCAAAGCAGAAAAGAGGAGCAATGGCGGCCTGTGGGCCGCCGTTGTTTTTTGTAACCCGCATCCAACCGCGCAAGGGGATGAGCATGGCAGAGGTTAGGGTATTTGCGCGGGCAAAGGCGAAGGCAGGCAAGGAAGAGCAGTTGCGGGAGCAGCTGCTGGAGCTCGTAAAAGCAAGCCGTACCGAGGATGGCGCGGATTTTTACGAGTTGTTCGAGACCAAGGACGGCGGAGAGTTCCTGTTCAGCGAACAGTATGGAAGCACGGAAGATTTCGAGCTGCACAAGAGTTCGGACCACTTCAAAGCGGCCGGCGAGGCAATGGAGACACTGCTCGACGGCGAGCTGACGATCTGGGTCGTGGACCCGGTCGAGCCTGTTCTGTAGCTGCCGAGGTACAGAGCAGGCGGGCCCGCTAGAATGGAAGTTGGCGCAGACGAACGCGCTCCCTATCTATGGCCTCTTCCTTTCTAGATCTGCTGCAGCAACGCGTCCTTGTTTACGACGGCGCCATGGGCACCAACATCCAGCTGCACGCGCCTACGGTCGACGACTACTGGGGTAAGGAAGGCTGCAATGAACTGCTGGTGCTGTCGCGGCCTGACATCATTCGCAGCATTCACGCAAGCTTTTTTGAGGCCGGATGCGATGTGGTCGAGACAAACAGCTTTGGTTCCACACGCGTAGTGCTGGATGAGTATGAGCTCGGGGACAGAACACACGAGCTGAACCTGTCAGCGGCGCGGCTTGCGAAGGATGTTGCTCGCGAGTTTTCGACGTTGGAGAAGCCGCGCTTCGTTGCTGGGTCGATCGGCCCAACGACCAAGCTGCCGTCGCTGGCCCACATCGGCTACGACGCCATGGCCGCGATGTACCGTGAGCAGGCCGGCGCGCTGATTGAAGGCGGAGTCGACATCCTGCTGATCGAGACGAGTCAGGACCTGCTGCAGGCCAAGATCGCGCTCGCCGCCTGCCAGGACGCGATGCAGGCGCATGGGAAACAGCTGCCGTTACAGATGCAGGTAACCCTTGAGGCAACCGGCACGATGCTGCTCGGTTCTGAGATCGGCGCGGCGCTGGCGGTGGTGGAATGCTTCAACCCGGACGTGATTGGATTGAATTGCGCGACCGGACCCGCGGAGATGAACGACGCGGTGCGCTTCCTGTGCCAAAACTCCGTGCGACCGATCAGCGTATTGCCGAACGC
>CAXTMW010000084.1:3967-4923 GCA_964245455.1 uncultured Acidobacteriaceae bacterium
AGGGCGGGGTCGCGGTCTACAAGCTCACGCCGCAGGAGCTGGCTGCATATCATCGGCGTTTTGTGACCCAGTATGGAGTGCAGGTGGTAGGCGGCTGCTGCGGCACGACGCCGGAACACCTGCGCGCTGTCGTGGAAGCCGTCAGAGATGCACGCCCGGCACGGCGTGAGGTGAAGCGGCAGGGCGTGGCGGCAAGTGCGTTCTCCGCAACGCCGCTCGAAGTGGACGGGCAGCCCGTCATCATCGCCGAGGAGATGAACACAACCACCCGCGTCGCGCACTTTCGCGACATGGTGCGGGCCGGGGACTACGACGGCATCCTGGCGATGGCGAAACGGCTCGCGAGCGAGGGCTCCCAGGTGCTCGATCTGTGCTGCGCGGTCGTGGGCGAAGACGAGAAAGCCTATATGAACGGCGTGCTTGAAAAGATCGCAACGCGCGTGACGGCGCCGATCATGATCGACTCGACTGAGGCCGACGTCATTGAGGAAGCACTGAAGCGTGTTCCCGGCAAGCCGCTCATCAACTCGATCAACCTGGAAGACGGCGAGAAGCGCACGAGCAAAGTGCTGCCAATGGCGAAGCGCTATGGCGCGGCCGTGGTCGCGCTGACCATCGACGAAGACGGCATGGCGCTGACCGCGGACAAAAAGCTCGCGGTTGCGAAGCGCATTTACGAGCTGGCAACCGAGCGCTACGGCATGCGCGGCGAAGACCTGATCTTCGACGCGTTGACGCTGCCGATCTCCACCGGGCAGGAGGACTACCGCGATGCCGGCATGCAGACGCTGGAAGCGGTGCGGCGCATCAAGCAGGAGCTGCCGCGCGCAAAAACAATCCTGGGCGTCAGCAACATTTCTTTCGGGTTGAACGCGTATGCGCGGCGCGTGTTGAACAGCGTGTTTCTGAAGGAAGCAGTGGATCGCGGGCTCGATGCGGCGATCGTCAATTACGCG
>CAXTMW010000084.1:4933-10218 GCA_964245455.1 uncultured Acidobacteriaceae bacterium
CCTCCGAAGGCGATCCGCTGCAGGGCTACATGGCCCACTTCAGCGGCATCGACCCGAGCGCGAAGGAAGACGCCGTTGCGGTGGAAACCCTCGCGCTCGAAGAGCAGCTGAAGCAGCTGATCATCCGCGGCGAGCGCTCGATGGGGCAGGGCGAAGCAAAGCAGTCGCTGGAGCAGGTCATTGACACAGCTCTGGTGACATATACGCCGCTGGAGTTGATCAACACCGTGCTGCTCGACGGCATGAAGACGGTCGGTGACCTGTTTGGCGCGCGCAAAATGCAGCTGCCGTCGGTGCTCGACTCGGCCGCGGTGATGAAGGCGGCGGTCGCGTATCTTGAGCCCAAGATGGAGCGGGTGGAAGGTACGCAAAAGGGCACCATCGTGCTTGCGACGGTCAAGGGGGATGTGCACGACATCGGCAAGAACCTGGTGGACATCATCCTGTCGAATAACGGCTACAAGGTCGTGAACCTCGGCATTAAGCAACCCGCGGACGCGATCATTCGCGCGGCGCGGGAGCACAAGGCGGATGCGATTGGGCTCAGCGGATTGCTGGTGAAGTCGACGCTCGAGATGAAGTACGTCATTCAGGATCTCCAGCGGCTCGACATGACGACGCCCGTGATCTGCGGCGGCGCGGCGCTGACGCGAAAGTATGTCGAGCAAGATTTGCGGCAGGAGTACCGCTCCGCGGTGTTCTACGCCGAGGACGCGTTTGCCGGACTGCATGTGATGAGCGACCTGACCACAGAAAGCGGCGCGCGCGAGCGGCGGCTGGAAGAAGGAAGTACGGTCAAGTTTTACCCCGTGGCGCCGCACATCGCGGCCGCGCAGGAGCTGCCTGTAAGCGCGGGACCGGTCGTTCGCTCCAGCTGGGTGACGCCTGAGACCGTGACACCCACGCCCGCATTCTGGGGGACGCGCGTCTGCAAGGATTTCGATCTCGACCTGATTTTCAGCTACATCAATGAGACGGCGCTGTTCAAGAATCAGTGGCAGCTCAAGACCGCTTCGGCGAGCGATTATCTGCGGCTGGTGGAGGAGAAATACCGGCCGATCCTGCGCGAGCTCAAGGCGGAGATCAAGGGGAAGGGCTGGTTCTGGCCGAAGCTTGTCTATGGGTTTTTCCCCGCGCAGGCCGACGGCAATGATGTGGTAGTGTACGAGCCTGAAGACGCCCGCTCGCAATTGCCACAGGAGAAGTTACGAATTCACTTCCCGCGCCAGCGCGACGGGCGCAAGCTGTCGATTGCCGACTTCTTTCACCCGCGCGACTCGGGACAGATGGATGTGATCGGCTTCTCGGTCGTAACGATCGGGGACCGCGCCAGCGAGGAGACGAAGAAACTGTTCGACGCGGGGGATTTCACGCGCTACCTGTACGTGCACGGGCTCGGCGTGGAAACAGCGGAAGCGCTGGCCGAATACGCGCACAAGCTGATTCGTGAGGAGCTTGGCATTGCCGTTGAAGACGCGCCTGAAGTGCGGGATTTGTTTCACCAGAAATACCGCGGCTCGCGCTACTCGTTCGGCTACCCGGCGTGCCCGAATCTTGAAGACCAGACCAAGATTTTCGAGCTGCTTAAGCCGGAGGAAACGATCGGTGTGCGCCTGACCGAGGGTTTCCACCTGGAGCCGGAACAGAGTACGAACGCACTGGTGGTGCATCACCCGCAGGCGAAATACTTCGTCGTTTAGGTAAGGACGAAGCGAGGTCAATGACAAAGCAGATCCTTCGCTTGCACCCCAGCGAGCAAGCTCGCCGGGGACCCGCCTACGCTCAGGACGACCCTCTTTACGGGTGGTCGTGGTTTCGCTCAGCGTGACCTCGTTGTGTGAGGCTATCCGCTTCGCTCTACGATCATTCGGTCCGCAAGGCATCGAGGAGTTTACGCAGGTTGCGGCTCTGCCTTCCGCACCGGCGTGTTCTTCACCTCGCGCCGCAGTGCGGCCTCGCGGATGGGCTTTTCATGCAGCAACAATTCGGTTGCCTGCAGGTGCGGGTTTGCGTGGAACCAGCGCTGGCAGGCGTCGTCGTGCAGCAGGTTCAGCAGGGCCATCAGCGACATGCCCTGGTGGTGCGCCATCCACTCGCGCACGAGGCGGGGGCGCTCGCGTCCCTGCACGTAATCGACAGCCTCATACAGCCCATACGCGCCTTGCCAGCCTGCTTTCGACATCAGGCGCAGGTTGCGCAACGCCTCGACGCGGTCGATGCCGAGCGCGAGAAAGCTGGAATAGGGCGAGACGACCGGGCCCGCGGACGCGTCCCACTTGAGCGCGATGGCCGGCATGCCGAACGCCTTGTAGTGGTAGTGGCCGCCGTCGTCGACCTCCGCATAGCCCGACTCCGATATACCCCACGGCACGCTGAGACGCTTCGCGAACGCGCGCTGCACCTCGACAACGCCGGCAAGTGTGCGCGCCATCAGCGTGTCCGGGTAGGAGCGCATCCACAAGGACGGCATCAGGTACTCGAACATGGTGCCGGTCCAGGAAAGCAGCACGGCGTGGCCGTAGGCGAGCGTGTGCGTGCGGCCCATCTTGAACCAGCTGGTTTGTTCGAGATCGCCTTTCGCGACCGAAATGAAAGCGGCGATGCGTGCTTCCGACGCAAGCATGTCATAGCAGGCCGAGTGCAGCTCACGCGCCGGGACGTCATAGCCGATCGAGAGCATCTGCCGGTCCTGCTGCACGAGGAAGCGAAAGTCCATCGCGGTCGCGAGCTGGAAGGCCTGCTCGGAACAGTGCTCGATGGAACGGGCCAGCGCACCGAGGCGTACGGCCGCTTGCATGAGATGCGAGCGCAGCTCAACGGCAAGCGCGGAGGCTTGCTCGCCTGCGGGCTGCGCGGCTGCAAACCGCTCGAGGCGCTCGTCGAGCGCCCGCGCGAAGGCCTCGGCGTTCGCAAGGGTCGGGTGCACGGCTGCGTCCGCGAATGCGAGCTCTGCGACGCCGCGCAGCGCCGAGAACCTGGGCAGCAGCCATGGCTCGTACTCGGTTGCAAGCGTCGCAAGGGCCTGAATGCGCGTGGCGTGCTCGCTGCGCCACCAGTCCCCTTCGCTCGCCGAGGTAGCGCGCAGCTCAGGCTCCAGCTCCGCGGAGCGTTGCAGCGTTGCGCGTTCGAGCGCCCAATGCAGGGCCGTCTCGATAGAGACGCCCGCCGGCGGCAGCCCTGCTTCTGCTGTGCCGGCAACTGTGAACTGCGTGTGCAGGCCGTGGAAGAGGCGCGCCTCGATGAGCGGCCGGCCAAGCAGCTCGGCCGCGCCCATGCGCAGCGTGTAGAGCGACGCAGCAAAGTTGCCGCTGTCGACCGACGAAACCGTGATCGGCTGCAGCGGCTCCAGCGTGTGCGTGTTGTACCAGTTGTACAAGTGCCCGCGCTCCTTTGGGAGAGCCTCAAATGTAGCCAGCGTCGCGGTGGTCAGCTCCGCAAACTCGGGCAGCGTGAGCCAGCCGAACTCGACCGCGGCCTGACGCGCATTAAGCAGCAGGCCGAGGTTGGTTGGTGAAACGCGCGCAGCCTCAAACAGCCCCTGCTCCTCCACATTGTCAGGGATGAGGAAGTGGTGCTGCGCGCCGCCGAACTGGTAGAAGTAGCGCCAAATGCGCAGGGCGTGCTCGCGCAGAAACTGCGCGTCCCGCTCGCCCAGCGGTGCGGTGGCTTCGCGCGGCGCGTGATTGAGCCACCCCGTGATCAGGCTGGCGGAAGCCCACAGCACGAGCACCGGCAACGCGATCGGCAGTGCATGCGGATGGCGCCACAAAATCAGCAGCGCGATGACGAGTGAAAAGAGCGGCGAAGCTGTCAGATAGCGGTCGACCGGAGTGACGCGCTTGCCGGCTTCGGCTTCGGCCGCCGTTTCCCATTCGAGCAGCCGCTGCCCCGTGATGAAGCGCCGCACCAGCGCGCGCCCAATCGCGTCGAGGGACAGAAAGGTCGAGTGCGGCAGGAATACCACGTTCAACAACGTGATGAACGCGGCCTGCCCAGCACCGACCACGGCTTCGCCGACTGCGCCTACTGTATCTGACACCAAGGCGCGCACAAATGAGAAGACAAACTGTACGAGCGTTGGCAGAAACATCAGAAACAGCGTGATCAGCGTCCAGTACAGTGGGCCGCCGTCGAGCCCGGACCAGCCCGCAATGAGCAGCAGCATCGTAAACGGCTCCACCAGCGACCGGCGCAGGTTGTCGAAGATCTTCCAGCGCGAGATGGTCGAGATAGGGTTGCGCGTGAGCTTGCGTGACTCATCGGGCACGGTCGCGAAAAGCCACTGTGCAATCTGCCAATCGCCGCGCACCCACCGATGCTTGCGGCGCGTGTAGGCCGAGTAGTGCGAAGGGTAGTCGTCGACGACCTCAATGTCGGTCGCAAGCCCGGCGCGTGCGTATGCGCCTTCAATCAGGTCGTGTGAGAGCAGCGCGTTGCGCGGGAAGCGGCGGTCGAGCACTGCATGGAGCGTCGACACCTCATAGATGCCCTTGCCGGTGAAAATTCCTTCGCCGTAAAGGTCCTGGTACACATCAGAAACAGCGCGCGTGTAGATGTCAAAGCCGGTTTGCCCGGAGAACAGCGAGGCCAGGCGCGAGCGCGAAGCCGACTGCACGCTGACGCCGACCCGCGGCTGCAGGATGCCGTAGCCGGCGGTGACGATGCGGCGCTCCGGGTCAATGACCGCGCGGTTGAGCGGGTGAGCCATGGCGCCGACCATCGCGGCCGCAGTGCCGCGTGGCAGCTGGGTGTCTGAGTCGAGCGTGATGATGTAGCGCACGCTGCGGACGACGTCGATGCCGCCCGCCTTGACCGGGAAGGCGTCGTAGGCGCCTTCAAGAAATTTGTTCAGGTCCAGCAGTTTGCCGCGTTTGCGCTCCCAGCCCATCCACACGCCCTGGCGTGCGTTGAAGATGCGGTGTCGGTGAAACAGCGCGAAAGAGCCGCCTCCCTCGCCGCTGTACCGGTGATTAAGCGTGTGGATGAGCTTGACCGCGAGATCGACCAGCGGGTCGGTATCGTTTTCACGCGGACGGGTGACCGCATCGGGCAGGTCGGTGATGAGGGCGAAATGGAGGTGCGGGTCTTTGTTCGCAAGGTATCGAACCTCGAGGTCGGCGACCAGCTCGCGCAGCTGCTTTTCGCTCAGCAGCAGCGTCGGGACCGCGACCAGTGCGTCGAGCCCCGGGCGAATCCCGTGTTTGCGAAAGTCGAGCTTCGGGAGCGCACGAGCTTCAAACAACGCGGTCACGGTGTTGTTCATCAGGTCGACGACGCCCTGGGTG
>CAXTMW010000084.1:10228-14903 GCA_964245455.1 uncultured Acidobacteriaceae bacterium
GCAGAAACGCCGGGACGAGCGCCCAGAAGGTGTGCGAAGCCGGCACCACCGGGAAGAGAAGCACGGCAATCAGGATGACCGAGAGGACCTCGATCGGCGCGATATAGAACAGGTCCGCATCCTGCTTGGCGGCGATGCGCAGGCGCTCGGCAAAGGGCGGGCGGTACCCGATCGCGTGGGAAAGGTCGCCCACGCCGCCGTCGATTAAGTAGTAGCCGATGTGCTGCTCGCGCTGGTGAGTGCGGTCGCTGGTGCTGGCGCTGAGCGCCGAACGCATCCGGGCGAGCTTCAAAGCTTCTCGTGCTACTTCAATCTCAGTCACATCAGAGTAGCGCGCGAGCGTAGCCACACGTTTGCGATAGTTCTCGCGGCTTTCAAAGTCCATGTGCGGGTAGGCGCCGGCCGGGTCCTGCCGAAGTACTTCATCAAACACCAGCAGCGGCTCGCCGACGATGTTCCAGTCGGCATAGCCAAGCTCGCGCAGGCTCTTGATGCAGGTCTGGATCACGGGGTTCAAGCCTGGCCGCGCACCGGCGGCGAGCACGGCTTCGCCCTCGCTGATCGCCCGTTCCATCAGGTAGAACTTCATCGCAGAAGGCAGCGACCAGATCTCCTGCAGCTCCAACGGCTCAGATCGCTGTAGCTCACCGATGTAGATCGGCAGTGCTTTCGCGTCCCATGCATACCCTGTCCCCGCAAAATAGCCGGCAGCCACCGCCAGAATGCGCGGCAGGCCCCCGCCGTCGCCGCCTTCCGGAGGGAGGCGGGGCAGACGCTCCAGCACACGCCGGCCGCTCGCGAGGTCGTTGAGCGCCGCACGCAGCAGACGCGGGTTTTCGCGCAGAACCAGCAGCGGATCGGTCGCGCCGGCAATCCCATCGGGCGCGGGCAAGGCATCGAGCTTGCGTACCAGCGCATCGAGCGCCGTTCGGGCTGCCTCGACACGCGCGCGTGTACCGCTGGCGCCTTTTGGATTGCGGGTCGCGTTCCAGCTTTGCGCGTCGCCGCGGGCCCGCGCGCGCAGGGCGTCTTCCATCCAAAGCGGCGCTTCCAGCTGTTCCGGCAGGCTGCCGGATGGGGCAAAATCGGTCACGCGCTGCTCCATTCCTCATGGCTCCGTGCGTTTAAGGATGATGACTAGCGATAGCTCGCGGCCTGCATCTCGAACATCTCCGCGTAGCGGCCGCCGAGCGCCATCAGGCGGGCATGGTCGCCTTCCTCCACCAGTTGGCCGCCGGCCAGCACCACAATCCGGTCGGCCATGCGGACGGTCGAAAACCGGTGCGAGATCAACAAGGCCATTTTACCGAGGGTTAGCTCGGCGAAGCGCTCGAAAACTTCCAGCTCCGATTTGGCGTCGAGCGCCGCAGTCGGCTCGTCGAGGATGAGCAGCTGCGCGTCGCGCAGGTACGCGCGCGCCAGCGCAATGCGCTGCCACTCGCCGCCTGACAGGTCCACCCCGCTCTCAAAGCGGCGGCCCAGCATCTGGTCATAGCCGCCCGCGAGCTTGCGCACCACGCTTGCGGCGAGCGACTTTTCCGCCGCCGTCGCGATGTCCGCATCGGTATGCGGCAGCTCCACGCGGCCGACCGCGATGTTGTCGCGCACGGTCATCTCGTACCGCATAAAATCCTGGAAGATGACGCCCATCTCCTGGTGCAGGTCATCGAGCGCGTACTCGCGCAGGTCCACCCCGTCAAGCAGGATCTCGCCCTCGGTCGGGTCATACAGCCGCGTGATGAGCTTGACAACGGTGGTCTTGCCCTGGCCGTTTTCGCCGATCAGCGCGATGCGCTCGCCGGGGTGCAGGTGGAAGTTGAAGTCCTTGAGCACGCGGCGCATGGTGCCTGGGTAGGCGAAGGAAACGTTGCGGAACTCAAAGCCTCGCCGGATGGGCCGGGGCATCGGCAGGCCGTTTGGTTTGGAGACGACGGTCGGCTTCATCTCAAAAAAGCTGATCAGGTCGGTGAGGAACAGCGCCTGGTCGGCAATGCCGGAAGCAGTCGAGAAGACCATTTGCAGGTTGGTCTGCGCCTGCTGCACTGAAGCTGTAATAAAGACGAAATCCTGGAGCGAGTAGCCGCCGTGAATTGCGCGCCAGATGACGTAGATGTACGAGGAGTAGTAGCCGCCCGTCCCGATGATCGAGAACAGCCCGCCCCAGAAAAGGCGGCGGCGCGAGAGCGCGATGTTCTCCTCGTAGATGCCGAGCGAAAGCTTTGCGAATCGATCCGTAAAATACTCGCTCAGGTTGAAAAGCTTCAGCTCCTTGGCGGCCTCCTTGCTGCCGCCGACCTGGCGGATGTAGTCCATCTCGCGCTTTGCGGGGGTTTGGCGAAAATTCTTCGCGTAGCCGAGAAACGCGAAATGCGTTTCGCCGAGGAACGAGGGAACCACCGCGAGCGCGAGCAGCACGATCAGCAAAGGCGCTTTGACCAGCAGCACGCTTGAGAAAAATAGCGTGGTGAGCACCTGCTGGAAGAGCCGGCCCATCGCCTGGATCATCGCGAGGCGGTCGGTCGCCTGCACGCGTGCGCGCTCCAAACGGTCGTAGTAGACCGGGTCCTCATAGGTGGTCAGGTCAAGCTGCGCGGCCTGCCGCATCACGCGGATCGACACATAGTGGGTGTAGCGGTCGGCCAGCAGGGAATCGCAGTAGTCGATGAGCCGAGAGAGAATTCCGGTGCCGATGACGATTGCGACCTCGGCCGCGACGATCCACCAGAAGTTCGCCGGGATGCCGTGGCGGCTGATGGCCTGCTGCACGCCGCCGATGATGCGCGCCGCGACGTAGCCGCCCAGAACGGGGCCGCCCGAGACCAGCACACGCAGGATCAGCCCCCAGGTCACGACCGCGCGACCCGATTCCCACAGGATTTCGAGCACGGGCGGAACATTGCGCAGCGCCTGGATGCGCTCGGCCCAGGCGCTGCGGGTCACTACGGTGGATTGCACGGCTCCGGATTGCACGGTTCCAGCGGCCATCGTCTCGCTTCTTCGCTCCTTCGGCTAGGGTGCATCTCGAACAAAGGCTCGCAAGAGCTCCTTGGCCGGCTGCTCGAGTAATCCTGATCTGTTGTGAGCCTAACCGATGCCGGGCCGCTTTTGCCTGGGGGTCGCGTTCGCCCGACCCGGTACACTCAAGCCGTGAGCAGCCTGCACGAGCAAACCGGAGCGGCGCTGCAAACGCCGGCCAGCCCGAACGCGGGCACCTCGTCGCGCGCCGCGCTCATCGGCGCTGTGGCTGCTTCGGTTTTCTTCTGGGCTTCGGCGTACCCGGCCATTCGCGCGTCCATGCGGCTGTTCAGCCCGGGCCAGCTTGCTTCGGTGCGCTTTCTGGTCGCCTCGCTGTGTTTTGCCGGGCTCGCGCTTGGGTCGCGGCCCCGGTTGCCGCGCGGCTCTTCCGCGGTCCGCGTTGTGCTGGCCGGGGCGCTTGGCATTGCAGCCTACAACCTGCTGCTCAATACAGGCGAGCTGGAGGTTTCAGCCGGCGCGGCCAGCTTCCTGCTCAACTGCATGCCGATTTTCGCGGCGCTGCTCGGGATTTGTTTTCTTGGCGAGCGATTGCGGCCGGCAGGCTGGCTTGGCGTTGCGGTCTCCTTCGCAGGGGTGTCGCTGATCGCCACGGGGTCGCCGGGCGGCTTTCACGCGACCGGCGGAGTGTTTCTGGTGCTTGGGGCCGCCGCGTGCGCGGCCGTTATGAGTTTTCTGCAGAAACCCCTGCTCCGGTCGTACTCACCTACCGTGGTGACTGCCTGCATGATGTGGACCGGTGCCGTCCTGCTGCTGCCATGGCTGCCTGGAGCGGTGCGGGTCGTGGCCTATGCCAAGCCCGGCAGCCTGCTGGTGCCGTTGCTTACCGCGGTGTACCTCGGCATCTTTCCCGCGGCGCTCGGCTATGTCACCTGGGCCCGCGTGCTTCGCCATTTGCCGTTGTCGCAGGCATCCGCAGTGCTCTACCTGATTCCGCCGGTAACGCTGCTGATTGCCTTTGTCTGGCTCGGTGAGCGCGCCAGCATGAAAAGCCTGGCAGGCGGGGCGCTCGCGATTGCGGGTGTATTTGTTCTGTCCCGGTTCGGGCGCGTGCCTGCGGCCGCGCCCGTCCCGGTCAAGACTTTCTAGAGTGGGGTCATGCCGCCGGTCGCTCCGTAAATCTCCCCGGTCACAAAGCTCGCGTCGTCGCTGGCCAAAAAAACGTACAAGGCCCCGAGCTCGACAGGCTGCGCCGGACGCTCAAACACGGTCTTGCCGCCGAACTCCTTCACCTTCTCCGCTTCCATCGTCGCCGGGATCAGCGGCGTCCACACCGGGCCCGGCGCAACGCCATTCACGCGGATGCCCTTCTCGCCGAGCAGCTTGGCAAGGCCCTTGGTCAGGTTGGCGATGGCGGCCTTGGTGGATGCGTAGACAAAGATGTTCGGGCTTGGATCAAGCGCCTGGATGGACGTCGTGTTGATGATGACGCCGCCCGGCTTCAGGTGCTTTTCAGCCGCCTGGCAGAACGCAAACGTGCCGCCGACGTTGATGGTGAACGCCATGGCGAACTCTTCGCCCGGCACGTCCGCCAGCTTCTCGTAGGTGCGCTGGTACGCTGCATTGTTGACCAGGATGTCGAGCTTGCCGAACTTCGCGACTACCTCTTCGACAATCCTTGCCGCTTTGCTGGGATCTGCTA
>CAXTMW010000084.1:14913-15218 GCA_964245455.1 uncultured Acidobacteriaceae bacterium
CGACCGCGACCGCATGCGCCTTGCGGCCCTGCTGCTCGATCGCCTGCGTGGTCACCTTCGCGTCGGCTTCTTCCTCGGGCAGGTAGGTGAACGCGACATCGGCACCCTCTTTTGCGAACAGGATGGCGACGGAGCGGCCGATGCCGCTGTCAGCGCCGGTGACCAGGGCCACGCGGTCCGTGAGCCGGTTGCGCCCCGTGTAGCTTTCCAGCCCGTGATCGGACTTGGGGTTCATCTCCTGTTCCGTGCCGGGAATTGACTGCTTTTCCTGTTGGGGGAACGGCGGTTTGGGGCCGAATGTGAGG
>CAXTMW010000085.1:0-9166 GCA_964245455.1 uncultured Acidobacteriaceae bacterium
GACCATCACGGTCGCGTTCGGCACATCCACGCCTACCTCAATCACCGTGGTTGCGACCAGCACGTCGATCTCGCCGCGCGCGAACCGCCGCATGATGACGTCTTTGTCGTCGGCCGGCAGGCGCCCGTGCAACAACCCCAAACGCAGGCCGTGCAGCGGGCCGTGGCGCAGCTCCTCATACATCTCGGTTGCCGACTTCAGACTGCTCCCTTCGCCGACAGAGGCTTTCTGAGCCACGACTTTGCTCACAGCCTCAGGCAGTGTGGCGAAGAGCGTGCCATTCTTAGGACTGCTTTTGCCCTGGGGGGTAGCCTTGTTCGCCCGCTTTGCCGCCTTTACTGGGGCTCGCACCGCGGCAGCGGCCGGCTCGGCCGGCGAGAAATCCAGCTCCGGCTGGTCGCTTTTCGGGCCTTCAATCACCGGGTACACAATGTAGGCCTGGTGCCCGCGCGCGGCTTCACGGCGCACAAAGTCCCACACCTCGTCGGCGCGCTCGTCTGCGACCTGTCGAGTCACAATGGGCGTTCGCCCCGGCGGCAGTTCGTCGAGCACGCTTACCTCCAGGTCGCCGTAAAGCGTCAGCGCGAGGGTGCGCGGAATTGGTGTCGCCGTCATCGCCAGCAGGTCGGGCTCGGCCGCGCCCGGCTTTTTCATTAGCCGAAAGCGCTGCATCACGCCGAACCTATGCTGCTCATCGACGACGACCAGCCCCAAATTTGCGAACTCGACTTTATCTTCAATCAAAGCATGGGTGCCGATCACAAGCTCCGCATCGCCATTCGCAATGCGTTGGCGGTTCCAGCGCTTCTGCGCGGGTTCCAGCGAGCCGGTCAGCAGCACCACCCGGTACGCGCGCCCGCCCGCCTCCGCGGCGCGGTCCAGCAGTTTGCGTATCGAGAGATAATGCTGCGTTGCCAGGATCTCCGTCGGGGCCATCAGGGCGGCTTGGTAGCCGTTCTCGATCGCGATCAGCATGGCCTGCACGGCGACAATCGTCTTGCCCGCGCCCACGTCGCCTTGCAGCAAACGCCGCATGGGCGCGGGCCGGCGCATGTCTTCGGCAATTTCCGCCAGGGAGCGTTTTTGCGCGCCGGTGGGGCGAAACGGCAGCGTGTTGCGCAGCGCCGTTCGGGCCCGCTCGTCCGTGGCAAAGGCGATGCCGGTCTGCTCGCGCGCCCGGCGCCGCTTCAGCTCAAGCCCCAGCTCGAGGAAGAAGAGCTCCTCGAAAATAAGTCGCTGCTGCGCGGGTGTGCGCGCGCCGGTCAGCAGGGTCATCGGCGTCCCCGGTGGAGGAAAGTGCACCTCGTGGAGCGCCCGCGCGCGTCCCGGCAGCCCGAGACGCACCAGCATCGCTTGCGGCAGCGTTTCCGGCACCGCTTCGCCCAGCTCGGCAAGCACCCCGTGCATCACGCGGCGCAGCCAGCGCGTGTGCAGCCGGTTGCCGCCGAGCGACTCGTAAATCGGTGTAATGCGGCCCACTTCCAGCAGCTCGCCTTCTTCGGTCGGCGCGCCCGGCTCCGGCTCCGGCAGCAGCTCCACCTGCGGCTGCATCATCTTGAACCCGCTCCCCGAACGTGAAGCCTCGACCTTGCCGTAGACCACGACCCACTGTCCGGCCTGGTACTTGTCCTTGAGGTAAGCGCCATGGAACCAGGTGCACTTGAGCGAGTGAAGGTTCTGCCCGACGGTCAGCTCAAAGATGGGCATGCGGCTGGTTTGCAGAACCACGCTGCCGCGAACCTGGCCGATAACGCTGGCCATTTCGCCCGCGCGCAGCTCTTGAAACAGCACCGGATGCGCGCGATCCTCGTAGCGAAAGGGGAGCCGATGGAGCAGGTCCTCGACGGTGGCAATCCCCTTGATTTTAAGCGACTCCGCAATGCGGGGGCCGATGCCCTTGACGTACTGGACCTCGGTGTCAAGCGAGAGCTTTGGGGGGAGGGGCATTGCTTCTCGATCCTATCGCAGGGCCGAGCGGCCCATGAACCGCCCCCGAACCGCCCGCAGACCCCGGTCTGCCGCAGCTCGCGAGACCCTACAATGGCAGCTGTGACCGCTGCTTCCAGGCCTGAGCCGCGCGTGTTCTCACTGCGGCAGCGTGTAGCGCTGGCGGTATTTTGCCGGCTCGCTGCCGGCCTTATCGCGGCCATCGGCAGCACCCTGCGCTTTGTCGTCATTGCCGAGGAAGGCGCAGCGCCGGCGCCCCTGCCGGCCCGCGGCATCTACTGCTTCTGGCACGGTTGCACCTTCTCAGCTGGCTGGTACTTTCGTCGCTACAACGCCTGTATTTTGATCAGCCGCTCGTTCGACGGCGAGCTGATCGCGCGTACGCTGGCGCGGCTCGGCTTCCGCAGCGTGCGCGGGTCCAGCTCCAAGGGCGCGGTCGCCGGGCTGCTGGCGCTTCGGCAGGAGATTGAGCGAGGCGGCCTCGGTATCTTTACCGCGGATGGCCCGCGCGGGCCGATCTACAAAGCCAAGCTGGGCCCGGTCAAGCTCGCACAGCGCACAGGCGGGTCCATCGGCTGCTTCCACCTGGAGCCTGAGCGCGCCTGGACGCTTGGTTCCTGGGATCGCTTCAAGATCCCGAAGCCGTGGTCGCGCGTGGTGGTCAGCTGGGCGCGTTCTGTACCCGCCCCGGTAGCAGAAGCGACTGAAGCAGAACTTGAGCGGACGCGCGAGGCGCTGGACGCAAGCCTGGAGCGCGCCCGCGCAGCTGCGCTCGCCTCCCTGGGGCAGCGTCATGAGCCGGGCTGACCAAGAGTCCTGGCTACACTGGAAATCTATGGCCGCGCTCTCCTCCAACCAGTCGCAGGCCCCCAATCAGCACGTGGAGTCAGGCAGACCCGCTCTGGTAAGTGACTACCACTTTGATCTGCCGCCTGAGTTGATTGCGCAAACGCCGGCAGCGGACCGCTCCGCGAGCCGGATGCTCACGCTCGACCGGCGGACCGGCGCGCTGGCCGACCGGCATTTCACAGATTTGCCGGAGATGCTGGTATCGGGCGATCTGCTGGTGGTGAATAACAGCCGGGTGCTGCCGTCGCGGTTGTTCGGCCGACGTGCGACGCTTGTGCAGCCCGGCCAGGCGCCCGCCCGTATCGAGGTGCTGCTGACCGAAGAAACCGCGCCCGGCGAGTGGACCGCGCTGGTGCGCCCGGGGCGCAAAGTGTCCACAGGCGAGCGGCTGCTGTTTCCGTCTGACGGCCCTGTCTTGCTCGAGGCCGAGGTGACAGCGCATCGCGAGTTCGGTGAGCGCACCATCCGCTTCACCTCGATCGCCGGGGAGTTTGCCGACATCTACGCGGCCCTCGATGCCATCGGCCAGATGCCGCTGCCTCCCTACATCCACCGCGACCCGAGTGGGAGCACGCCGGAAGACCGCGAGCGCTACCAGACGGTATACGCCCAGGAGCGCGGTTCGGTCGCGGCCCCCACAGCCGGGCTGCACTTTACGCCGGAATCCCTCGCCACCATCCGTGCGCGCGGGGTCGAGATCGCGCCGGTCACGCTCCACGTCGGGCTCGGCACATTTCAGCCGGTGCGCGTGGAGCGCGTCGAGGAGATCCACCTGCACATCGAGCGCTACACCCTGCCGGCCGAGACCGCCGACGCGGTCAACCGTGCGCTGCGGGAAGGCCGGCGGGTGATC
This sequence comes from uncultured Acidobacteriaceae bacterium, assembly GCA_964245455.1. Taxonomy (GTDB): domain Bacteria; phylum Acidobacteriota; class Terriglobia; order Terriglobales; family Acidobacteriaceae; genus EB88. The sequence goes on from CAXTMW010000085.1 coordinate 3,650, forward strand.
GCAGCGGGCACGACCACCGTGCGAACCCTGGAGCACTGCGCGCGCGCCGCTGAGGGCGCGCCGCTGGCCGCACACTCCGGGGCGACGAATATCTTTCTTTCGCCGGGCTCCCGGTTTCGCGTGGTGGGCGGCTTGCTCACGAACTTCCACCTTCCTGAAAGCACACTGCTGATGCTGGTCAGCGCCTTTGCCGGCTACAGCCCGGTGATGGCCGCCTACGCGCACGCCGTGCGTGCGCGGTACCGCTTTTTCTCCTACGGCGACTGCATGCTTCTCAGCTGACGGGTGTAGGCGTGTGCCCCCGTAGCAGGCGGTACACTGGGGCCCATGAGCACGCCCGTCACTGCCGCCGCCAAGCCGGCAATTTTCCTGCTCGATACCATGTCGTTCATCTTTCGCGCCTACCACGTCATGCAGCGGCAGCGGCCCATGTCGACGCGTACCGGCGTACCGACCGCGGCAACCTACGTCTTCGTGAACATGATTAACAAGCTGCGCCGCGATTTCGCACCGGAGTACTTTGCCGCGGTCTTTGACGTGAGCTCGCCTGTGTTTCGCGACGAACGCGCGAGCACGATGAAGACTGTGCGCAAGTGGAACATCAAGACGCAGCAGTTCGACGAGGTGGATTACGGCGGCTACAAGGCGAATCGGGAGGCCATGCCGCCCGACCTGGCGCAGCAGCTTCCATATATCCGGCGAGCGCTGGAGGCGTTCCACATTCCCATCCTGCAGCACGAGGGTTTTGAGGCCGATGACGTCATCGGCACGCTGACCGCGAAGGCCGCTGCCGACGGCATTCCCGCATTAAAAGTCTCTAGACACAAAAACATGATAAAAATTTTCAACGAGCACGTGCGGGTGCTGAACCCGATGAAAGACAACCTGATTCTCGACCGCGAAAAGGTGCTTGAAGCGCTCGGCGTCTACCCGGAGCAGGTCATCGACGTGATGGCGCTGCGCGGCGACTCGATTGATAACATCCCCGGCGCGCCGGGCATCGGCGACAAGGGTTCGGTGGAGCTGATCCAGCAGTTCGGCTCGGTCGAAGCAGCGCTGGACCGCGCTGCTGAGGTGAAAGGCAAGCGGCAGCGCGAGTCGCTCGAAAACAACCGGGACGCAGTGCTGCTCTCGAAGGAGCTGGTGACGATCCACACAGAAGTTCCGGTGGAGCTGGAGCTTGACCGCATGCGCACGACAGCACCCGATCTGGCCGCGTGCCGCGCGCTGTTCTCAGAGCTTGAGTTCACGACACTGCTTAAGGAGCTGGCGCCCGAGGTCAAGGCAGTTCCTGTTGAGTACACGCTGGCGCCTACGCCGGAGCAGGTGCAGGCTTTTCTCGCAGCCGCTCGCGAGCAAGGTTTTGCGGTCGCCGTGCAGGCGAGCGAACTGGAAGAGATCTCCGAACAGGTCAGTGAAAAAGAAACCGAGGCGGTGGAGGAGCGGGAGCCGGAGCTTCGCACCATGATGCTCGACTTCGCTGTAACCGCTCCGGTTGCCGATGCTGCGACAATCGCCGCACCGGCCTACCGGGTGGGAGCTGCCGTGGACGCGGGCGGGGCGCTGCTGCTTGAGCTTGCCCAGCTGCGCGAGCTGCTGGCAGACGCGTCCGTGCCGAAGCAGGTGCATGACCTGAAAGGCGTCACGCGCGAGCTCGCCCGCCAGGGCGTTGCGCTGCGCGGTGCGCACGATGACCTGATGCTGTTCTCTTACCTGGTCAATCCAACGCACGCAACCCATCGTCTGCCCGATGTTGCGGCCCGCTTCAGCAATCAGCCGCTGCAGGAACGCGGCGATGAGACACTACCCGAAGCCGCGCACGCGATCCACACGCTCGCGCCGGTGCTGCGCAACGACATCGAACGCGCCGATCTCCGGACCATCTACGAGACGATCGACCTGCCGCTGGTGCCCGTGCTGCTGCGGATGGAGCAGGCCGGTGTCCGCGTCGATCTTACAGTCCTGCGCACCATGGATGCGAAGCTCACAAGCGAGATGAGCCGCGTGAGCGAGGAGGTGTTCGCGCACTCCGGCCATCGTTTCAACATCAATTCTCCCAAGCAGCTCGGCGATGTGCTGTTTAACAAAATGGAGCTGCCGAAACCGCTCAAGTACGGCAAGGGCAAGGTGATCTCGACCGCGCAGGACGTACTGGAAGAGCTGGCAGAGCACAACGCCGTGCCGAAGCTGGTGCTGGAATACCGCCAGCTCGCCAAGCTTAAGTCAAACTACGTTGATTCACTGCCGCTGCTCGCCGACAGCGAGGGTCGCGTACACACCACCTTTAATCAGGTAGGTACGGCGACCGGACGGCTTTCTTCCACGAACCCGAACTTACAGAATATTCCGATAAAAACAGGGCTAGGCCGCGAAATCCGCGCTGCTTTTATCGCGTCGCCGGGGCACTTACTGCTGTCTGCCGACTACTCGCAAATAGAGTTACGATTAATGGCGCATTTTTCACAGGATCCCCTGCTCGTGAACGCGTATCGCACCAATGGGGACATCCACACGCTGACGGCAAGCGAGGTCTTCAGGGTGGCGCCGGAGGCGATGGATAAGGAAACGCGCAATCGCGCCAAAGCGGTTAACTTCGGCATCGTGTACGGCATCTCGCCATTCGGGCTGGCGGCGAACCTCGGCATCGATCAAAAGGAGGCACGCATCTATATCGACCGCTACTTTGAGCGCTACGCGGGGGTGCGCGCGTATATCGATCGGGTGCTCGAAGAAACGCGCGCCGAGCAGCGCGTGCGTACGCTGTTCGGGCGCTCGCGGCCCATCCCCGACATTGCCAGCCGCAATGCAAACCTGCGCGGTTTCGCCGAGCGCACCGCGGTCAACACGCCGCTCCAGGGCACCGCGGCCGACCTGATTAAAATCGCAATGATCCGCATCGACAAGCGGCTCTCGGAAGCGAAACTGCGCGCGCGCATGACGCTGCAGGTACACGATGAACTGCTCTTCGATGTGCCGGAAGATGAGGCTGAGGAGCTGCGCGCGATGGTGAAGCACGAGATGGAACACGTGATCGAGTTGAGCGTGCCGATTATCGCGGACGCGGAGCTCGGGACGAACTGGCGGGATTTGTAGCTCAAGGCGGGTTTAGACTGGTCTCGCGAGGGTCCTCCCATGGCAACAGCGGTGAAAGCTCCGGCGCAAGCGGCAAAAATCTCTATAGATGAGTACCTGAGGACCAGTTATCGGCCCGATGTCGAGTACATCGAGGGAGAGTTGAGGGAGAAGCCTGCGGTTGGGTTTGCACATGGAGAGGTACAAGGCTTTTTGTTCAACTGGTTCAGTCAGCGGTATCGGGAGTGGAGCATCCGCTGCGCCGTTGACACGCGAACCCAGGTCAGTGCGGAGCGTGTTCGGCTGCCCGATGTGGTGGTTATCGCGGCTGGAGATTGGCGCAAGGGAGCGCTGGATCGTCCGCCGCTTATCGCGATTGAAGTACTTTCTCCGACGGATACCTACCAGGAGCTCAAAGCTCGGGCTGCTAATTTGGAAGCTATGGGCGTCCGGAATGTCTGGCTGATCGATGAGGAGGCCCGGACCGTGGAGGTTTGGGAAAGCAACGCCTGGCATCTGAAGCAAACCAAGTGCTTGGAGGCAGTCGACTCGCCCATCTATCTTGACCTTGATTGGCTCTGGCAGCAGTTGGATCAGTAGCAGCCGGCCTTGCAGGAATCATTAGTCGGCTATGCGCCGATTTCCGCCCGGATCGCTTTCGCGATCCGCTCCGCATGTTCCCGCATCAGTTGCTCCGACTCCGCTTCGACCATGACCCGCGCTAATGCTTCCGTGCCGGAATAGCGAATCACGACGCGTCCCTTCCCGGCAGTCGCTCGTTCGGCATCGGCAATCGCAGCGGCTACAGTTCGGATTTCGTCAAGCGGCTTCTTTTCGCGCACACGCACATTCACAATCACCTGCGGATACTCCTTCAGGTCGGCCACAAGCTCCTCGATGCGCTTGCCGGAGCGCCTGAGAATATCAAGGACGACAAGGGACGTGAGCAGGCCGTCGCCGGTCGTGGCCAGGTGTGGAAACAGGATGTGGCCGGACTGCTCGCCACCGAGCGCGGCGTAGTGCGCCTGCATCATCTCAAGCACGTATTTGTCGCCGACCGGAGCGCGCAGCATGTGGATGCCGCTCGCCCACAGCGCGGCCTCCAGGCCCATGTTTGACATGGTTGTCGCAACCACGAGATTGCCGGTTAAAAGACCCTCAGCCTGGAGTGCCCGAGCGGCGAGCAGCAGCACGGCATCTCCGTTGATGACGCGGCCTTGGCCGTCGGCAAACAGCGAGCGGTCCGCGTCGCCGTCGAGCGTGATGCCAAGTGCCGCGCCGCGCTCGCGGGTTTCACGCGCCACAATCTCCGGATGGAGTGCGCCGCAACGCTCGTTGATGTTGCGGCCGTTCGGCACGGCGTGGGTCAGCTCGACGCGCCCACCCAGCCCAGCGAACAGCTCCGGCGCAATCGCCGAAGCCGCGCCGTTCGCGCAGTCCAGCACAATGTGCATGCCCTGGAGCCCGCCCTCGGCAAGCCCCGGCACAGCCGCGCGCAGGTAGGCTTCGTAATCGTGCTGGTACACCGCGTCTTCGGGGGGCAGCTCCAGCTCTGTCGCAGCAGCGCCGTTCGCCAATCGAGAGAAGATCTCCGCCTCGATGGCAAGCTCCTGCGCGTCAGGCAGTTTGTATCCATTGCCGCCAAAGATTTTGATCCCGTTGTCTACCCATGGATTATGTGAAGCAGAGATGACAACACCGGCAGCAAAGCCGAACTTGCGCGCCAAGTAAGCGATCGCAGGCGTGGTGATCACCCCCGCATTGGCCAGCGTGGCGCCCCCTCGCTCCAGCCCCGCGTGCAGCATCCGCGCAATCCATGAGCCGCTTTCCCGGGTGTCCATGCCCAGCACCACGCGGGGCATCGGGTGGTGTGCCTTTAAGGTGTGCGCCAGTGCCTCGCCAATGGCGCAGATGGTCGCCGCGTCGAGCGGCGGCTCGCCGGCGACAGCGCGGATGCCATCGGTTCCGAACAACTTCCTCATGCGGGGTTCTCCGTCGTCTTGGGCTCGCCGATGACCCTTGCGCGCAAGCCGCCGTCGGCCAGCTGCACGCGGAGTGCATCGCCGTCGCCGGCGTGCCCGGCGTTCTTCAGCAGCGCACCATCCTCGGTGAACACCAGAGCATAACCGCGGCCGAGCACCGCAAGCGGCGACAGGGAGACGAGTGTGCGCTGGGCTGCGCCCAGCTGATTGTGTGCCTGCAGCAGGCGAGCCGCCAGCAGGGTCTGGAGCCGTCCTGCCAAACTCTGCCGCCTTTTTGCGTCTTCACGCAGGCAGCTTGATAAGTCAAAGCGTCCCAAAGGCTGCGCGGCCGCAGCGTGCTGCCGGCGGCGCACCTCAAGCGCTCGCCCGGCAGCCGTTTCAAGCCGCAGCGCAAGGCTCCCGAAGCGCTCGCGCATTACCCCGAGCCGGTGCGTCGCATCCTGGCGCAGCAGCGCAGCGCGGG
>CAXTMW010000085.1:9176-15200 GCA_964245455.1 uncultured Acidobacteriaceae bacterium
GGCCGCCTGCGCGCGATCGGCCGCTGCGCGCAACGCTGCGGTGCCGGCCCGCTCCAGCCGGAACCGCTGCTCATCGACCCTCTGCTCGCGGCGACCCAGGCTCGAGCGCAATCGAGCGAACGCCGCCTCAGCGGGCAGCGCGGCATAGCGCTGCTGACCGACGCTCAGCGTGTAGCGCATGGCTCGTCGAGCCCGCGCGTCCAGGGCGTCCACGTGCTCCTCGACCCTGTGCTGCGCGGTGGTGATCAGCTCCGCGGCCGCCGATGGGGTGGGCGCACGCAGGTCGGCGACAAAGTCGGCGATGGTGAAGTCAGTTTCGTGACCGACGGCCGAAACGACCGGGATCGCTGAGGCAGCAATGGCTCGCGCGACGGCCTCGCTGTTAAACGCTGCGAGGTCTTCAAGAGAGCCCCCGCCGCGAGCTATCACGATCACATCCACTGTGCGGACCCGGTTCCGCGGGTCGGCAAACCAGGCGACGCCGGCCGCGATCTCGGCTCCCGCGCAGTCGCCCTGCACAGCCGCCGGATACAGCAGCACGTCGAGCGCGGCATGGCGGCGCCCGGCTACGTTCAGAAAGTCACGAATCACCGCCCCCGACGGCGAGGTCACGATGCCGATGCAGCGCGGGTACGCGGGCAGCGGGCGCTTGCGGTCCATCGCAAATAGCCCTTCCGCGTCGAGCTTGCGCTTCAGCTGCTCAAACGCAAGCTGCAGGCTGCCGGCACCGACCGGCTCCAGGTACTCGGCAATCAGCTGCATCTGCCCGCGCTGCTCGTAGACGGAAACGCGCCCGCGCAGCAGCACCTCCAGGCCGTCCTCCGGGCGAAACCGCAGCAGCTGCGCCTGCCGGCGAAACAGCACGGCCGGGAGCGATGCGTCGCCGTCCTTGAGCGTGAAATACAGGTGGCCTGACGGTGCGGCGCGTAGATTCGAGATTTCGCCGCGCACCCACAGGTCCGCGTACGCACTCTCAAGGTGCCCACGGACTTCGCTGACCAGCTCCACCACGCGCCATACGCGACGGCTCGGCTCGGCCGGCTCATCCGGCTGCGCAAGCGGCACTACCGGCGGGACCGGCTCGGCCGGCATGGCAGCCCGGGCCCATGCGGGCAGGGTATCGGCGCGGACTTGCTTGCGCTTCGGCAGTGCCGGCTTTGCAACCGGCTCCGAATGGAGCGGGGCTTGCGGCGCTTCTTCGAAGAAGAAGCCCAGCTGCGTCACGGTTTCCTCAGCGCGGCCGGCAGCCTGCGGCGGTCGCGTGTGCTTTTCCAGTCCGGAGGTCGATGCTCGTGAAGGGCCGTTCACCCTCCCAGCTTACAGCCGCATCCTGATGCGTACACTCATCCGCACACTCCCACGTCTATTTGCGGAAGTGGTTCCAGGCGGCCAGGGCAAGGGACAAGAGCAGGCTCAGCAGCAGCGAGGTGCCCAGCGGAGCGAAAACAACGGAGTGGCGCCCGCGCCACACGAAATCTCCGGGCAAACGGCCCAGCGGCAGCCCCAGCCGCCCGGCGAGCACGAACAGGCCGCCCAGCAGCAGCAGCCCCAGTCCGACCCCTGCGATCCAACGTCCAAGCTCCGCCATAGTCTCCCGTAAAGCCCTTTTATCCTTCTCCATCATGCCTGAGTCAAGGTGAACACGATGCAGCCTTAATCCCGCTTGACTCCTGCCGCCTTGCCTGCTCCTCTTGCGCTATGCACGTTTTTGCCGGCATCTCCGGACTTGTTTGCATCCTGATCGTGCTGCTTGACGCATTTGAGACCGTCATCATGCCGCGGCGCGCGGTCGCACGGTTCAGGCTTACGCGACTGTTCTACCTCGCTACCTGGAGACCCTGGTGCTGGGCGGCCGGCTTTGTGCGTCGCCCTCGCAGCCGTGAGACCATGCTGTCTTTTTTCGGTCCCTTGTCGCTGGTTCTGCTCATCGCGCTCTGGGCTTTTCTGCTCGTTTTGGGCTTCGGCCTCTGCTACTACGGCGCGGGCTCCCCTTTAACGGACCCTTTGTCCCCGCAGCACGCCAATCTGCGGTCTGACATCTATGTCAGCGGCACCACCCTGTTTACCCTGGGCCTCGGCGACGTCATTCCACAGTCCCGCTTGGTGCGGGAGATGATCGTGGTGGAAGCAGGGTTGGGCCTGGGCTTTGTGGCTGTGGTCATTGGCTACTTCCCGGTGCTGTACGGTGCGTTCTCCCGGCGCGAGGTGAACATTTCTCTGCTGGACGCGCGTGCGGGGTCGCCGCCCTCCGCTGCGGAGCTGATGCGCCGCCATGCCTTTGACGGGGGAGCCGTGGCGCTGACCCTGCTGCTGGAAGAGTGGGAGCGCTGGTCGGCGGAGTTGCTTGAAAGCCACATCTCCTACCCTCTGCTGTGTCTCTTTCGCTCCCAGCACACCAATCAAAGCTGGCTGGGCGCACTGTGTGCCGTGCTCGACACCTGCGCGCTCATGGTCGCGACCGTGCAGGATATGCCGGGCCGGCAGGCGCAGCTTACGTTCGCCATGGCACGGCACGCGGTTGTGGATCTTTCGCAGGTTTTTAACCTCCAACCTGTCGCTCCCAGGCAGGATCGGCTTCCGCCAGGGGCCTTTACGCAGCTGCACGACCTGCTTTGCCAGGCCGGCACCCGCGTTGCGCAGGACCCGGACTCGCTGGCCCGTTTGAACGAGATGCGGGCTTTGTACGAGCCGTACGTGGAGTGCCTGCGACGATATCTTTCGATGGATCTGCCGCCCTTTGTTCCAGACCGCCCGCACCGCGACAACTGGCAAACTGTGGCTAAGGTGGGGGAAGCGACGCAGGTCGCGGCTTCGCAGGGCGCTCGCTTACCGGCCGCGCCGGTGGAGCATGAAGAAGAACACCATATCTTTTAGTGCAATGGCGAAGGCCGCCCGCGGGCGGCCTTCGTTTTGCGATTTGTTGAGCGACCGAGCCGGTACTGAACTTGAGTGTGACGGCTAGAGTGTGACCGATTTTAGTGGGACATCGGGTGCTTGCCCGACATGTGTGAGGTGCGCTGTGGCTCAGCATGCCGTATTCGCGATGCGGAACTATGACACAGGGCCAGAAATCCAATCAGCGTCGCGACTCCGCAACTTCCGTAGACTTGTAAAAAAAGCGACACTGCATTGCTCCCTTGCGATGGCTTCGGTCAAGAATTGCTTCGGGCATGTTCCGTTCCCGAACACATATCCTTGATAGAGCCAGACCATATGCCCAACGCAAGACATTTGGCTAGTGGAAATTTACGTAGGAGCGCAACTTTTCCACTAAAGTAAAGGCCCGCCAAAAAGTCGGCGGGCTTTTACCGACCAGGAACAATCGTTCTAGGCTGTGACAGGCTCGAACTGGCGCGCGAAACGCTTCGCCTCGCGCGTCTCACTCGCGTGTTTATGGTAGGCGTAGCCGGCGATCAACGGCACCGCCAACGTCGCTTCTGAAAACACCATCTGCTCGTAGGTGGTGTCGACCTTGCCCCAGGAGCTGGCTTCCTTGAGCGTGGACGAGGACAGCGCGCCGTCGCGCACGTCCGCCACCGTGATCTGCACGGCGTACTTGTGCATGGGGGCGTCCATGCCCAGGATGTCGGCCGCGACCACGATGTCCTGCGCAAAGTTCTTTGGTACGCCGCCGCCGATCATCAGCAGGCCCGTCGTCGGGTTCGCTATTTTGATTTGCGTGAGCTCGTAGAAATCCTTAGCTGAGTCGAGCGAGACGTGCGGCTTGCCCTGCCGCGCATGCTGGTGCGCGACCAGACCGAAGCCGGCGGAGCAATCGGAAAATGCCGGCACAAAGATCGGCACGTCCATCTCGTAGGCCGCCCACACAATCGAGTCCACGCCGCCCTTGGCCGGCGTTTTGCCTTCGCGCTCGAGGTAGGCGCCCATTTCGCGGATAAACTCGCGCGAGCTGTACGGCCGAGGCTCCAAAGAGTTCGCAATCTTCTCGGTGGTCTCATCGCAGGCGCGCAGCTCTTCCTCGTCGATCAGCGTGTCGTAGATGCGGTCGATCATCAGCTCGCGCAGCGTCGCGTCTTCGGTGCCCTGCTTGTACAGCTCATCCGCGATCCAGTGCTTGAAGCCAAGCGCTTCGAAAAAGTCCTGGTCGACGATGTTGGCGCCGGTCGAAACAATAGCGTCAACCATCTTGTTGCGGATCAGGTCGATAAACACCTGCTTGAGGCCGGAGGAGATCAGCGAGCCGGCCAGGCACAGGATGACGCCGCACTCGCGGTCGCGTAGCATGCGCTCATAAATGGAGGCCGCGCGGGCGAGGTCACGCGAGGAAAAAGCCATGGAGCTCATGGCATCCACTAGCGCCACCACATCGTGCTCCTTGATGTCGATGTGCTGGATAGGCTGGGTCAGAAGTTCGCTTTTTGTTGGCATGGAAGTTATAGTTTACAGCGGTTTGGTGGGGGTTTCTTTAAGATTTGGATGTTGTGACAAACTCCTCCGCCGTATCCGCACCGGATCGAACCCGCGCGCAACGCATCGTTCTGCTGCTGTTGGTTGCGACCGGTGTAGTCAACTTTCTCGATCGCGGTTCGCTCTCCATTGCGAACGGGCCCATCCGGTCGGACCTGCACCTGTCCGGCGGGCAGATGGGTGCGCTGCTTTCGCTCTTTTCCTTTGCCTACGGGCTCGCGCAGGTGCCGCTCGGCGGCTTGCTTGACCGCTTTGGCGCCCGGCTGCTGCTGGGGGCCGGGCTTGTGGTGTGGTCGCTGGCACAGGCGGCGACCGCGCTGGTGCGCTCCTTCGCGCAGTTCGTCCCGCTGCGCCTGCTGCTGGGCTTTGGAGAAAGCCCGTTCTACCCGGCAGGCGTGCAGACCATTGAAGGCTGGTTCGCCCCGGAAGAGCGCGGCTGGCCGACCGGCCTGCTGAACGCATCGAGCATGCTGGGGCAGGCCGCCGCACCGCCGCTGCTCACCGGGCTGCTGCTGCACTATGGCTGGCGCTCCATGTTTGCGGTTATCGGCGGGCTTGGCCTGCTCCTCGCGCTCGGCTGGTTCCCGCTCTTTCGCGATCCGCCGAGGGCCGCCGCCGGTGAGGAGCACCCCGCACATGCGGGCAGGTGGATGCCCCTTCTGCGCAGCCCGGTAATGTGGGGCATGCTGCTCGGCTTCTCCGGCATTAATTACACCGGCTGGCTGTACCTGGCGTGGCTGCCCGGCTACCTTGAGACCTCGCGCCACCTTTCCGTCGCGCAAACAGGCTGGTTCGCGAGCCTGCTGTTTTTGTTTGGGGCGCTCGGCATGTTTGCGAGCGGCCTCGTCGCCGACAGGCTGGTCAGCCGCGGCTACGACCCGATCCGCTGCCGTCGCCGGCTCATTCTGGCGGGAATGACGCTGTCAGCCGGGTTCACCTTCCTGGAGCCGGGCGCCGGGTCCACGCGCGCGGCGGTGCTGCTGATCAGCGGAGCCCTATTTTGCGTACACATCGCGGGTACGGCAGCCTGGGGCGTGGTGCAGTTTGCCGCGCCGAAAGGACGCGTCGGTACAGTTGGGTCGATTCAAAACTTCGGGTCGTTTATGGTCGCCTCGCTTGCGCCGTGGCTTACGGGGCTTATCCTGGACGCGACGCACTCGTTCCGGCTCGCGTTGTTTCTGTGCGCTGCTGTGACCCTGGCCGGCGCCGTTGCGTATGCAACGCTGGTGCGCGGGCCGATCGAGGTGAGGGAGTAACCCCACCTGGATCACCCACGGCATGAATGCGGAAACACAAAAAGGGTCATCCTTGACTTCGTTCAGGATGACCCGCAGCGTCGGCCTTCTGCAGCATCGGCCTTATCTTCTGCAGCATCGGTCCTACTTCGACCCCGCGCTGGCCGTAGTCGCGCTCCCGTAATACCCGGCGCGCGTTTGCACCAGCAGATCCTTCTTCCGAGTCGCCAGCGCGATGCGATGAAAGCCCTCGCCCTCGCTCGCCGCGTCCGGGGTGTAGCCGAGCATGTACTGCTGCCGCAGCTCGTCGGCGATCTCCTTGTAGATCGCGTCGAAGTTCTCCTTCTTCTTAGCCTTGAAA
>CAXTMW010000086.1:0-426 GCA_964245455.1 uncultured Acidobacteriaceae bacterium
GTTGCTGTACGCCATGTAGGCCGGCGCCACAGACGCAGAGGTCACGATCTGCCAGCACAGCAAGCCTGCCAAAGGCAACGCCCAGCGTCGGTCGCTTGCCAGCAGCAGAGCCGCGCCGCCGGCACCCAGAATGTAGAGAAGCGGGTACACAGGAAGCAGGTGGCGAACGCCGATGTCGAAGTCGGAATGCATGACGATGGCGAAGTAAACCACGACCGGCGTGAGGAGATAGACCAGTTCCCGCCGGTGCGCCTGCAGACCCTTGCGGTACGCCAGCGTTGCCAGGCCCAGAAGTAAGAGGAACGGCAGCGTCGACTTGACCAGGAAAGCGACCGGGAAGTACTCCCAGTTGCCGTGCCGGTACACGCGGCCCCAGAAGTAGCTGGTGTCCTCCCACTCTGTTTGTTTCGTGTTTTCAAGTCCCCA
>CAXTMW010000086.1:436-2694 GCA_964245455.1 uncultured Acidobacteriaceae bacterium
GTCGTACATTCGCTCGAGATAGGCAGGCAGCGCGGGATTTAGCTCCCGGCCGGGCGGCGCTGCCTTGTAGCGAAAACCGTAGCAACCCCACAGCACAACCCACGCGCACAGGCCCATCACAACAACGGCAGCGAATCGGCGACCAAGCACCCGCCCGCTGCGGGCCACGGCAGCTTCCAGCCCGGAGGCAATCAGCAGGATGGGGAACAGGAACAGCCCGGTGAACTTGGTCGCGAGCAGCAGTCCGGCCGCGAGACCGGCGAGCAGCAAGCGCGAAGCGCTGGGCTGCCGGGTATAACGATAAAACGCGTAAACCGAAGCCAGAAACAGGCAGGCGCAGCCCACATCGGTGGTGACCAGCGCCCCATGCGCCAGGAAGTTCGGATCGAAGACGAAGAAAGCAAGCGCAAGAAGCCCGGCACTGAACCCGAACATCTCGCCCGCGGCCAGGTACAGCAGGGCACCCAGCAGCAGAGTGAAGCTCATGCACGCCAACCGCGCCGGCAGCAGGGTCTGCTCCGCTCCATTGCCGAAAACAAATCGGCGGCCATCCGAGAAGGCCTCGTTCGGCACCGACCTGCCACCGTTTGGCGGCACTGACAGCGGCTTGGTAAGCAGCGGGAGTGCCGCGACCAGCTTGACCAGCGGCGGCACCTCCGGGTTCAGGCGGAAGTCACCCTGCTTCCACACGGTGTATCCGTCGAAGAGATGGTGCGGTTCGTCCCAGGTGGCCGAGTTCAGGCGCGTCCCGTGAAGCAGCTCCGCGGCCATGACCAGCAGCCGCGCCGCAACGCTCAAAGCTCGACGCACAGAGCCCTGTTTCCTCAAGGCGTTTCACCTCCAGGTTTCCGCTGCTCTCTGCCGGCCGCGGAGCCTTGACGCGAATGCCTTTTCAGTACTCCCATTTCAGCTGGTTATGCCATTTCAGCTGAACGCTCAGGAAACCGAACGTCTGTTGCCGTCTCGCTGTGAGGAACGCGCTGAAACGCTACCAGGAGTGGTGGCCCCGGCAAGATTCGAACTTGCGACCTGCGGTTTAGGAAACCGTCGCTCTATCCACCTGAGCTACGGGGCCAATGGGGTGATTCTCTCACGGGCCGGCGCAGTATACCCCGGAGCGGCGCCGGGGCAGCTGCTTGAGAGTTTCGTTCTTCCTGCATCCTACGGGAACAACTTGCAGATGCGCGAAGCGTTGAAGGACAGCGCTGAAGGATAGAAAGAATGAGTGAGGCAAGACGGTACGAGGTACAAGAGGGTGTTCCGTTCCACCGAGGGGCGCACTGGGACGGTCACGGCGTCAATTTCGCCATTTTTTCAGCACATGCGACTCAGATTGAGCTGTGCCTGTTTTCTGAAGACGGCAAGACCGAAACGCAGCGCATTACGCTTCCCGAGCACACTAATGAAATCTGGCACGGCTACGTTCCGGGGTTGATGCCGGGGCAGCGCTACGGCTATCGCGTGCATGGACCCTACGAGCCGGAAAAGGGACATCGCTTCAATCACAATAAGCTCCTGCTCGACCCCTACGCGTATGCCCATGCCGGCGAGGTGATCTGGAATCCCGCGGTCTTCGGGTACACCATGGAATCCGGCGACGACCTCACCTTCGATGAGCGCGACTCGGCTCCGTTTATGCCGAAGTGCGTCGTCGTTGACCAGAATTTCGACTTTACCGGCGAGCGCGGCCGCAAGCATGTGCCGTGGGATCAGACGATCTTTTATGAAACGCATGTGAAAGGCTTCACCAAGCTGCGCAAAGACTTGCCCGAGAAGCTTCGCGGCACGTACGCCGGCCTCGCGCAGCCGCCCATCATCGACTACATCCGTGGGCTGGGCGTCACCTCTGTCGAACTGCTGCCGATCCACACGTTTGTCAACGACAGCAACCTGCTGGAAAAAGGCATGGTCAACTACTGGGGCTACAACTCCATCGGCTTTTTCGCGCCGGACCCTCGCTACGCCTCCGACCGACCGAATACCCTGCGCGAGTTCAAGGAGATGGTGGCGCGCTTCCACGAAGCCGGCCTCGAGGTCATTTTGGATGTGGTCTATAACCACACGGCGGAAGGCAACGAGAAAGGCCCGACCCTGTGCTTCAAGGGCATCGACAATGCGAGCTACTACCGGCTGCTGCCGGACCAGCCGCGCTACTACATCAACGATACCGGGACTGGTAACACCGTCAACCTCAGCCACCCCCGCGTGATCCAGATGGTTACGGACAGCCTGCGCTATTGGGTGCAGGAGATGCACGT
>CAXTMW010000086.1:2704-15034 GCA_964245455.1 uncultured Acidobacteriaceae bacterium
CTACTACCGCCAGGTCGCCGACAATCCCCGTTATTACATGGACTACACCGGCACCGGCAACACCTTGAACCTGATGAACCCGCAGGTGCTCAAGATGGTCATGGACTCGCTCCGCTACTGGACCGAGGAAACCAGCGTGGACGGCTTCCGCTTCGATCTGGGAACCATCCTGGCGCGCGAGCCGAACGGATTCGATAACCGCAGCGGCTTTCTGAAAGCCTGCTCGCAGGATCCGCTGCTGAGCTCGGTCAAGCTGGTTGCCGAGCCGTGGGATTGCGGCCCAGGCGGCTACCAGGTCGGCGGCTTCCCCCCGGGCTGGGCTGAGTGGAACGATAAGTTTCGCGACACGGTCCGGGACTTCTGGCGCGACCAGGCTCCAGCCTCCGCGCTGACCGAGCGCATGTGCGCGTCGAGCGACACTTTCAACCACAAGGGCCGCAAACCATGGGCCTCGGTCAACTTCCTGACCGCGCATGACGGCTTTACGCTGAACGATATTTTCACCTACAACGAAAAGCACAACGACGCGAACGGCGAAAACAACCAGGACGGCAACTCCGACAATCGCTCCTGGAACTGCGGCGTGGAAGGGCCGACCGACGACCCGGAGATCAACAAGTTGCGCGCCCGCCAGATCCGCAACATGCTGGCCACGCTGCTGCTGTCGCAAGGCACGCCGATGCTGCTTGCCGGCGACGAGTTTGGGCGGACGCAGTGCGGCAACAACAATGCCTACTGCCAGGACAACGAAATCTCCTGGCTCAACTGGGACCTGCATGAAAAAGGGCAGCACCTGGTGTGCTTTGTGCGGGAGTTGACCAGTCTGCGTCACCGCTTCCCGATCCTGCGCCGCAACCGCTTCTACACCGGCGCGTATAACGAGGAGCTCGGCGTCAAGGATCTGACCTGGATCAATGCGAACGGGCGCGAGATGGAAGACGAACACTGGGGCGACTCGAACATGAAGTGCTTCGGCATGCTTATGGACGGGCGCGCGCAGCCGACCGGCATCATGAAGCGAGGCGGCGACGCGACCATGCTGCTGGTCATCAACGAGCACAGCGACCTGGTCGAGTTCACACTGCCCGAATCCTACGGGGGGGATGAGTGGGCAATCCAGTTCGATACGAATCTGGAAGGAGAGGAAGCCCGCGGCATTCACCGAACCGGCGAGTGCTACCAGGTGACGGGGCGCTCGGTTCTGTTGTTCGCGCTGAAAGGAGAGAATGCGCAGAGCGGGCAGTACTAATAATTTGCCCGCGGTGGAGTATGACATAAGAGCGTTTACTCGCACCTAACATCAGGAAAAGGGAGGGAGGCCGCGGTGTCAGACAAGTCTAACTTCGGCAGCTTCGGGCGTTATGAAGAAACGCCGGTCGACGAGATGCCTGCGGAGATGAGGGGTGCCTACGATTTCACGATGAAGCTACGCGGCCAGGTGCCGGGGCCGCATAAGATATGGCTTTGCAACCCTAAGCTCTCAAAAACCATTGTGCCCACCGGCGAGTATTACCAGGCGGAATCGACGCTGACCAAGGCCGAAATCGAAATTGTCACGAACGTCATCAATGGCCGATGGCTTGCAGCTTACTCCAACTTTGAACATGAACAAATCGGTGAAGAACAAGGTCATTTTCCGCCGCATACCGTGCAGGCGTTGATTGCCGGCCTGCCTACATCCTTTGAAGATCCTCGGCAGCAGATCGTCTACGAACTCGCGTCAACGCTGGCGGCTCCCCGCGTTGTGCCGACCGGCATGTACCGGCGGGCAAAGGAGCTGCTGGGAGATGCCGGCATTGTCGATGTGACTGTCCTGATGGGATGGTTTACGGCAGTGTCCATGACCCTAATGGCTTTTGATGTGCCTTCCGATGCTGTTGGTTTAAAGCAGTAAGGAGTAAGAGTATGTCTGCACCTTCTCGAAATCTCAGCTGTTCCATCTTCGATTCGACCTTGGGAGGATAGCTCCATGTCTCACAACGAAGCGCCTCAGGCGCAGCTCACAACCGTTGCCCGTTTCCCGGTCAAGTACTTCCTTGAGAACCTGGCTGTTCGGGAGGATAATTCGGTCCTTGTTACAGCCATGAATCATAGAGAGCTGTGGTACGTTCCCCCGCAAAGCGGCGATGCGGAAGTCGAGCCTCTAAGCATTCACACCTTTGACCAGCCCACGACAGGCATTGTCGAGGTGGAACCGGATGTATTCCTGATCCTGTGCGGCAATTTGTATACGACGCATGAGTCGTTTGCGCATCGTCTCGATCTG
Source organism: uncultured Acidobacteriaceae bacterium (assembly GCA_964245455.1). Lineage (GTDB taxonomy): Bacteria > Acidobacteriota > Terriglobia > Terriglobales > Acidobacteriaceae > EB88. The sequence continues at coordinate 4,971 of CAXTMW010000086.1, forward strand.
CGGAACTGGAAGCCGGGTTCGCCTCTCGCGCTGACTCTCCTTTGCCGCTTTCCAGAGAAGGCTCGCGGCCTTAACGGGTGCTGTCTGCTTGCGCCCGGTGTGGTTTTGGTTGCAGATTGTTTTGCGAGCCTGATTTGGCGGCTTGACCTCGCCGCAGACGGGAGCGAACCCGCTACTCGCGTCTGGCTGGAGCATGAAAGCATGGGTTATTTCCCGGGCAAGATGAAACCCGAGCAGCCCGGCGTGAACGGCGTGCGCTACGCAGCGAAGACCAACCAGTTGTACTACACGGCGACTGCGAAAAAGCTTTTGATGCGGGTGAAGGTCGACTCCAACACTCTTGAGCCGTCAGGTGCGCCCGAGTTGATCGTGGCCGGTCGCATGGGAGATGACTTTTGCTTCGACGAGGACGCGGAGGTTATCTACCTGACCACTCACCGTCAGAACACGATAGACGTTGTCTCGATGGATCCGGGTCTGAACAGCGGTTTTACGCAAAGCGTTGCTGGAGATCCATTCACAGAGAAGCTGATTGGGCCTTCCAGCGGGGCTTGGCGAAGGAATCCAGGAGACTACGGCCGCGTCGCATATTTCACCATGGATGGAGGTACCGCCTCGCCGCCTCCTGACGGTGTGGCCAAGCCGGCACAGCTCGTAAGGGTTGACTTCCAGCCCATGCCGAAAACGTTTCCCGGAACCGGTGCATGAGGGAAGGACTTAGCGGGCTACAGCCGCCCATGGACGTTGCCGGTGCGGCTGCCTGCTGTGCTAGGCTCACGGGTGGTGCAATCGCCCTTGAGCCAGATTTTTGCCGAAGAATACCGCGTGCTGCGGCCGCGCGCGCCGCTTCCTACGATCGAAGCACGCTTTCGCCGGTTCACGAGCCTGAACACGACCATCCGCCTGCGCGACGGCGAGCTGAAAGCGAACCTGTCTGACCTGCTTGACGGCGCGCCCGAACCGGTTTTGCGCGCCATTGCACACATCCTGCTCTCGAAGCTCTACCGCAAGCCGGTAGAGGCGGCGCAAACGGCCCGCTATCGCCGCTACACGTTGTCCGAGCCAATGGTGCGCCAGACTGAACGCATCCGCCGGCTGCGTGGGCGCAAGCGGATCGTGACCGCGCAGGGCGAGCGCTGGGATCTTGACGAGGTATTCGAGTCGCTCAACAGCCGCTTTTTCCATGGGCTGCTGGGGCGGCCGATTCTTACCTGGAGCGAACACAGCGCGCGCCGACTGCTGGGCCACTACGATGCCGCGCACAACACCATCATGGTCAGCCGGGTGTTCGACCGGCCGGACACGCCGCGCTACGCGATTGAATACCTGATGTACCACGAGATGCTTCACCTGAAGCACCCTGTGACGGTGCGGCAGGGACGCCGCTGTGTGCACGGGCGGGAGTTTCAGGAGGAGGAAAAGCGCTTCCCTGCTCTGGAGCAGGCGCGGGCTTATCTCCGAACGATTGGGTAATGCTCAGGCTGTAAGGAACGGTTCCCTGCCCGCCTGTGCAGCGCCTGCAAGGAAGCGGAGCACGCGTTCCGCGAAGAGCTCCGGGGCTTCCTCAAACGGCAGATGGCCGACGCCGGGAAGGATCTCAAGCTGGGCGCGCAGAACAGCCCGGAGCCGAGTCGCCGAGGCAAGCGAAACAGCACGGTCGTGCGCGCCCCACAGCATCAGCGTAGGCAACGCGCGCAGGCGGGGCAGCAAGGGTGTGAGCGCGGCCATATCGGGCACCCAGCTGCGCAGCACGGAGAGCACGTACTCAACCGTACCGGGCACCCGGAGCGAGGTGATGTACTCCTCGAGCGAGCCCTGCCGAAGCCGCTGCGGGTCGCCGTACATACGTAAAAGCGCGGCCGAGTGGATCCATGCCGGCCCGGCCGGCAGCCAGTGTGCCAGCCGGCGACCGAGCTTTGTGCCCGCGAAACGTATCTGCGGCCGGGACTGCACGCAAAACGGATTTGCCGGCGCATGAAGCACCAGCGAACGCACACGATGGGGAAAAAGCGCGGCGAAACACATGGCAACAGCGCCGCCGTGCGAGGTTGCCACCAGGTCGACCCTGTCCAGGTGATGTCGATCCATCCAGAGGCTCAGCCGTCGCGCGGATGCCTGGAGGCTGCCATCGAGCCCGTGAACGCGCTCAGACCGTCCGATGCCGAGCGCATCGATTGCATACACCCGGGCCGCTCCGGCGAGCAGGCGCATGGTCGGCTGCCAGCACGCGGCGGCTCCAAGCAGTCCATGAATCAGAACCAACGGCGCTCCGAAGCCGGCGACCAGCGCGTGCATCCTGTGCCCTTCGACAAAGGTATCTTCTTCGCGTATTTCGACATTCTGGATGCCGAGATGCCCGAGGCCGGGGAACTTTCGTGCACTCGTGCTTGCCGGAGCCGCTGCGCGATCCGCATAGCTCTCTATTCCAACTTCAGTCACGCTTGATCTCTTCCGGCTGCACGGAGGTGGGTGAAGCCATCTGCGATTGTTACAGAAATGTGAATATGATCCAAGGAGAAAGTCTCGCCCACTCGGATCCCGCGCGAGAGCCGCTCCGCATGGTCTGGAGCGACTGTATAGTTTCCAATAGTCTCCTTCCAGATTTACGAGACATTTTCTTGCGGTTGGGGCATTGCGGATAGGATCAAGCCAGGGAACGTGACTGCTCCTGCCTTTTCAGCGGACCAGCAGCTTACTCCCTGATGGCCATTGACTTGCTACCAACTTCTGCAAAGGTCGCCCCGCGTGGCGCGCTAGAGCATGCAACGGTCTCTTCAAATTCGGGTAGCTGCCATCGCCCTGGCACTCATGACCGTTGCCGTCGTGCTGCTGGCCGTCTTCAATTTCGAGCAGGAGCAGAGTTTTCAGCAGCCAACCGACGGCGTATGGTGGGTCGAAGCGCAGGGCGCGCTTCAAGCCCAGCGCGTTCCCGCGAACTCGGCCGGGGAGCGCGCCGGCATCAAGCCCGGTGATCTGCTGCTCAGCGTCAATCGCCAGCCGACTCCCCGCATCGCGGCGCTGGTCCGCGAACAATTCCGCACCAAAATATACGGCACTGCCGGTTATGCCATCTCGCGCCTCGGTATCCATGTGGATGTGCCCGTCATCCTCGACAATACCGACACAACTGTGCACTCCGGGCTGCGGCTTATCGCGCTGGTCTATCTCGGGATCGGTTTGTATGTGCTGTTTCGCCGCTGGACCGCGCCCCACGCCACGCACTTCTACATCTTCTGCCTGCTGTCCTTTGTCATGTACGCCTTCTGGTACACGGGGAAGCTGAACGCTTTTGACAGGACCATTTACTGGTTCTGGATTGTCGCCGGCGCGCTGCAGCCGGCGTTGTTTCTGCATTTCGCTTTGTCGTTCACCGGGCGCTCGCAGCGGCGCAGGCTCCTGCTGCTCAGCCTTTGCTACGCGCCCGCCGCGCTGGTGATCGGGCTACAGCTGTATGCCGAGCTACGCTGGCAGGCCACCGAGCTGCTGGCGCACCGGCTCGACCAGACCGCGATGGCGTACCTGGATGCCTTTTACCTGCTCGCCACCCTGTTGTTTGCCGTGCAATACCGGCGCGCCCGGGCAAACGCGCCCGAGGTGCTCGAGCGCCAGCAGCTGAAGTGGCTGGCGCGCGGCTCCCTGCTGAGCGTGCTCCCATTTTCTTTGTTTTACGTACTGCCGTACCTGCTGGACTGGAGCCCGCCCGAGCTGCTGCGGGACCTCACCATCGTTTCGCTCGTGATTCTGCCGCTGACCTTCGCCTGGGCGATCGTGCGCTACCGCCTGATGGACGTCGACCTGATTTTCAAACGCGGCGTGACCTACACGCTTGCGACGGCGGCACTGGTGGGGTTTTATTTCGTCCTGGTTGCGGTCGCGGCAGAGCTGGTGCACACGCGCCTGCCCAGCGCCGGCGTTTACGGTCTGCTGGCCGCGATCGTCATCACCTCCGCCCTGTTCGACCCGGTCAAGCGTGCCATCCAGAACCGTGTCGACCGGCTGTTTGACCGCAAACGTTATGACTATCGCCAGACGTTGATCGAGTTCGGCCGCGAGCTGGGGACGCAAACCGACCTCGACGAGATGCTTGGCTCCATCACCGGCCGGCTTTCGCAGACGCTGCTCGTTTCGCGGGTCGCCGTCTTCCTGGCCGGGGAGCCCGGTTCGGGTGGGTGCCGCCTGGCGGCCGCGCATGGGCTGCCAGTGACGACAACGCTTTCGCTCGGCTTTTTCGACTTCGACCAGCCCGGCGCCGGATCACACATCTTCTTCGAGAACCCGCAGCACGCGCTGCACCTCCCGACAGCCGAGCGCCAAAGCGCCGCTGCGCTCGAGCTGCACTACTACCTGCCGTGCCGGGTGCAGCAACGCACTATCGCCGTGCTGGGCCTGGGCCGCACCACCGGCGGCGACTTCCTGTCGAGCGAAGACGTCGAACTGCTCGAGTCGCTCGCCGGCTACGTCGGCATCGCCATCCAGAACGCGACCCTGTACGCCAAGCTGCAGCGCAAGATCGAGGAGTTCGAGCGGCTCAAGGAGTTCAACGAAAATATTGTCGAGTCAACCAACGTCGGCATTCTCGCAGTGGACCTTGAAGAGCGCATCGAGAGTTGGAACGCGCAGATGGAGGTACTGTACGCGATGCCGCGCGCCATGGTGCTCGGGCAACGGCTGCCGGACGTCTTTGACGAAGCCTTTGTGCGCGAGTTCGACCGCGTCAAGAACGATCCCGGCGTGCATCACCTGTATAAGTTCCCATTGGGTGTGCGCGGTACTGCAGCCCCGCGCGAGGAAAGCCGCGTGGCCAACATCTCCATCGCCCCGCTGGTTTCGCGCGAGTTCAAAACGCTCGGCCGCATCGTGCTGGTCGATGACATCACGGCGCGCGTCGGGCTCGAGTCGCAGCTGGCCCAGGCGGAAAAGCTGTCCTCGATCGGCCTGCTTGCCGCAGGCGTCGCGCACGAGGTCAATACCCCGCTCGCGGTGATCTCGTCGTACACGCAGATGCTGACCAAGCAGCTGCGCGGCCGCGGCGAAGACGCGGAACGGCTCGCGCCCATGCTCGACAAGATCACGAAACAAACCTTTCGCGCGTCTGAAATCGTCAACGGCCTGCTGAACTTTTCGCGCACCGGCGGCTCGGAGTTCCGCGCGACCGACGTCAACGCGGTGTTGCGCGAAACGCTGGCGCTGCTGGAACACCAGCTGAAGACCGCGCGTATCGAAGTTGTGACTGACCTCGGAGTTTCGCTTCCTTTGATCCAGGGCAACAGCGGCAAGCTGCAGCAGGTGTTTCTGAACCTCATCCTGAATGCAAAGGATGCCATGCGCGAGGGCGGCCGGCTGCGCGTCGCCACCAGCTGCAGCGGCTGCGCTCGCGTAACGGTCAGCGACTCCGGCTCGGGCATTGCGCCCGAGCACGTCCAGCGCATTTACGACCCATTCTTCACTACCAAAACGGCTATCAAAGAAGGCGAGCGTCGGGGCACCGGGCTCGGTCTTGCGGTCACTTACGGCATCATGCAGGAGCATGCCGGCAAAATCCACGTCGAAAGCGAAGTCGGCGCCGGAACCACTTTTGCCCTCGAATTCCCGGTACTTGCCACCCCACTCCAAGAGAAAGCCGCGCATGTCTGAGATCGCCTACCCGCCTGCAGTGATCCCCCACGCCGCACCGAGCCGCGGGACCGAGTACAGAATCCTCATCATCGACGACGAAGCGTCCATCCGCGAGACGCTGGAGGCTCTGCTGGAGCTGGAGGGCTACCGGGTCGAGATGGCCATCGACGGCGAAGCCGGCCTCGGGCGCATCGAGCAGCAGGCCTACGATCTGGTGCTGCTGGACCTGGCGCTTCCCGGCAAGAACGGCATCGAAATCCTCACGCTGATCCGCGAGTCCGCGCCGGAGCTGCCGGTCATCATGCTGACCGCCTATGGAACAGTCGACAATGTAGTGGACGCAATCCGAGCCGGCGCGCAGAACTTTGTGCAGAAGCCGTGGGACAACGAAAAGCTGCTGGCCGATATACGCTCGGCGATCGCCCGCTACCGCGCCGAAGAAGAGAATGTCCAGCTCAAGCGCGCGCTCAAGCAGCGCTACAGCTTCCCTAACATCATTGGCAAGAGCGAGATCATGCTGCGCATCTTCGACATGGTCGCGCAGGTCGCGCCGTCGCGCTCGACTGTGCTCATCCAGGGAGAAAGCGGCACCGGCAAGGAGCTGATCGCAAAAGCCGTACACGCGCACTCGCCACGGCGTGACCGGCCGTTTGTGCCGGTCAATACGGGTGCCGTGCCCAACGATCTGCTGGAGTCGACGCTGTTCGGCCACGTTAAGGGTGCATTTACCTCGGCCATCGCGGCCAAGAAAGGCCTGTTCGAGGTCGCGCACGGCGGCACGCTCTTTCTGGACGAAATCGGCACCATGCCGCTCGACACGCAGGCGAAAATCCTGCGCGTGCTGCAGGACAAGCGCTTCATGCAGGTCGGCGGAACGCTCGAGATCCAGGTCGATGTTCGCATCATCACAGCCACCAACGTGGATCTGCGCCAGGCGGTGCGCGAGGGCAAGTTCCGCGAGGACCTCTTCTACCGGCTGGATGTCATCCGTTTTGAGCTGCCGCCGCTGCGCGCCCGCCGCGAAGACATCCCAGCGCTCGCCGCGCACTTCCTGCGACGCTACTCCGACGAAAACGAGCTGCCTATGCGCTCCCTTTCGCCCGAAACCTTGCGCGCGCTGGTCGACTACGACTGGCCGGGCAATGTGCGCGAACTTGAAAATGTCATGGAGCGGGGTGTGGTGCTGAGCGCGGGGCCGGTCGTCGGCCTTGAGCTGCTGCCGGCGCATGTGACCGGAAAAAGCTACTCGTCGAGCCTTCTGGAGCATTCGGCACACGCGTCCTTGTTCGACATTATGGAAGACATCGAGCGCCGCATCATCCTCGACAAGCTTGAGCGCTCCAACTGGAACCAGACCGATGCGGCCGAGCAGTTCCGCATCCCCCTCTCGACGCTGAACCAGAAAATCAAGCGTTTGAATATCGAGAGCAAGAAACGCGTTCGCGAGTTGTAAGCGGCTGAGATCAGTCTTGGCAGCAGGCTTCCTGCCGCGCTTGCATCCAAGCTCGGGTACCTGCATCGAAAGGAGCCAGTTCCCCCGGGCGCCGCCGGCGTTCCAACACCTCATGGCAGATAACGCACTGGACCGCACGGCGAAACACCTGATTCAGAGTCTGCAGGACTATGCGCTGCTGAGTGGCCGCGCGCTCGGAAACCTGTTTCGTCGCCCCCTGTACCTGGCCGACATCTTTACGCAGGCCGATTCGATTGGTGTCGGATCCATCCCGATCGTTCTCTTGACCGGTTTTTTCACCGGGGGTGTGCTCGCACTTCAGTCTTCGTCTTCGCTCGCGCAGTTTGGCGCGGCCGCCATTACGGGTCAGCTTGTTTCTTTCTCCATGATCAAGGAGCTGGGCCCCGTGCTCACGAGCCTCATGGTGTCAGGCCGCAATGCTTCCGGCATGGCCTCCGAATTGGGATCGATGGTCGTGACGGAGCAGATCGACGCCATGCGCGCACTCGGCACCGATCCGCTCAAGAAGTTGGTGATGCCACGCATCGTGGCAACGGTCATCATGCTGTTCTTCCTCACCATCCTGTCCGACACGGTCGGCACCATGGGCGGCGGCGCGGTCGCGGTGTTTATGCTCGGGCAGGGCGGCTCTCAGTATTTCCACGCGGCTTACGAGAAGCTGGTCTTCGGCGACATCGCCCAGGGGCTCATCAAACCCATCTTCTTCGGCTTTATCATTGCGACGGTCGGCTGCTTCTACGGCATGTCCACCAAGGGCGGCACGCAGGGCGTGGGCCGCGCGACCACGCAGGCCGTCGTCGTCTCCTCGGTTCTGATCATCGCGAGCGATTTTGTTCTGAGCCGCCTGATGATCGGAATTTTTGGGCGTTAGCCGATGGCCGAGACCCTGCAGCAACCGAGACACAAGAGTTGGAGCGAGGAGCACCCTGGGGAGCCGGTCATCGTTTTCGATCATGTTTGCCTGTCGTCCGCGGGCCACACCGTACTTGAGGACATTTCCTTTGCGGTGCACGGCGGCGAAACGCGCATTCTGCTTGGACCCGCGGGCGTCGGCAAAAGTGTCCTGCTCAAGCTCGCCAACGGGCTCATTCGCCCCGACTCCGGCCGCATCACGATTTTCGGTGAGGATCTGGGCCGCCTCAAGGAGCAGGACCTGTTTACGCTGCGTGCGCACATCGGGATGGTGTTTCAGGAAGGGGCGCTGTTTGACTCGCTCACGGTACGCGCCAACGTGGCATACCGGCTGACCGAGGATCGTGTTTCCGACGAGGAGATCGACCGGCGCGTGCGGGAGGCGCTGCGTTTCGTCGAGCTCGAAGATACGATCGACAAGTACCCCTCGCAGCTTTCGGGCGGCATGCGGCGACGCGTGTCGATCGCGCGTGCCATTATCAGCGATCCCGAGCTCATCCTATATGACTCGCCGACCGGCGGCCTTGACCCTATTACGTCCACCACCATCATCGAGCTGATCGTCAAACAGCGCGATGTGTACGGGTCCAGCTCCCTGCTGGTGTCGCACCGACTCCAGGACGCGTTCACGCTCGCGACGCACTGCTTCAACAAGGAAACAGAAAAAATGGAGCGGCTGCCGGACGGTGGAAACGATGAACACACGACGTTTCTTATGCTGCATGAGGGCAGGCTGGTCTTCGATGGGTCCACACACGATCTAGTCCACTCGGAGGACCCGTTCATCCAGGAATACCTGAGCTGAAGAGGGCGAGCATCGCCCTACAAAAGCAAACGCAACTCCGCCTCGGAAAAATCGTCTAAGGGACAGCGATGCGCTTCCCCAAACTTCAGCGGCGGCCGGAACTGGACGCCCTGCGCGGCCTCTTCCTTGTGTGGATGACGCTGACGCACCTGCCGACACGTGCGAGCGAGTGGGTGAACCAGCCGTTCGGCTTTCTGTCTTCCGCAGAAGGCTTCGTGTTTCTGTCGGCGCTGCTGGTCGCCCGTATCTACAGCAAGCAGGCGGCGGAAAACAGTGAGGGGCTGAAGAGCAGGCTTTGGCGGCGAGCCCTCAAGATCTACGGCATTCACCTGCTGATGCTGACGCTTGCCTTCACCGTGGTGGCTGCGCTCGCAACCGCGACTCATCGCGCGGCCATCTACAATCTGCTTGACTTCTACATCGCGCATCCCTGGACCGCGATCGCCGGCTCGGTGCTTCTGCTGTACTGCCCGCCCCTGCTCGACATCCTGCCTATGTGTACTGTTCTTGGCGGGTACGCCGCTCGTGCTGACGTGGGCGACCCGCCGAGGATGGCGACTGCCGCTTGCTGGGAGCTTCCTGCTGTGGCTTGGCGCCCAGCTGGGTTTGCGCGAGTGGCTGCACGGCGGCATCGTGCAGCTTACGCACCTGCACATTCCCGTGCAGGAGGGCGGTGCATTCAACCTGCTGGCTTGGCAGGGCGTGTGGATGATGGGGCTATGGCTGGGATCGCGCTCCGCCGAGGGTACCTCGCCGCTTCGACGGGTCAACGGTCCGGTAGCCGCGGGCGCTTTCATCGTGTGCCTGTTCTTTCTAGGCATTCGTCACGGCTGGCTGGGCCCGCATCTCACGCAAGACGCGCTCGCGTTTCAACTCGATAAGTGGCATATCGGTCCGCTGCGCGTGCTTAACCTGATCGCCTTTACCACGCTGTTTTACTGGCTGCGCCGCTTCGTCTTCCCCATCGTGCAAAATGAACCGTTCCTCACGCTCGGCAAGGCGGGTCTTGAGGTTTTCTGTGCACATATTGTGTTTGTTTTTCTGGCGCTCGCACTGCTCTACAACGATGTCTCGGAGCTGCATGGAGCCGTTGCGCTTATCGTGCTGGTCGGCACCTTTGCCGGGCTCTACTTTATGGCTTCACAGATTGTGAAGCACCGCCGTGCAAAGCGGGACAGCGAGCGGCAACGAAGTGGGTCCTCGGATGACCCTGTCGAGGACCGGCGGCCGGAGCCGGTCGCCGGGAAGGCACCTCTC
>CAXTMW010000087.1:0-15010 GCA_964245455.1 uncultured Acidobacteriaceae bacterium
CCTGCTGGTCGACGCCTCCGAGGGTCGGCTGCCTCAGACGCGCTACGTGCTGTCGAAGGCGCTCGAAGCCAAGCTGCCGCCGATCCTGGTCATCAACAAGATCGACCGCCCGGACGCGCGGCCCCAGGAAGTCCTGAACGAGGTCTATGACCTGTTTATCGACCTCGATGCCGGGGAAGACCAGCTGAATTTTCCCGTTCTGTATACGAATGGCAAACTTGGGCTCGCGTCCGACTCGGCAGAGAAGCTGGGCGAGAATCTCCAGCTGCTCTTTGAGACCATCCTGAACACCGCGCCGCCCGCGCCCGGCGACAAGGATGGCACGCTGCAGATCCTGGTCACGAACCTCGACTACTCGGACTACCTGGGTCGGCTCGCGGTCGCGCGCGTCTTTAACGGCACGCTCAAGACCGGCGATGAGGTGCTCGTTTCCAAGCGCGATTTGTCGTTCGAAAAGGTCAAGATCACCAAGCTGTTCACCTTCTCCGGCCTCAAGCGCGTCGACACCGAGAAGACCGAACTCCGCGACATTATCGCGATAAGCCCCTGCCGCTGATCGTCATCGATGAACCGACCATCGCCATGCAGATGTCGGTCAACAACTCGCCGATGGCCGGCCGCGAAGGCCAGTTTGTCACCTCGCGTAACATCCGCGAGCGGCTGGACCGCGAACTGCTCACCAATGTATCGATCCGGGTGGAAGATACGGGCTCGCCCGAGACCTTCAAGGTGCTGGGCCGCGGTGAATTGCAGCTCTCAATCCTGCTCGAAATGATGCGCCGCGAAGGCTTCGAAATGATGGTCGGCCGCCCCGAGATCGTCACCAAGCGCGTGGACGGCCACCTGATGGAGCCGGTCGAGTACCTGACCATCGACATCCCCGACAACTTCGTCGGCACGGTCATCGAGCGGCTGGGACCGCGCAAGGGCGAGATGATCAAGATGGCTTCTCACGGCTACGGCCGCACCCGGCTTGAGTTCAAGGTGCCCTCGCGCGGCCTGATCGGCCTGCGCTCGGAGATGCTGACGGAAACTCGCGGCACCATCATCATGAACTCGATCTTTGACGGCTACATGCCGTACCAGGGCGAGATTCCGCAGCGGCCCTCGGGCGCGCTGATCTCGGACCGCTCCGGCCCGACGACCACTTACGCGCTCAACGGCCTGCAGGATCGCGGCGTGCTTTTCGTCACCTCCGGCGTCGAGGTATACGAGGGCATGATCATCGGCGAGCACTCGCGCGACAACGACCTGGACGTGAACGTCGTTCGCGAAAAAAAGCTGACCAATATGCGCGCGTCCTCGGCCGATGACGCGCTGCGCCTGGTTCCACACAAGGCCATGAACCTGGAGCAGGCGATCGAGTTCATTGCCGAAGACGAGCTCGTCGAGGTCACCCCAAAGTCGCTGCGCCTGCGCAAGAAGGTGCTGCAGGCGAACCGGCGCCCGCGCCGCAACGCTGCACCCTCCGCCTAGCCCGCATCGAAGCTGTTCCATATACAGAGTGAAGTGTTTCTCGTTGTTTTAATGCCCATATGACGCTTGCAGGCGCATCCGGGAAAACTTCTCGCTACTCTCAGGACGATCGATGCCGGCAGGGCAGCGCGCTTAGCTTCCCAGAAAGCCGTTTATGGGAACCTACCGTGCCACAAATGGGGTGTAGAGCTCAATCGCTTACAACGAGGGTTTTTACTCTACTTACGCTCGGACATCCCAGAATTGCCGAACGGACGGGCTTGCCAGCAAACTCGGCAGCTCGCTGACAGGCACACCGGCGAGGATTCTGCCGCTCTCGGCACGCCAAGCAGAGTATTTCTCATAATCTCGATAACTATCCCAATCTGAAGTCAGCATGATTTGATTGGGGTCAGCTTGGTTGCGATACATGACAGCCCGACGGCATCCTGAAAAGGAGCGCGTGTCGGAGACCCCTCCAGCTACATCGGACCAAAATAGATCTGCTACCTCGGGCTTGAGGTGCAACACCCACGTCATCGTGATTCCATCAGTCATCATCTTCTCCACTCAAAGGATTTGCTTGCTTTCACTTCATCAAACGGACGGGCACCGGAACATTGCCAATTTCGACATGCCCGGCGGGTCGGTGGAACCATTCTTCATAGCGGTTTTTACGGGATTCGATCAGTTGCAGGAATAAGGGCGTGTCTGTCCGCAAGACCTCAAGATGCGTCCGTTCCGCATCGGGCACTTCCGATGCGCGACGCACCGATTCGATGAGCATGACCGGATTTTCCTGAAAGCCTAAATCCCCATCCCCTCTCGGCAGAGAAGAAAGAACTTCAATCCCTTGGCGCACGCGACCGATGACCGTTACATTTCGGTCAAGCTGTCGAGGCGCATGCCCAATGACGACGGTGAGTTCGCTGCCGCCGCCGCTATCAACGCTTGTATCGCGACCTGCGCTCACCGCACCATAGGTATGCACCAGCCAGGTGCGCCCATCCTCCTCATCGCGAGCAACCGGAAAGCCGTTTGTGAACCCCACAGACTTCGCGTACACATCTTTGTCCGGCAGCGCGTTAAAAGGAAGGCTTGCCTCAATCAAGCGATCGAACTCGGCGGGTAAAGTTTCTTTCGCGGACTTGATCTTCCGCTTTTGATCGGGCTTCTCGGCATTCGGGTCCGCTAACTGCACCACATAATTGTCGTTGACACGAATGACTGCAAGACCGTCCCAATATCGTTCGTGGGCCAGGAGCTTGATATTTGCAACGTGCGCAGGTGCGAAATCGGATGCAAGTTCAATCACCACGCGTCGAGAGTTCAGTTCTAAATAGAGGGTGTTGTCTGGATCAAGAGGCCGCCAATCTGAGGTCTGCGACGACTCGATCAAGTCGGACATCAGTAAAGGCGAGATGGCTTGGTTGATTTTGTGCTGCATCGCTAAGCCTCCATTCGGTCAGTTAAGGGCTCTCATTGACGGTTCATGCGGCGCTTCTGTGCAGATCACGCAGGATTGCGCGACTCGTACATTACCGGCAAGTGCGCTGAGATGAGCGTAGCGATTGTTTCGACCGCTTCCTCAAGGGCAGCGTACTCGGTGTCATTAAGTGCCGCGACCAGACGCTCGGCACCCTGCTTGCGAACCTGCATGATCGTTGCGATCACGGATCGTCCACGATCCGTGAGGCCAATCCTCTTGATGCGCCGGTCTACGTCGTCCTCGCGACGCGTAAGAACTCCGGACCGGTAAAGCGCGTCGATGGCGCGCCCAGCGGCGGCTATCGACAGCGATATGCGCGCGGCGAGATCGTTAACGGGCAAGTCTTCTTCAGCCCGCTCCAGCTCAAGAAGTATTCGGCATTGAGAGAGCGTCAAATCGAGATCGGCTGTGGCGGCCATGATCTCTGCTTGGCTGCCTTTGAACATAGGCACGAAGGCTTCCATCAGTCTTGCGGCAAGCATCTCGACACGCTGAGCTTTCCCTTGCATACATGCAATCATATACGCAGACGCAACTATTGCAAAACTGCAAGCAGGCGGCAATCACGGCTGCTATACCTAGCTTTCTACATCCGGCTATCAGAGTTTCCGGGAGGGGTGGGACGATTAATACGGTATGTCGCATTGTGTGGAGTGACCGATCCGCTGTTACAAACAGCCCTTGTCGAGAAGCGACCTACGCCTCCATTGCCGCATAATGAAGGCAGTGATTTCCTCCGCACCGGCGCTCCTGCCGCTTCCGCAAACATCCGTGATCCTCGGCCCGGTGCAGCGCCCGGTAGGTTGCAGCCTGCGCCGTCAGCCGCTTGCGCTTGCCGGCCTCCTCCTCGGCGTTGAGCAGCGGCTGCACTCGCCGGACGACGTAAAGGGCGGCTGCCGAGCAACCGGCCGCGAACATCCATAGAGCATGGCCGAGCAGCCGAACCTGTTTCCAACCAATCCGCCTGATCCGACCCGCGCAACCACAAGGACGCCGATTCACTGGATGGCGCGGGTCGAAGCGATCATCCGCATCCTGGTGCGGTTGTACTTGGGCCTGCTTGTGATGGCGTTGCCGTGGCTGCCTTTCTGGTCGCAGAACAACCTGTTTACCTACAGCCCGTGGCTTCTCGCGCTGGGTGCCAGCGGCTTCTTTCGTGGCGTCTTCTCCGGCTTGGGATTGCTCAACGTCATCCTTGCCACGATCGAGGCAAAAAATGCCCCTGAGCTGTCCTGACCCGGCAGACTCGCGCGTGCTTTCGGTTCCGGATGGCCTTGTAATTCGTGTGCTCCGCTCCACCGAGGAGCTCGAAAAGGTTGTGCCGGAGTGGATCGAGCTTTGGCACCGCGACCGCTACCGGACGCCGTTCCAGCGCCCGGAGTGGCTGCTGCCCTGGTGGCGCCGGTTTGGTCAGCCCGGACTGCGTGCAATCACGGCGTACGCGGGAGACCATCTGCTCGCGTTGTTGCCGCTCTACATCTACGAGGACCCCAGAACGCGCGAGCGGCAGCTCCTGCTGCTCGGCGCGGGCACGTCGGACTACCTCGACGGCGTGTTCGCGCCCGAGTGCACGCCCGCCCACGTGCTCGCCGCGTTGACCCTGCTGAGCAGGGAGCTGGACTGGGACGTCGCCCAGCTTACGCAGCTGCGCGCGTACTCGCCCCTGACTGAGGCGCTGTGCACGCTCGGCCCGGAGCGGGCCACCCCCCGCGCCGGCGAAAGCTGCAGCCGCTGCCCTGCGCTCCCGGTCGCGCAGCTGCCGGCGAAGCTGCGCGCTGATGTGCGCTACTTCCTCAACGCCGCCGGCGGACGCGCGAAAGTCACGCTTGCGGCCGCCGGCGAAGACTCGCTTCCGGAAGTTTTTACAACACTGGTTCGGCTCCATACCGAGCGCTGGGAGAACGCCGGCGAGCCCGGCGTTCTCGCCGATCCCCTCGTACTCGCCTGGCATCGGGAGGCGCTGCCTTTGCTCCAGGCGAGCGGCTTGTTGCGGCTGTATGTGCTGCGCAGAGAGACCGAGGTCATCGCCGTGTTGTACGCGCTGGTCGATCCGGCTGCAGCAGATGGCGGAGCCGAGTCTGCCCGCACCGCGTACTTCTACCTGATGGGGCACGCAGCGCATCATGCGAGCCTCCGTCCCGGCACCCTGCTGACCGCGCTCGCGATCGAGCACGCTGCCGGCGAGGGCGTCGCGGTTATCGACATGCTTCGCGGCCGCGAAACCTACAAAAAGTTCTGGCACGCGCGGCCCTCGCTCACCTTCGCTTTCGCTGTCGCGCGGCAAAGCCTGCCTTGACGCGCCGACCGGCGACCGGTGATGCTTGCCAGGCCATGCGCGAACCCGATCCGCTCCCTCGCCCTCCCCTCGCCTACGAAGATCAAGGGTTCCTCCACAGCGCCGATGCGCGCATCGTTCGCATCGTTTCCGAGTACTCCGAGCCGCTCGCGCGCTTTCGGCGGGAGCTCATTCGCGACACGGTCGTGTTTTTCGGTTCGGCTCGCTTCCACTCCCGTGAGCGGCAGCAGGAGCTCGCGCTTTTGTCGGAAGCAGGAGAGCCGCGGGAGCCGCTCGTGCACAAGCCGCCCAGCATGGAGGCAGCCGAGCAGATGGCGCAGTACTACGAGGACGCGCGCCGCCTCGCGGCCGAGCACACCCGCTGGGCTGAAGCCCTGCCCTATGCCACCCGCGCCGGGCATCATCGCTTTGTTGTCTGTTCCGGCGGCGGCCCCGGCATTATGGAGGCAGCCAATCGCGGCGCGTGGGAGGCCGGCGGCAAAAGTATCGGGCTCAACATCCGTTTGCCGTTTGAGCAGTTGCCGAACCGTTACATCACCCCTGAGCTGTCGTTTGATTTCCACTACTTCTTCATGCGTAAGTACTGGTTCGCTTACCTTGCAAAAGCGCTCGTGGTGTTTCCGGGCGGGTTCGGCACCCTCGACGAGCTGTTCGAGATCCTGACCCTGGCACAGACGGGCAAACTGGCGAAGAATATTGTCGTGCTCCTGTACGGCCGCGCCTACTGGGAGCGCGTGCTCAACGTGGATGCGCTGATTGAGGCAGGCGCCGTTTCCGCAGGCGACCGCAGCCTGTTCAGTTTTGTCGACTCGCCGGACGAGGCCTTTGCGCAGCTGCGCGACAGTCTCACGCGTTTTCACCTGCAGCCGGACGAGGGCGCTGACCCGGAAAACCTGACCCCGGAGATAGCGCATACACGGTGACAGATAGGCATGTTGCGGTTTGGTCTGCAATGACCGGTAAAGCTATTGCTGCTCTTGAGAGGATCACCAAAGTACTGAATCCCTATCTTTTCCCGGCTCTTTCGCGTCTTCGTCATGCCCCATTCATAGTGCAGCCGGAACATGGAGACAGCGGAGGCTACCCATGAGCAAGCTCAGGCAAATCTCGTACCTTTGGAAGGACGAAGAGGCGGCGGACAGCTACATCACCGGTGTTTCACTCCACAGCCATACCAACCAGTCGCAGGAAACGCTGGATTTTCTTGCGGCGCTGGGCCGCCGCATCGGCTGGCTGCAAACCGTGATGACCCGCGTCGAGCGGCGCGCCAGGGACAATCACAAAGTTTTGGTGAACTACGCCGCCAGCTTCTGGACGCCGCCGCTAACCCCAAAGCTGGCATTTGATCTTGAACGGGAACAGATTGAGAAAATCGGTCTCAACCCCCTGGTCTCCTTGTCTGACCATGACAACATCAACGCGCCCATGCTTCTTCGGACCATTGCCTCGGCGCGGCACATTCCAGTTTCAGTCGAGTGGAGTGTGCCCTATGGCGGCGATCAAAGCTTTCACCTCGGCATCCACAACCTGCCTAGCGACGCCGGGCAGAGCTGGATGCGCACTTTCGCCGAGTTCACCTCGGCAGCCGCATCGATGGAAAACCCGGACGCCCGGCTTACGGAAATCCTTGCCGCCCTGCACGCGTTGCCGAACGTGCTCATCATCTTCAATCACCCTATGTGGGACCTGTACCTGGTGGGTGCCGCGCGCCATGCGGAGCTGCTGCGTCGCTTCATGGCGGAGAACGGCCGCTACATCCATGCGCTCGAGTTGAACGGTTTGCGCATGTGGAAGGAAAACCGCGCGGTGCGCACCATGGCGCAGGAACACGGCAAGCTGCTGATCTCGGGCGGCGACCGACACGGCATGGAACCGAATGCGGTCCTCAATCTGACCAACGCGACCAGCTTTACTGACTTTGTGCACGAGATTCGCTACGAAGGCCGCAGTCACGTACTGTTCATGCCGCAGTATGCCGAGCCGTTCAAGCATCGCGTGCTGCAGTCGACGCTCGACGTCATTCGCGACTACCCGGAGTTTCCACTGGGCTCGCGTCGCTGGGACGAGCGGGTCTTTCATCCTGGAAGCGACGGTGCGGCGCGACCGATTGCGGAGCTTTGGCCCGCCGGCACTGCTCCCCGGTATATTCACTACACTCTGGGCGCGATTCGCCTGCTTGGTTCCCGGCCTGTTTCGCAGGGCCTGCGCCATGCCTGGTCGGAGCCGAGCGAGCTGCAGCACGCGTTGGGTGAGTAAGCGCATCCACGCCGGCGCGGGCCGCATACACTAACCCCATGCCGCACCACGCGCCGCCCAGGGTCGCTTTTTTCCCTGATTCGTTCCACGAGGTAAACGGAGTCGCGCACACCGCGCGCCACTTTGCTGCGTGGGCAGAACGCACCGGCAGACCTTTTCTGTGTGTTCGCGCGGGTTCCGGCGCTCCCCGTTCCTCGGTCGAAGGCAGCTTGCACACGCTTGAGCTTCCTCGCGGACCCGCCTCGTTCGCGCTCGACAAGGACCTTGAGTACGACCCTTTGTTTGTCCGCCACGCGAGCACAATCTTCCGAGCCGTGCGCGCATTTAAGCCGGATCTGGTGCACATCACAGGCCCGAGCGAGCTCGGGATGCTGGGCGCGGCGCTCGCCCATCGACTCGGGGTTCCACTGGTCGCCTCGTGGCACACCAACGTGCACGAGTACGCGGCGCGGCGCTCCAGTTGGGCTTTGCGTGCGCTGCCGCAGGACCGGCGGCCGCGCGCTGCTTTTGCGATCGAGCGAGCCGCCATGGGTGCGGCCGCGCTTTTCTACAAGAGCGCGCGGCTCCTGTTCGCGCCCAACCCCGAGCTGTGTGCGCTGCTTACCGAGGCGACCGGCCGTCCGTGTTGTCTGATGACCCGCGGCATCGATGCGGCACTCTTCTCACCCCAGCGCCGCACTGTGCCTCCGCCCGAGACAAGCGGCGTGTGGACGCTCGGCTATGTGGGTCGCCTGTCGGTGGAAAAGAATGTCGCGCTGCTGCCGCGAGTCGCTCACGAGCTTGAACGCCGCGGGCGTCGTAACATCCGCTTCCTCATCGTCGGGCAGGGAAGCGAGGAGGGCGCGCTGCGCCGTGCTCTGCCCGATGCTCAGTTTCCGGGCGTGCTGCGTGGCGAAGCGCTGGCTGAAGCCTACAGCAACATGGACTGCTTTCTGTTTCCTTCGCACACCGATACCTTCGGCAACGTCGTCCTGGAAGCAATGGCTTCGGGCGTGCCGGCGATTGTGACCCCGTCGGGCGGCCCCGCGCATATCGTCCAGGCCTCGGAGGGCGCCGGATGCATTGCCGAGGACGACGCGTTCGCGGACGCTGTTCTGTCGCTGCTTGATAACCCGGTGCAGCACGCCCTGCTGTGTACCCGGGCGCGCACGTACGCGGCTGCGGCAAGCTGGGACACTGTGTTTGAAGGGGTGTATGCGGCGTACGCACACTATCTTGGCTTGCCCTGAAAACAAGGCGCACAGCGACAAAGAGCGGCCCAGACGCCCGGTTTGCCTTGGATTTCTACTGCTAAGACCTTTTGGTGCCGAAGAGAGGACTCGAACCTCCACACCCTTGCGAGTACGTGGACCTGAACCACGCGCGTCTGCCAATTCCGCCACTACGGCACTGAAGCCTGTTTCCTTGCGTAACAAGGTTCCACGGCTTTCCAAGTGTCCCAAAGCCCACCCTGTCTGTCAACCGGGCAGCTCGCGTATGCTTTGGAGGTCGCGTGGAACTCATCTCCCGGAGGTCACAAGGCAATGAAAGATGTCGAAGCGGGCCCGATCCCAGGCGTGCATGCTGCGGAGATCCGCCGCCTGGTGCACGACCTGAGCAATGCGCTTGAGATTATCGTGCAGACGCACTACCTGCTGAAGCTCGGCAAGCCCGATGAGGCAAGTGTGCAGTGGCTCAGCATGATGGATAGCGGTGTGCGGCAAGCGACTGAGATCAGCACCACTTTGCGCAGCTATGTCGTCGAGAATGCGGCGGGCAAGTAGTTTGCCTTACATACAGGACCTAAGATCGCATCCTGAGTAGATCCGTTCGGAAAGTACTCGCTCGAGACCTATGCGGTCATGGAAGGCGTCCTGAGAGCAATGAGTGCGAATTCATCCTCGTAAATCTCCCGCTAGGAAAAGGGGGTCACCCTGAGGAGCAAAGCGAGGAAAGATCTGCTTTTCGTGCTTGGATGAAGTGAAAAGCAGACCTTCGCTTCGCTCAGCGATGACCTGACGATCGAATGAAATATAACCTGACGATTTAATAGAATTCTGAGCGCGCCCTATCGGCATGGCTAAGTTCTGCCTGTACGTTGACTTGACGAAGCTCACTCATTCTTCACTTGCGACAACCCGACTGGCCTATGCCGCACTTTCATATATGCTGAATGTGCATGAAGCCGGTTTCGGCAACCGAGATGCCAAAGCCAGTCCCTTTCTCCGCCGGCGGCCGCCCGCGAGCACTCGCCGCGTTTCTTAGGAAACCAGTTTTGCATCCAGGGTGACCTGCGTGTTGTTCGCAAACAGCTTAGAGATAGGGCAACCCTTCTTCGCCCCATCCGCAGCCTTCTGGAATGCTGCCTCATCCGCACCCGGTATTCTGGCCTCGGTCGTCAGGTGAATCGCGGTAATGCCGAAGCCGCCCTCAACCTTGCTCAGCGTCACCTTGGCTGTGGTTTTCAGCGACTCTGCCGTCAACTTCGCCTCGCCAAGCTGTGCGCTCAGGGCCATGGTGAAGCAGCCTGCATGCGCCGCGGCGATCAGCTCTTCCGGGTTAGTTCCGATTCCATTCTCGAAGCGGGTCGAGAACGAGTACTGCGTTTCCTTGAGTACACCGCTTGCGGTCGATACGGTTCCCTTGCCGTCCTGCAATCCGCCATGCCACTCTGCTGTTCCTGTCCGGTCCATCGGTCTCCTTTGTACGCGCCTGAGTTGGGGCTTCTGTGTCTCGCTCCGCTGCATCTGGACCGCCATTGAGCCCTTCAGCGCTGCTGCTCGATCTGATGCGTTCTACAAGCCGCCCGGCTCTCGCTTCAGGGTCACTGCACTCGTCAGCCCGTCGGTATCGCCGCCATGCTGGGTCATCGTGCCGATCAGCAGGTAGTACCCCGCGAGGCTCGTGCTGGACGCGGCACCACGCTCCAGCCGGCCGCTGAAGCTGTACGTCACCCCGTGTACCTGCCGCGTAGCCCACTGCAGCCGGTGCCCATCGATGTGCGTCGTCGTAAAGGCGAACGTTATAGGAGAGGCATGCGGGTCGGGGTCCAGGTGTTCCGTCATGTACCCCTGCAGCTTGCCCTCTTCAAAGTACAGCTCGATCTCGTCATAGGCCTGGCTGCCGCCGGCCCGGCCCCACCGGTAGCGCCCTTCTGCCTCGGACGGAAGGGCCGTATGGCCGGTTGCCGTAAGTGTCGGCGCATCCGCCTTCGCCGCGGCACGCGTACGCAGCGAGGGGTCGCCGGTGCTTTGCCGGGCCCATGTCGTACTCCTGAGCTCGGGAGCACACATGGCCAGAACAAAGATACTGGTGCTCAAGCGCGCCCGCACGCTACTGGGCCTGGCTCAGGCTTTGGCTGTTGCGGCGAGCCCGCTCAAACTCGTCCCCCTGCTTCCACTCCGTCCCTGCGCCCGCGCTTGCCTGCCAGCCCAGCATCAGCCCGAACTGTGCCATGCGCGCATCGCCGCGAAAGTCCATGTCGGCACGGTATTCATCGCTTGGCTGGTGGTAGTGGTTCGCGGTGTAGTCCTTGTCCTGCGCCTCGCCCCAGGCCGCGTCGTGGCCTTCAAACAGCGTGCCCTCGCCGATCGAGAACGACGGCACGCCGACCCGCGCCATCGAGAAATGATCTGACCGGTAGTAGCTGCCTGCCATTGGGAACTGGTCCGGTTGAATTGTCAATCCGAACGCCTGCGCCGTCTTCTGGACGACCGGGTAAAACTGCGTTCGTTCCGAGCCGCTTACCTCCGCGCTCGTTGGAACACCTATCGGCAGAAGTTCGTCATAGTTCAGGTCAAGCGCGATATTTTTTGCAGAGACCGGCGGGTGCATTCCCAGGTACGCCGAGCCCAGCAGGCCCTGTTCTTCTGCCGTCACCGACGAGAAGTAGATGGTGTGCGGCGGCGGCGGCGTCGACTGCGCGTACGCGCGGCCCAGCTCTACCAGGATCCCGCACCCGGTGCCGTTATCCGCCGCCCCGTTGTAGATGCCGTCGCCCTTTGCGTTTGGATCGATACCGAGGTGGTCGTAGTGCGCCGTGTACAGCACCGCATTACTCTCACTCGCGTCTGTTCCGACAACCTTGCCGATGACGTTGGCCGAGCTGTACGGCCGCACCACGCTGGCTACGTGCGCCTGCAAACGCATCGGCAGCTCGACCGGCTTGAAGCCCCGCTTGCCGGCCGCGTCAATTTGCTTGTCGAGATCGAGCCCCGCGGTTTGCATCAGCCTGCGCGCGGTTTCGAGCTGTATCCAGCTCGCAGCCTTGAGCGTCGCGAGCGGGTCGCCCTTTAGGTAGCTCTTTTCCACGGCTTGCGAGTTCTGCACCACGGCCCACGGATAACTTGCCAGGTCGGTGCGGTGGATAATCAGCACGCCCGCAGCGCCCAGCCGCGCTGCCTGCTCGTACTTATAGGTCCACCGGCCGTAATAAGTCAGCGCCTTGCCTTTGAAAAAGTTCTCGTCAGTGGAAGCCGGCTCGTTCACGATGACGAGCAGGACTTTGCCTTTCACGTCGATACCCTTGTAGTCGTTCCATCCGTACTCGGGCGCGTCAATGCCGTAGCCCACAAACACAATCGGCGCGTCGATGTCGGCCGAAGGCTCCCCGCGTTCATCCTTCACCACAAAATGGGTGTTGTAGGCGAGCGGTGTAGGCGCTCCGCTCTTCGTCACGAGCGTGAACTTCGTCGCGGCTTCATCCGTGTGGACCGCGTATAAGTCGACCTTCTGGTAAAACGTTCCGTTGTCGCCGGCAGGCTTCAGTCCATTGAGCGCAAACTGGGTCGCGATGTACTCGGCCGCCAGCTCTGCACCGCGCTTGCCCGGCCCTCGGCCTTCCAGAAGATCGCTGGACAGGAACTTGACGTGGGCCCGAATCTTTTCGGGGTCAATCAAGGACGCGGCTTGCCGCGCCGCGTCCGGAACACCTGCCACCGACGGCACCGGAGGCAGCGCGGCAGACGGCGACTGGGCGAGCGCAGCCGAGGCAGCCAGAAGCAGGGGAAACAGGCCGAAGCAGGAAGAAAAACGAAGCATGTAACTCCTTGGACGCTGTTCGCGCTTGTTACGCGAGAAAAGCCGGCAAGCGGGATACAGGGAGAGTACCAAACTGGTCGCAGGCGGACAGCCCGGAAATGCGTGCGTTACGCTCGTGTAGGCGGCGCGGGCGAATCTCCTCGGATTGAAGCGCTCCGCAGTGCTGTGAACAAGAAAGGTCCGTGATGCCAGCTTTCCGCGCAGGACTCTTGACGCTCCTGCTGCTGTTTGGTCTCGCCCACTCTCCGGCACGCGCACAGCTCGCCATTGCCCCGCCTGCGGTCACGCAGGCCATCACGTCGGATCCGCCGGCCGACGCCGCGCATCCGGCACGCCTGGTAGAGCTGACGGTGCCGAGCCATGGCGTAGCCATGAACGCTGTTTTCTATCTTGCCTCGGGCGCCGCGCCCCATCCGGTGGTCCTGTTGCTGCACGGCTTTCCCGGCAATGAGCAGAACCTCGATCTCGCACAAGCTATGCGCCGCTTCGGCTGGAGCGTGCTCACGCTCCACTATCGCGGTGCCTGGGGCTCTGGCGGTGCGTTTTCGTTTTCGCACGCGATTGAGGACACAGACGCCGCGCTCGCGTTTCTGGCGGACCCTGCCGTTGATGCAAAGTACAGCCTCGATCCGAACAGGATTGCCGTGCTGGGACACAGCATGGGCGGCTTTCTTGCGCTCCATGCCGCCGCTACGCACCCGCGGCTTGCCGGCGTCGGTGTTATCAGCGCCTGGAACATCGGCGAAGAGGCCCAGCATGCCGTGACCCCGGGCGCCCAGGCCGCGAGGATCGCGTCGTACCAGGCGGAGATTGCTCCGCTCGCGGGCTGCACCGCGCAAAGCTTGTGGGCCGACGCCAGGGCCCATGCCGCTGCATGGAACTACCTCGGTTATGCCTCCGCCGTCCACACCATGCCGGCGCTTGTGCTGGAAGCCAATGACGGCCTCGGCGAAGCCAACGCTGCCTTTGCCGCCGCCCTGCGCAGCGCCGGTGACACCAGCGTGACCGAAGTTCACATGGTGACCGACCACAGCTTCTCCGACCATCGCATCGCGCTTGAAACCGAGGTGCTGAACTGGCTTGCTGCACTTGCGGCTCCGTCCGCGCGCTAAGCAGCGGCTGCGAGCAAAGCTACGCGGGCCACAACCCAAGCCTGCGCAGAATTTTGCGCGCCAGGCCGGTCAGCGCCCACTGCGGCAGCTCGGTCACAGCGGTCCATCGGCCGTCGAGCGCAAGCCGGGCCGCGGCCTCCTGCGGAACCCTCACCACGCTTACCGCATAGTTGGTGACGGTGATGGCGTGCCGCACCTGCAGCACGATCTCCGCACCGCTCACTTCCTCGTCGGAGGTCCACTCGGGCAGCTCCCACATGCCGGCCATCAGCGACGCGTCGCTCGCCCTCTGGCGCAGCAGCACCTCGCCCGGCCGCTCCACCAGCGCGTACGTAATGGCACGCGCAACCGGCGCCTTGCGTGCGACCACCGGGTGCTCGCCGCGTGTACGGCACCACGGCTGCACCGGGCAGCTCAGACACAGCGGCGCTTTCGGCAGGCACACGGTCGCTCCCAGCTCCATCATGGCTTGGTTTGCGTCGCCGGCGCGCTCTGGGTCCACCAGCTTTTGCGCTCCTACGCGAATCCTGCGTGCCAGCCTTACGGCGAGGCCACCTTCTCCCGCTCCCTTACTCAGCCCGGCCAGCCGCATCACCACTCGCTCCACGTTGCCGTCGACCACCGCCACAGGCTCGCCGAACGCGATGCTCGCGATCGCGGCGGAGGTGTACTCGCCGATGCCGGGGAGCGCGCGCAGCTCCGCTGCTGTTCTTGGAAGCTGGCCACCATGCTCGGCCACCACCACCTGCGCTGCGCGGTGCAGCATGCGGGCGCGCCGGTAGTAGCCCAGGCCGCTCCAGGCGGCCAGCACCTCAGGCTCGCTCGCTTCGGCCAGCGCGGCAACGGTAGGGAAGCGCTCCATCCAGCGACGGTAGTGCTCGAGCACCGCCGCCACCCGCGTCTGCTGCAGCATGATCTCCGAGACCCAGATGGCATAGGGGTCGCGGGTGCGCCGCCACGGCAGGTCGCGTTTGTGCGTATCAAACCAGGCCAGCAGCGCGCCTCGGGCACCATCGCTCATGGTACTTCGATGCTCGGCCCGATGCTCCCTTGCCGCAGGTCATCTTGACCGGACGCCGGGCGCGGGGCACACTCGCCCAGGAGCTCTCTTTATGCCCTTGGGCACCCATGCCGGTTTGCCGCAGTCCCGCCCCACCCTCCTGATGTGCCCGCCCCGCTTTTTTGACGTGCAATACGTCATCAATCCGTGGATGGAAGGTAACATCCACTCGGCTTCCTACGCGGTTGCGCTCGCGCAGTGGAAGCACCTGCACGAAGTACTAAGCGGGCTTGCTGACGTGCTGCTCGTCGAGCCCCAGCCTGCGCTGCCTGACATGGTGTTTACCGCAAACGCCGCGCTGATCCGGGACGGCGTCGCGCTGG
>CAXTMW010000088.1:0-2161 GCA_964245455.1 uncultured Acidobacteriaceae bacterium
CAGATCCACACGCACGTGTGTTACTGCGAGTTTGAGTCGATCCTGCCGGCGATCGCCGCGCTCGATGCGGACGTGATCTCGATGGAGTCGGCGCGGTCCAAAGGCGAGCTGCTTGCGGCTTTCAGCCAGGCACGGTACCCAAACGGGATCGGGCCGGGGGTGTGGGACATCCACTCGCCGCGGGTGCCGCCTGAGGGGGAGATGGAAGCGATGCTGCGGGCGGCGGCTGCGGTAATCGCGCCCGAGCAGTTGTGGGTGAACCCCGATTGCGGGCTAAAGACGCGCGGCTGGCCGGAGGTGCGGGAAGCGATGCGGCACATGACAGCAGCGGCGCGTACTGTGCGTGCGGAGGTGACGGGTGCTGTGGCTGCAGTGTAGACAGGCAGCTCGCAGCGCTGGGGGAACAACAGCAGGTCTTTGACTCCGCTCAGAGTGTGTGGGAAGTTCGCGTAACTACTGGGGTCATCCTGAGCGCAGCGAAGGATCTGCTTTTGCTTCATCCGCGCGCGAAAAGCAGATCCTTCCTCGCTTTGGACACCCCAGCGAGCAAGCTCGCCGGGGACCCCGTCTCGCTCCTCAGGATGACCCCTTTTGTGTAGCGTCCTTCGTCGCCCGAACACGCAAGCACTAATCGGGCCCCACATACAGCTCCACCGGCGAGAAGCCGATCTCGTGCGTGTGTTTATTGACGATCAGAAACATCGGCGTCTTACCGCCGTTGATGTCGACGCCGGTGACGACCCCGGCTCCGCGCTTGGCGCCGACGAGCTTGGAGATGACGATTTTGTGCGAGCGGATGACGCCGTAGTCGCCCTGCGGGCCCCAGTCGCGCTCGAACTCGGCATAGGTGTAGCCGCTGTAGCGTTCGCTGTGCTGCCGCCACTCAGGATCGTTGTTCCAGTAGGCGTACGCATCGGGCAAGTCGCCCTTCTCGATGAGCGAAAGAAAGTGGTTGACGCGGTGCTGTTCCGGCCAATCCCAGAAGACGATTGTCAGCACAATCCCCAGCAACAACAAGCCGATGCTGATGAGGATGCTGTTGCGGATGATGCGTGCGCGTTCCGCGTCATAGCGGGGTGCATCGAGCAACGTCATGAGCGCTGCGCCTCCTGCCTGCTTACCTGCCCGGCTAACGGCTTAGACACCCGGTCTCCCTCTTCGGTTCCCATCTTCGGTATTTTCGCTAGGGCAGGCTGTACGTGGTTGCGCTTCGCTCGGCGGCACGCTCCAGCGCGAGCGCAATCAGCCGGTCAAGCAGCGCGGGGTAGGCGAGGCCGCTGGCGGCCCACAGCTTGGGGTACATGCTGATGGAAGTGAAGCCGGGCAGCGTGTTGATTTCGTTCAGGTAGATGCGCGGGCTCGCTCCGGACACGCCCGCATCAGGCTCCATCAGGAAGTCGACGCGCGCCAGCCCCGCGCAGTCGCAGGCCTGGAAGGCGCGGATGGCCATGGCGCGGATCTGCTCCGACTGCTCCGGCGAGATGTCGGCGGGGATGACCGGAACCGAGCCCTCGCTCAGGTACTTGGCTTCGTAGTCGTAGAAGTCGGCCGAAGGAATGATTTCGCCGACGACCGAGGCTTCGGGGTGGTCGTTGCCGAGGATCGCGACCTCAAGTTCGCGGGCTTTTCCTCCTGCACTGCCGCCTACGGCCTGCTCAATGACCAGCTTGCGATCGTAGCGGGCCGCCAGGGTGAGCGCTAAAGCAAGTTCAACGCGGTCGCGGGCTTTGCTGATGCCGACCGACGAGCCGCCGTTCGCGGGCTTCACAAATACCGGGTAACGGAGTGCGGCTTCAATGGTCGCGATGGACCTGTCCGGATCAGCCTGCCACGCGGAACGCAGCAGCGCGACATGCGCCGGGATCGGCAGGCCGGCGGAGGCAAACAAGCGCTTCATCACGTCCTTGTCCATGCCGGCGGCGGAGCCCAGGACGCCCGAGCCGGCATACGGCAGGCCGGCGAGCTCCAGAAGGCCCTGGAGGGTGCCGTCTTCGCCGTTGGTGCCGTGGATGACAGGCAGGATCACGTCGAGCGGGAGCGCATCGCGGTGGGGCGCGCCGGCCGTTTCAAACGGGATGAGCCCCGCGCCGGGCTCGGGCGGCATAATGGCGGCCGAGCCCCGAGCCAGCACGGCGGCCGAGAAGGTAGCCTGCGGGTCGCC
>CAXTMW010000088.1:2171-5221 GCA_964245455.1 uncultured Acidobacteriaceae bacterium
CGTGCCGTAGCGTCCGCCGAGCCGCGCAGCAGCAGCTCCGCATCGGCGGCGGTAACCCACCGGCCTGCTTTGGTGATGCCGATCGGGGTAACGTCGTATTTAGAGCGGTCCAGGGCAGCAAGGACGGAGGCGGCGGAAAGCAGCGAAACCTCGTGCTCGCCGCTGCGGCCGCCGAAAAGAACACCTACGCGGAGTTTAGGCATGCTCCGTCGATAGTAGTTGGGTTGCGGTCGCGCGCGTCGCCCCGGGATGTTGTTCTCAATGGTTCGGGAGCCGCTGCCGGTAAGTATCTGCACCTTTCGGTTGCAGATACTTCCCGGTCTGCCGCGTCGGCAGCAGCCTTTAGCGGGTGGGCGACTGGGCGACGCCCAGGCATCCGGGTAAACCGCCGCAGAGCGGGTTCGGGTTCTGGAGCGGGACAAAAATGAAGTTATTCAACGGGTTCACAGCAACAGCATGTGCGTTGGTACCGGTCGGGATGTTTTCGACCCACTGATTGGTATCGCCGTCGATGACCCCAAGCACCGGGGTTGCGGCAGTGGCGGACGGGCTTGTGAAGAAGTCGCGGGATGCCGTGTAGTAGCGGCGGTCCCGTGGGTTATAGGCGACAAAATCCGCGCCGCCGACCTCCGTAATGTTCGCCAGGATCGCTCCGGTGCGCCCGTTGATGATGTACGTGCGCGGAGCAAACACAACCGGGTCAGGCGCCGGAAAGCCCGGGTCGCAGCCGACGAGGATGTTGTCTCCCGGACCGGGAACAACGGAGGACGGCTGGCAGTTATCGATGCCCGCGATGACCTTGGTGATGGCCCCAGTCGCAGTGTTCATCAGGGCGACAGCACCTTTTGTGGGGTCGGTGCCGATCTGCGACAGGCTGACGACGAAGCTGTCGAGAGCCGGGTCGTAGATCACATCGCCGACGCCGCCGATGGAAGCGTCGGGTGTCCCGTTCGAGCCGTCGAAGACGATCTTTTTCGTGATCTTGAAGGTGTTGGCCGAGATCAGGGACACAAAGGTCGGCTGCGTATCCGCATTGCCAACGATGACCGTACCGGTGTGCGGGTCATAGTCGAGGGAGTCGGCGCGCAGGGTGCCGCCCGTGTTGATGAGGGCGATCTGCGGAGGGTTTGTGATGTTAGCCGCAAGGTCAAAGACGTGCACAACGCTGGGGCCGTCGCCGACCCAGAGCTGCGTTCCGGCGATCACGATGCCGTCCGGACCTCCGTTATTCAGGTCTGGAGTTTTACCGGCAAACACAGCGCCGGTTGAGCCGAACGCCTCCCCGGTGAGCGCGTTAAACAGCTCGACGGTCTTGCCGCTGCGATTGGAAAGCGCACCGATCACGGGAAAGTACGGATCGACATAGATCTGATCGAAGGAGGTGAGCGGGGCACCGGCCGAGGAGCCGACAACCGGAAATACGCCGACGCCGACGATCGGGACGGGTAAGGATGCGGACTGGGCTGCGCCGATCTGAGTGCCGAGGGGCGAGAGGAAGAAGGAGGCCCCGGTGCATGCGAGCACGAGAGCCCTTGCGATGTTGTTCATAAAACATCCCTGGCGGAGTCAACGAGCGGGCGGCCCCGCGACTTCAGCATAGGGACTTGCCAAGCCAACGCGGCGCGCGGGCGCGTTATTTGGCCAGCTTTTCACGGGAAGCCGGCCGGTCCGTCTGCCGAGGCTACGGGTACATGCGGTTGAGCGTGCGGGCGAAGGGTATGGTTTCGCGGACGTGGTCCAGCCCGCAGATCCAGGCCACGGCACGCTCAATGCCCATCCCGAAGCCCGCGTGCTGGACCGAGCCGTAGCGGCGCAGGTCCAGGTACCACTGGAACGCCTCGAGCGGCAGGCGGTGATCCTCAATGCGCTGCTTCAGCAGGTCGTAGCTGGCGATACGCTCGGAGCCGCCGATGATTTCGCCGTAGCCCTCGGGCGCGAGCACGTCAACGCACAGGGCGAACTGCGGGTCGGCCAGGTCGGGCTGCATGTAAAACGCCTTCACGTTCGCTGGGTAGCGGTGAACCATCACGGGGCGATCGAACTGGGAGGAAAGCCAGGTTTCGTCCGGCGAGCCGAAGTCGTTGCCGTACTCAAAAGGCTCGGGGAGCTCGCCTTTCTCGTGCGCGTCGTTGAGCATACGCGCGGCTTCGTCATAGCGCAGGCGTGGAAAAGGAGCCTTGATCGTTTCGAGCTTCGCAATGTCGCGCCCGGTAAGGGCCAGGTCGGCGCGTCGGCGGGTGAGGACGCGGTCGACGAGAAAGGCGATGAAGTTTTCCGCCAGCTCCATCAGCTCCGCAAGCCCGGCGTAGGTCATCTCCGGCTCCACCATCCAGAACTCGGTGAGATGGCGGCGGGTTTTCGACTTTTCCGCGCGAAAGGTTGGCCCGAAGGAGTACACGCGGCCGAGCGCGAGCGCAGTGGCCTCAATGTAGAGCTGGCCGGACTGGGTGAGGAACGCTTCCTCGCCGAAGTACTCGACGGGAAACAGCGTCGAGGTGCCTTCGCACGCAGCCGGGGTCAGGACCGGCGGGTCGGTCAGGGTAAAGCCTTGCTCGTCGAGGAAGTCGCGGGCGGCCCGGATGATCTCGGCGCGGATGCGCAGGATGG
The DNA here is from genome assembly GCA_964245455.1 of uncultured Acidobacteriaceae bacterium. GTDB lineage: Bacteria > Acidobacteriota > Terriglobia > Terriglobales > Acidobacteriaceae > EB88. The sequence goes on from CAXTMW010000088.1 coordinate 4,779, forward strand.
CCGACTGGCGGGGGGTGCGTATCCAAAGGTGGCGGTGCTCCATCAGGAAGTCGACGCCGTGCTCTTTGAGCGTAATCGGGAAGGGAGCGTCTTCCCCAACCCTTTGGTGGACAGCGACGTCTTCGACGTCGAGCTCGTAGCCGCCGGGGGCGCGTTTGTCGGCGCGGACGCGCGCAGTCACGGTGACCGAGGACTCCTGCGTGAGCGTCTTGATGCGGTCGAAAACCTCCGGCAAAACGGCAGCCTTGGGGACGATGCCCTGGATGGTGCCCGAGCCGTCACGAAAGATGGGGAAGAGGAGTTTGCCGCTTTCCCGCAGGTTGTAAAGCCAGCCCTGGAGGGTGACGCGCTGGCCGTCGTGGCGGCCGATCGCGGCAATGGTGGTCAGGGGGGCCGGTTTCAGCTCGGTTTCCGGGGCCGGGGTCGCTTGCGGGTCGTCTGCC
>CAXTMW010000088.1:5231-7666 GCA_964245455.1 uncultured Acidobacteriaceae bacterium
CCTGTGTGCCTAGAAGGGGTATTGAGAGCGGTCGCTTTAAACCAGGTCGAAGCGGGCGAAGGCTGCCCTGGCTTTGTCGGCCACCTGCGCGGCGTCGATGCCGAGCGAGTAGTGGATTTCAAGCACCCCCGCCGGCTGCTGCTTCGCTTCGCGGAGGCCGACTAGGGCCGGAGCGAGATCGATCGTGCCGTCGCCTGGCCACAGGTGCTCGTCCTTCTGCCCATGGTTGTCGTGGATGTGCGAGGAGCGGATGCGATCGCCGAGCTGCGCGAGTGCATCGGGAACGCCGTCGCCCAGATGAGCGTGGCCCAGGTCGAGGCACACGCCAACGTCGTCGAAGTGGCCGGCGCGGAGGATCTCCAGCAGGTGCGCGGGGGTCGTGACGTCGTTCTGGATATTCTCAACCAGAAGGCGAACGCCGAGGGGGCGCGCGTAGGTTTGCAGATGCTCAAGCGCGGTCAGGGCGTTCTCGATGGTGCGGGGATTCCATGCATCGCCGCGGTCGCCGAGGTGGAGCACCAGGTGTTTAAAAGGGATCTGCTCGGCGACCTCGAGGGCGCGCTTCACCTCGTCCATGCCATCGATGCGACGCGCTTTATCGCTGTGCACGATATTGACGGACGGTTCCCCGCCGCGGCCTGAGTCGTAGTCGGCGTAGAGCGGGGCGTGCATGGAGAAGAGCTCGACAGGACTCGCACGAAACCAGTCGCCGACCTCCCGCATGGTGGGGCGGTCGGTGTAGTCAAAGTGCTGGCGCGCGGCGAAAAGTTCGATGCCGTCGGCGCCGGAACGGGCGAGCGTGTCGAGCAGGCCGGGGTGGAGGCGCGCTTTGAGGAAGATGTGGGAGGAAATGACTTTGCGCATGAGAGGTCGGGATTCGCTCCCTATCTTCTCATCTCGTGATTTTGGGTGGGACTCAGCCCTGAGGAATCCTCAGTAGCAGGTGGGCTGGCATTTGCCCAAAGCAAAAGGCTCCAGTTAATCAGGCTGGAGCCTTTTGCTGTCTACTTAGTACATCCAGTCGAACGCCGTCTGACACTAGCGGTAGGCTACTTAGCTTTACGGCCTATGTCAAGCACTAGTCCATCGTGGAAGCCAGTGAACTTTGGTCGCCGGCTAACGGAGGGCAGGAGAGTTGAACTCCCAGAGCTGATTAGGCCCTGCGACCGTGTGTCAGACGGCGTCCAGTACCTACTGGATAAACCCTCCAAACGCTTGGCCTGACGGAACCGAGACTAGCAAGGAAGTTGATAAAAAGCATCAGTACCGAAGTGCCGGGCCGATCTCTGGCCCATACGGTCAGCGTAGTCTTGAAACTCTCCAGCCTGCAGTCTAGCTATGCTGGTCCCATGCCCGTTACGCTCCGCTCCCACGCGAAGATCAACCTGGGCCTCGCAATCGGGCCGACGCGGCCGGACGGCTTCCACGCGCTGGCAACGCTGTACCAGACCATTGCTTCGCACGATCTCGTCACAGTCTCGGTGACGGAGAGTTGGGACGAAAGCCAGATCGAGCTGAGCTCCAATGACAAGCGAGTGCCCCTCGACGGACGCAACACCGTGGCGAAGATGCTGGGTCCTGCGCTGGAAGCGCCCGGCCGTGAGCGGCTGGGGGCAAGGGTGCACATTGAAAAGCGGCTGCCGATCCAGGGCGGGCTTGGCGGCGGCTCCGGCAATGCGGCGGCAGCGCTGGTTGGCCTGGAGCGGGAGATTTCCCGGCTGGAGCTCGCGCCCGCACTCCTCGGCACAGAGCGGCTGAGGCTGGCGGCCGAGGTAGGCTCGGACGTGCCGCTGTTTCTGCTAGGGGGCACGGTGCTGGGGCTGGGCCGCGGCGAGGACGTGGTGCCGCTCGGCGACCTTGACGAGCACGGCAACGCACTGGAGGTTGTGGTCGCGCTGCCTGAGGTTGGGGTTTCCACACCGGCGGCGTTTCGGGCCTGGGATGAGGAGCGGCGGGCGCGCGGGTTGACCCCGGACGAGGAGATCGATAAACTCAAGTCGTTGAGTCGAGCTCTCGCGTCCACATGGGCGGAGCAGCACGCAACCGGTGTTCTTGCCCTGGGCAAGGACCAAGCGGGACTCCTTCCCACGCTTGTCCAGACCGGGATACTCCTAAACGACTTTGAAGAAGTCGTCTTCCGGCAGCATCCCCTTCTACGACAAATCAAGCGTGCCCTGGTAGGCGAACCTGCAGACGGGTGTACGTATGCTGCACTTTCCGGGTCTGGGTCCGCCGTGTTCGGGCTGTACGCCGGAGACGCTGCAGCGCAGGAGGCGGAGCAGCGGCTTGACACGCTCCGTGTACGCAGCATACGGAGCCGAACCGTGGGGCGTGCAGCCTACTGGGCGGGCAGGATCGTTGCCGCGGGTGCTGAGGCGGGAAGGTGAAGTGGCTCGGTGGTAGCGGTAAGTGAAGGGTCAGGGAAAAGGGAGCGG
>CAXTMW010000088.1:7676-14944 GCA_964245455.1 uncultured Acidobacteriaceae bacterium
GGGGTCTAAGGCCTGTCGGTGCTAGATCTGTTGTGCCTGGTAACCCGTAGTCGACGGTGTTTTGAATTTGCAGTGGCAGGATTTGGCGATCGACTAACGGTAGGTCAAGTGCCTTTGACGCACTTTGTCTAGGTTCGAATCCTAGTCGCCCAGCCAGTTTCAGTCGTTGCAGTGTTCTTCGCTCTCCGCGGCCGGGAAAAACAGCCCGGTTTCGAGAGCCGCCAGATAAGACCGTGAGTGGAGATCAACCAGTCTCCGTGAAAGGGTGCAGGATGAAGCAGGGAAACCAGTTGGAGCGTGCGATCGGGACCGAAACCGAACCCGGCGAAGGGGAGCGCAACGGGCACGGCGGGACCAGGCCGCTTGTGGAGCGCAGAAAAGCCTCTCGCCTTCGCGAGGACAAGCGCTTCCGCATCTTTTCGGGCAGCGCGAATCCGGGGCTTGCGGCGGACATCTGCAAGCACATTGGGGTACCGCTCGGTGAAACGCGGCTGCAGCGCTTTGCCGACGGCGAGATCCATTTCCAGCTGCTAGAAAACGTGCGCGGCGCGGATGTGTTCGTGATCCAGCCGACCTCGAACCCGGTGGACCGCCACCTGGTCGAGCTGCTGATCATGATCGATGCCCTGAAGCGCGCCTCGGCCGGGCGCATCACGGTGGTGGTGCCGTACTACGGCTATGCGCGACAGGACCGCAAAGACCGGCCGCGGGTGGCGATCTCCTCCAAGCTGGTGGCGGATCTGCTCGCGACCGCGGGGGCAAACCGAGCCTTGTTTCTGGACCTCCATGCGGCGCAGATCCAGGGGTTCTTCAACATTCCGGTTGACCACCTGTTCGCCAGCCCGGTTATGGTGAGCTACTTCCGCGAGCTGGCGCTGCCGGACCTGACCGTGGTGTCGCCGGACGCGGGCGGCGTGGAGCGGGCCCGGTTCTTCGCCACAAAGATGGGTGCGCCGCTGGCCATTGTGGACAAGCGGCGGACCGACATCAACGTAACCGCGGTGATGAATGTGATTGGCGACGTGCGCGGGCGAACCTGCCTGGTGATTGATGACATCGTGGACACGGCCGGCACGCTCGTCAAGACGGTCGACGCGCTGCTCGATCAGGGGGCGACCGCGGTGTACGCGTGTGCGTCGCACGCGGTGCTGTCGGACCCGGCGGTCGAGCGCATCCACGCCTCGCGACTCAAGGAGCTCGTGATCAGTGACTCGATTCCGCTGTCGGAAGCATCGAGGGCGGAGCCGAAGATCAAGGTGCGGACCATTGCCGGGCTCCTGGGCGCGGCGATCGAAAGCATCCATATGGAAACCAGCGTCAGCACGCTCTTCAGCTGAGTTCACAACAAAAGCGCGGCGCCGAACAGGCTCGAACCGGCAGGAAAGGGAGGCATAGTGCCGCCCGAAGGGAAGATGAGGATATGGCAACAGCAGAAGTGGTAAACGCAGAAATACGCGAAGGCAGATTTACCAAGAACGCGGCGCGTCGCGTGCGCGTCGCGGGTAAGCTGCCCGGCGTGGTCTACGGGGCAAAAGAGGCGACCGTCCCGGTGGCGCTCGATCCGAAGCAGATGCTGCGCATTCTGCACTCGGAGACTGGCCACAACACGATCTTCGACCTGGACGTTGCCGGATCCAAAGCCAAGGCGATGATCGTCGACTGGCAGTTTGAGCCGATCAAGGACCGGCTGATCCATGTGGACCTGAAACGCATCGCGCTCGACGTGGCGATGCGCGCCGAGGTGCCGATCGTGCTGGTTGGCATAGCCGCCGGCGTCAAAAACGAGGGCGGTCTGCTTGACCAGGTGCTGCGCGAGGTCGAGATCGAGTGCCTGCCGTCCGATATTCCTTCATCGGTCGAGGTCGACGTGAGCGGGATGAACATTGGCGATGTGCTGCGCGTGGCCGACCTGCCGCACGGGGGTAAGTTCCGCTTCATCACGGATGAGGAAGCAACGGTCGCACACCTGGCACTGGTGAAGGAAGAGCCCGAGACAGTGGACGCGCTGGCCGCGGCAGCCGAGCCTGAGGTGGCTAAGAAGGGTAAGGGCGAAACCCCGCCGGACGCTGTTACCAAGAAGTAGGCCGGGACTTAGGCAGGGAAGCAGGCAAGCAATGCTGTTGGTGGTGGGCCTTGGCAATCCCGGGCCCGAGTATCAGTGGACGCCGCACAACGCCGGCTTTTTGGCGGTGGATCGGATCGCGGACAGCGCCGGGGTTGCGGTCACGAACCGGCGGGCGCGGGCGCTGACCGCCAGGGTGTCCTTCTCGAGCCCGTCCGGCAGTCAGGAAGTTGTGCTGGCCAAGCCGGAAACCTGGATGAATGGCAGCGGCGAGTCGGTAGCGGCGCTGGTCCGGGAGTTTGCGGTCGACCCGGCGCGCGAGCTGCTGGTGCTGTACGACGAGCTAGCCTTCCCGCTGGGCACCCTGCGGATCAAGCCGGACGGCTCGGCGAACGGGCATAACGGCGCGAAAAGCATCCAGGCGCTGCTGGGCTCGGAGCATTGGGCGCGGATCCGGATCGGCGTAGGGCCGGACGGCGACGTAGGGAAAGGCCGGCGAGGCGCGGAGTACCTCCTCCAGCCGCTGCGGCGCATGGAGCTTGGGCTGCTGGGCGAGGCGCTCGATCGGACGGCCGAGGCGGTGGCGGTAGTAGCGGTCGATGGGATTGCGGCGGCGATGAACCGGTTTAACCCGGCTGTTGCGGCGGGGAAGTAGCAGAGGTTTTCAAGGAAGCAGACCGGCCCGCGGAGAGCGGACGGTTGGATTTGAGGCAGCTATGGCGGAAGCAGGACGTTTCTACGAAGTGATGTTTATCATCCGACCCGATGTGGCGGAAGAAGATGCCGACAAGCTGATCGCGGGCTTTGAAGGCACAGTGACCGGCGGCGGCGGCAGCGTGCGCTCGGTTGAAAAGATGGGGCGGCGCAAGCTGGCCTACACGGTGCGCAAGTTCAACGACGGCAACTATGTGCTGCTGACCATCGATGCGGATGGCAAGCTGGTGGCCGAGCTTGAGCGGCGTCTGCGCGTGTCCGAGCCGGTTATTAAGTACCTGACCGTGCGCATGGACGAGGAAGAAAAACGGCTCGACAAGGTGAAGGCTCTGCGGGCGACGCGTGTGAAGCGCACCGCGCAACCTAACCCGGAGCTGGCCGCCGCCTCTCCGGCCGTACCGGCAACCGTGCCCGCGGCGGAAGCACCCGCGCTCGCGTAAGTGTCAAACGCCCCGCATGGGGCTCAGGAAAGGATCAGGGACATGGCAGACGAGACACAGGCAACATCCCGCGCCGAGGGTTCAGGCGCACCGCAATTCGATGGACCACGCACGGACGGACCGCGCTCCGACGGGCCCCGCTCCAGTGGGCCCGGAGGCCCGGGCAGCGGCCCGCGCCCGCCCCGCCCCGCTGGGGGCGGCGGCCGCAAGTTCTTCCGGCGCAAGAAGGTTTGCAAGTTCTGCGTCGAAAAGATCGAAGCCATTCCGTACCGCGACGTACGGCTGCTGCAGCAGTTTGTGGCTGAGCGCGGCAAGATCACGCCGCGGCGCCTGACCGGCGTTTGCACCACGCACCAGCGCCGGCTTACGCGCGCCATCAAGCAGGCGCGCAATATCGCGCTGCTGCCGTTCGCCGCACGCTACTAGCAACAGGCAGGCCGCCGTCAGGGCAGGCCGCCACGGAGAGGTTTAGGAGAAAGCACCATGGAAGTCATTCTTAAGGAAGATCTGGAGCACCTGGGCAACCGCGGCGATGTGGTCAAGGTTGCCGACGGCTACGGGCGCAATTACCTGCTGCCGCGCAAGCTCGCCATGCAGGCGACCGCGGCCAACAAGGCCGTGATCGAGCAGATGAAGCAGTCAGCGGTACGCCGGTCGGCGCGCGAAAAAGGCGAGGCAGAGCAGCTGGTGGCGCAGTATGACGCATTGACGCTCGCCTTTACACGCAAGATCGGCGAGAACGAGCAGCTGTTCGGTTCGGTCACCTCGTCCGACATCGCGCAGGCGCTTGAAGCCCAGGGCTTCGTGACCGACCGGCGCAAGATCCAGCTGGAAGAGCCGCTGCGCCAGCTCGGTGAGTTCCTGGTGCCGGTCAAGCTGCACCGTGAGGTGAGCGCGCACATCAAGGTTGTGATCGGGGGCGAAGCCGCTGCGTAAATTGTCGATCCTTGAATTGTTGATCAAGAAGAAGGAGTTGTTGATCAAGGAGAAGAGACGAAAGAGCGCGCCATAGCTCTTCGGCCTTGCTCAAACCTCCAGCTGCCCCTATATTCAGCGAGCCAGGATTGGAGGGCAGCGTGGCGCGGAGAGCTCTTGACGAGATGACTGGGGAAGCTTTACGCGAGGTCGGAATCCCCATCTTCGTTTTCGCCATCCTGGATCGCTTGGTTGCTGACCGCATCACATGGAAGTGGACAGTCGTATCCGCCACTATCAGCTTCGTTTTCTTTCTGGGCGGTTGTTATATCGAGAGGACCCGCTATGATGCATGATCTTTTCCAGGAATACGGCTCGCTGCTGATCGGACTTTGGTTTCGGTATGGCGGGTTTCGCAGCATCCTTATGGCACATCCGCCGCGATAAGCAAAGGGCGGCGATGAAGGCTGGGACTGCGCGGCCGGGTTAAGTTTCCATTTTCACTGCGGGCGCGGCATAAACATCCCGCAATCAGAGCCACGAGTCAAATGTCGTGCATCGCACCACAAGCCGCTCCTGTGAGCGGCTTTCTTTTGCTGAAGGACTTCCATGCCCCGTCCCATCGCTATCTATTACGAGCAACCGCACTGGTTCAAGCCGTTGTTTGCCGAGCTCGACCGCCGCGCCATCCCCTATGAAAAGCTCGATGCCACCGCGCACAGCTACGGGATCGAGGACCGCCCTGAAACGAAATATTCGCTGGTCGTCAACCGCATGAGCCCGTCGGCCTGGAACCGCGACCACGGCGACACCAACTTCTACACGCTCGGCTATCTCCACCACCTCGCCTCGCGCGGGGTGCGGGTGATTAACGGCACACGCGCGTTTCAAACCGAGCTGTCGAAGGCCTCGCAGCTTTCTCTGCTCGACGAGCTCGGGCTCCGATACCCAAAAGCCCGTGTGATCCACCGCGCCTCGCAGGCGGCTGAGGCGACTGACGGCCTGCGCTTTCCGGTCGTGATCAAGCCGAACATCGGCGGCTCGGGCTCGGGCGTTAAGCGTTTCGACACTCGAGGGCAGATAGAGGCCGCGGCGGAAGCGGGCGAACTGCAGCTGGGCTTGGACTCAACCGCGCTGATGCAGGAGTTCATCCCGGCACAGGGCGGCTTCATTGTGCGCTGCGAGGTGCTGGACGGCAAATTTCTTTACGCCATCAAGGTACACACCACCGGGGAAACCTTTGACCTGTGCCCCGCGGATATATGCCGTACCACCGCCGGGATCGACCTGAACCGGGCCGCGTGCGCCCTCGATGCGCCGAAGTCAGGGATTCGCGTGGAGGGGTATGAGCCGCCGGCTTCCGTAGTCAACGATGTGGAGCGCATCATGGCGGCCGCCGGCGTCGAGCTGGGCGGCGTCGAATACATGCTGGACGCCCGGGACGGCGATGCCGGCGTTCCCTTGTACTACGACATCAACGCGCTCTCGAACTTCGTGGCTGACGGCGTAAATGTCGTCGGCTTCGACCCGTTTGTGCGACTGGTCGATTGGCTGGTGCTCGAAGCCGAAAAAGCAGATGCGCAGCAGTGGCACTTTGAACGCCGTTTTGAAAAGGACGGAGCGCTCGGCATCGGCCAGCCGGCGGGTGTACGCTGATGCGCTACGGCTTCTGGATGCCCGTCTTTGGCGGGTGGCTGCGCAACGTGGACGATGAAGGCATGGAAGCGAGCTGGAGCTACGTGCGCCGACTCGCCGTCCGCGCCGAGGAGCTCGGCTACGACCTGACGCTCATTGCCGAGCTCAACCTGAACGACATCAAGGGCGTGGACGCGCCGTCGCTCGATGCATGGTCGACCGCGGCCGCGCTGGCCGCGGTGACCGAGCGGCTGGAGCTGATGGTGGCCGTCCGCCCCACGTTTCACAATCCGGCGCTGCTGGCCAAGCAGGCCGCCAACATCGACCACATCTCGAACGGTCGTCTAACGCTCAACGTCGTGTCCAGCTGGTGGGCGGATGAGGCGACCAAGTACGGTCTCCACTTTGATCAGCACGACGACCGGTACGCTCGGACCGGCGAGTGGCTCGATGTGCTGAACGGCTGCTGGGCAGGCGCGGACGAGCAGGGTCGGAACTTCTCCTACGAGGGCCGGTACTATCGGATGGAGGAGAACGTGCTGTCGCCGAAGCCGTTGCGCGCGCCTCGACCAACCTTGTACGCGGGCGGCGAGTCAGAAACGGCAAAAGACCTGATCGCCGGCAAGTGCGACGCGTACCTGATGCACGGAGACTCGCCGGCACGGGTTGGCGAAAAGATCGCCGACATGCGCGAGCGCCGGGAGCGTGCCGGGCTGCCGCCTGGTTCTCCGAAGATGACCTTCGGCGTAGCGGGCTATGCGATTGTGCGCGAAACAGCAGAGGCCGCTCAGCGCGAAGTGATCCGGATCACCGACGTGCAGCAGTCCGCGCAAGGCTACCGGAACTACCAGCAGTGGATCACCGGCTCCAAGCTCGAGCAGCAGGTCTCGCTCGAAGACTACTCGGTGTCGAACCGCGGCCTGCGCTCAGGGCTGGTAGGCACGCCGGACCAGGTCAAGGCGCAAATAGCTGCGTTCGAGGAAGCCGGATGTGATCTCCTGCTGTTACAGATGTCGCCGCAGATTGAAGAGATGGAGCGCTTCGCCGAGCAGGTGATGTAGGCCCGCAGATTCTGGTCGGATGCGGGCGTTCCGGAGTGTCTGCGGCGCTTTGCTGAGTAAGCCGGGTAAGCACACGACTAAAGCAGGTAAAGCTCGTGGGCTACACTGTAGCTCACGAGGTGCCTATGCCCGCGAATGCCGTCGTCCGTGCCAGGATCAATGCACGCATTAAGGAAGAGGCGACGGCGATCTATGCTGCCGCCGGCCTAACGCTTTCAGATGCTTTTCGCATGATGCTGATGCGGACTGTAGCTGAGCGGGCCCTGCCTTTCGATCCACTCATCCCTAACGAGGAAACCATCGAAGCCATGACGGCCGCTCGCCGGGGCGAACTGGTAAAGGTCGGCCATGTCGAGGACCTTTTAGCCGATCTTCATGCGGACGATTAGCCGCACCACCCGCTTCAAGAAGGACTACAAGCGTGAAAGCAAGGGGCGGTAC
>CAXTMW010000089.1:0-11616 GCA_964245455.1 uncultured Acidobacteriaceae bacterium
GTATCCATCTCATCGGACGGGTAGTTCAGGGAGAGTTCTGTCCGGTCAAAGCGCGTCACGGGGTCGCCGTGCGCACGCGCGAAGCCGGTGACGGCTGCCGGGCCGCCAAGCTTTGCAAGCAGAAGGTTGGCGGCTCCATTGTCACTCATCTCAACAGCGGCTGCGCACAGCTCCTTGACGGAGAGCGAGCCCTGCCGCACATGCGCTTGCGTTACGGGTGCATAGCCGGGGAGGTCCTTGCCGGAGTACTCGATTCGGTCACTGAGCCTCAGCTGCCCGGCATCGACTCGCGCCAGAACAGCGGCGGCCAGCGGCAGCTTAAACATGCTGCACATAAGAAAGCGCTCGTCTGCGCGATGCATGAGTTGCCGGCCTGTCTTCGTATCAAGAGCAAACACGCCGAGGCGGCCGCCGTAACGGTTTTCAAGAGCAGGAAGCGGATCTTGCGCGGAAAAGAGAAAAGGCGCGCGAAGAGCGGCGGCGCCGGCCGTTAGTCCAATCAGAAGTCGTCTGCGATGCACACAGAAAGCATTGCATGTTCATGCTCGACGCAGCGGCGCCAGGGGTTACTCGAGAGCTTCCGGCGTGATCGCGATATTTTGCTCGCCTGCGGCCTTTTTCTCGTTGTACTTCTTCACCCATGCTTCAAAACTTTTGCCGGCAGCGGTATCCCGTCCGGTGAACTGAAGCGCAGCAACGTGGTTATATGGAACAGAAAGCTTGGTGCGCTCAGTAGACGGGATGATGCGGACCACAGAATTCTCAAGCGTGGTGCCGGATCGCCGGTCGAACACATAGCCCTGGATCACTCGCCCGTCGGTCAGCGTCAGGGTTACGTCTCCTCGATAATCAAAGGCTTTTTCGAACGCGATGAGCCGCTCTTCGTCTGTTGCGAGCTCGGGAATCCAGCCCTGCAGCTCTTCCCGTTCGCGTCCGGCGGCAACCTCCAGCTGGTCAGGACCAGTCGACTGAGTACCGGCTGCATTCTGAATGCTTACGCTCTGCTCGGGTTGCACTAGACTGTCGTCTCCTGGCCGGCGTGTACGCGGTCCTCAACAGGCCTGCCTGCTGCGATCTGCACCAACGGGGTATGCGCCGTGTGCCTCGGCTCGTTGAGCAGATCGAGCGCGCCGCGGTCCTCATACTTGCTGAACAGCGTCGCCATCGCGGTCTCAGCGAAGCCGCGCCATGACGAGAAGGTGTAGTACGCGCCTGAGGCCTCATAGCCGGAGTGCACCATGCAGTTGGAGCACTTCGGGTTGCCGCTTTCCGTCCCGTAGTTGGCCCAGTCAGTGGTATCGATCAGCTCCTGGAAGGTATCGGCGTAGCCGTCCTGCAGCAGGTAGCAGGGCTTTTGCCAGCCGAATACCGAGTACGCCGGCATGCCCCAGGGGGTGCAGGTAAACTCGCGCTTGCCCATCAGGAACTCCATGTACATGGGCGACGCGTTGAACTTCCAGGTCTTCTTGCGGTTCGACAGAATGGAGCGGAACAGCCGACGCGAGCGGGCGCGACCAAGAAAGTGCTTCTGGTCGGGCGCTTTCTCGTAGGTGTAGCCCGGCGCGACCATCATGCCTTCGACGCCGACTTCCATCAGCTCGTCGAAAAACGCGCGGACCGAGTTCGGGTCGGCTCCATCGAACAGTGTGGTGTTGGTGGTGACGCGGAAGCCTGCGGCAACTGCCGCCTTGATACCTTCGATTGCAATCTCGTAGCCGCCCTCGCGGCAGACCGAGAAGTCGTGGTGCTCCTTTTGCCCGTCGAGGTGAACCGAGAACGACAGGTACTTGCTCGGCTTGAAGAGGTGCAGCTTCTCCTTAAGCAGCAGTGCGTTGGTGCACATATACACGTACTTCCGGCGCGCGACCAACCCCGCGACGATCTGGTCGATCTCGGGGTGCAGCAGCGGCTCGCCACCCGGGATCGAGACCATCGGCGTACCCGCTTCCTCCACCGCGCGGAAGCACTCTTCCGGCGAGAGCTCCTGCTTGAGGATGTGCGCCGGGTACTGGATTTTGCCGCAGCCCGCGCACGCCAGGTTGCAGCGGAACAGGGGCTCGAGCATGGTGACCAGCGGAAAACGCTTCCGGCCCGACCATTTCTGTTTCAGGATGTAGGTGGCCACGGTCCAGGCCTGGGATACGGGTACTGCCATCGGTCAAAGCCCTCGCTTAGTGTTGCTGCTCGGTTTGCGGATTCTTCAGTTGCTGGTTCTCGCGCAGGAGTTCTTCATAGCGCCGTGTTATGTCGGCTAATTTAATCGCGTCGTACACGCGCTCCATACGTTCGCCGGTACGCTTCTCAGATTCGTCGATACGTTCGCCGGTACGCTTTTCCGAAGCCCTTATTTCGTCGCGTAAAGAAGCGTTCATGCGCTGCATCTCCTCACGAAAAAGCGCATTGCTGCTGCGCATCTCCTCTCGAAGAAGGGCGATGTTGCTTTGCATGTCCTCACGAAGCAGAGCATTGCTGCTGTGCACTTCCTGTGTGAGGTCGGCAAGCCCCCGCACGACCGCCTTCAGATCGGGAGCGACAACGTCCTGCAACGCTTCCCTCAGATCAGCAACAATCGACATGATGCCCTCCTCGCCAAGCCACTACGCATCGCCACGCTCCACCGCCCGCTGGTACGTCGTGAGCGCCAGCAGCGGAAAGTAGTCCCGATACAGATGGTACGCAAGGTAAAACACGCGCGGAAAGCCCGTCCCGGTATAGATAGCCTGCTTCGTCTGCCCGTCGCCCATCGACTCGTCCCAACCGCCGTCCCGCATCTGGCGCTCCAGCAGCCAGCGCACTCCTTTGGCAACCGAGTCTGAACGCTTATCGCCCGCCGACAACAAACCAAGCACCGCCCACGCCGTCTGCGAGGGCGTGCTGGGGCCGACGCCGCGCTGATTCGGCTCATCGTAGCTCAGGCAGCTTTCACCCCAGCCGCCGTCTGCGTTCTGCACCATGCGGATCCACTCGGCTGCCTGCTGAATCTGCGGCTCGTGATTCCAGACCCCGATCGCCTCCAGGCCGCGCAGGACCAGAAACGTGCCGTACAGATAGTTGACGCCCCAGCGGCCGAACCATGAGCCGTCCGGCTCCTGCTCATCGAAGATAAAGCGGATCGCGCGCTCCACCCGCTTGTCGGCTCGCGTATGGCCGTAGATTGAGAGCGTTTCCAGCACGCGCCCCGTGATGTCGACCGTCGGCGGATCGAGCATCGCGTTGTGGTCGGCAAACGGGATGTACTGAAAGATCATCTTGGTGTTGTCTTTATCGAACGACGCCCAGCCGCCGTTGCGGCACTGCATGGCGAAAATCCAGTCCAGAGCGCGCCGGCTTACGTCGTACTGGTAGCGCTCGCGCGGATTGTCGACCTTGTTGAGCGCGAGTAGTACTTGCGCCGTGTCATCGACATCCGGATACCACTCGTTGTTGAACTCGAAGTACCAGCCGCCGGGCTCGGCTTTGCGCACCTTCTGCGCCCAGTCGCCCTTGTGGCGCACTTCCTTTGACAACATCCAGTCGACAGCCTTGAGCATGCGCGCGTCATGCCGGTCGACGCCAGCCTCGCCCAGAACAAAGACCGCCTGCGCTGTATCCCACACCGGCGACATGCAGGGCTGCATCCGAAAGGTCGGCTCCGGGTACTCTTCTGTTCCACTGGGCTCGTCAATGCCCAGCTTTTCGAATTCGTCGAGCGCGCGGATCATCTGCGGGTCATCGAGCGAGTAGCCCAGCCAGCGCAGCGCGATCATCGCGTTCAGCATCGCCGGGTAAATGGCGCCGAGGCCGTCCGACATTTCAAGCCGCGTCAGCATCCACTGCTCGGCCCGCCGCAGCGCGACCTTGCGCAGCGGGCGGATGTGGATGCGCTCGGCCCAGTGAACCATGCGGTCGCAGAACAGAAACAGGTTGCGCCAGGACACCGGCTTCTTCCGGTCCCACCGCAGGTGCAGGTTGCTTCCCTCGCGTCCGCCGACGAAAAGTTCGTCGATGCCCTGCTCGGGAGCGATTTTTTTGAACGGCTTTTTTGCGTAGGCGATCGACAGCGGCACCAGGATCGCGCGCGACCAGGAGCTGATCTCGTAGATATTGAAGTAGAACCAGTTCGGAAACAACACGATTTCAGGCGGCACCGCGGGCACCGCGTCATAGTCGTACTGGCCCATGAAACACAGGTAGATTTTTGTGAAGGTATTGCACTCCACCACACCGCCGTTGACGAGAATCCACGCACGTGCGCGCACCAACTGCGGCTCGCTCCCGGTCCAGCCCATCAGCTTACAGGCGAAGTAGCACTTGACCGAGAGCGAGATGTTTGAGGGGCCGCCTGGATAGATCGACCAGCCGCCGTCCTCATTCTGGTAGCGCAGCATCTCGGTGAGTGCTCGCTCTAGGCGGTTCTGTTCCCCGGTGCCGAGCAGGATGTGGCCGAAGATGTAGTCGGCCTCGAGCATGGGGTCTGCCTCAAGCTCGCCGCACCAGTAACCATCCGGATGCTGCTTGGCAAACAGGAGATCGCGCGCGCGGCCGATCGCACCGCGCACCTGTTCGAGCGCGACGTCAAGCCGGCCGAACTTGAGCCGGGCACCGCTTTCGTCGGATTGTTCTCGCTGAGCCGCTGGGTTCATCCGTTTCTCTGATTCAGCCGGGCCGGGCCTTGATTCAGGCAAGTTGCGTCGAAATGCGCCGGCGCGGACGCCTACGGTCGGCGCGTCGCCCTGTACTTGCGAGCTACGACAGGCTGTTCTGGAGCGCGGCCTGGGCGATCTCAGGCGGCAGGCCGAACCGGACGTTTTCAGGCATCACCTCAACCTCCTCGGCGTCGCCGTAGCCGAGTCCGCTGAGAAACTCGACGACACCCTGCACCAGCACCTCGGGCGCCGACGCGCCGGCCGTAACCGCGACCGTGGCAACGCCCTCCAGCCACTCCGGCCGGATGTCCTCAGCCTTGTCGATCAGGTAGCTGTTGGTACTCAGGTTTTGAGAAACCTCAACCAGGCGGTTCGAGTTGGACGAGTTGGTCGAGCCGACGACGAGCACCAGATCGGCCTGATGTGCGACGTTCTTGACTGCAACCTGTCGGTTCTCGGTCGCGTAGCAGATATCCTGCGAGTGCGGCCCGGCAATCGCGGGGAACTTTTCCTTGAGCGCCTGGATGATGTCGCGCGCTTCATCCAGCGAGAGCGTGGTCTGCGTCAGATAGGCCACCCGCTCCGGGTTCGGCACCTCAAGTGCCTGCACTTCCTCGACGGTCGAGACTACCTGGGTCACGTCGGGTGCCTCACCGAGCGTGCCTTCAATTTCATCGTGATCGCGGTGGCCGATCAGCACCAATGAGTAGCCCTGCTTCGCGAACTTAATCGCCTCAACGTGGACCTTGGTGACCAGTGGGCAGGTCGCATCAATCACCCGCAGTCGGCGCTGCTTCGAGTCTTCGCGCACCGCGGGCGAAACACCGTGGGCCGAGTAGATGACGCGCGCCCCTTCGGGCACCTCGGAAATGTCCTCGACAAAGATCGCGCCTTTGGCGGCCAGCTCGTTCACGACGAAGCTGTTGTGCACAATCTCCTTGCGGACATAGATCGGCGCGCCGAAGGTTTCAAGCGCGATGTTGACAATGTCGATCGCGCGCACAACCCCTGCGCAAAAGCCGCGCGGCTTGAGCAGGAGGATGCGTTTGGTGCCCGGGGTACGGACGGGGTCGAGGCGGATCTGGACGGTAGCGGCCATCGACTCAGTATACCCGCAGCGCGTTTGCATCGACACCGTTGCACCGGGCTATTGCAGAACACCAACCCTTCTCTAAAACCCGAGGACCCGTATACGGGGCCTCGGCAACTACATAAAACGGCCCTGATACTCGGCAGACCTACCGTAAAGCAGCAGCATTTTTACACAGACTTCCTGCTGCTCTCTGCGGAGGAAAGTGCTAGCTGCCGGTAGGGGGAATAACCACCGCGAACACGTTCGATGTGCCGATCTGCGTACCCGCATTGAGGGCAGGCTGGCCGATTGCGCCGTTGATCAGCGTGACGAAATACGGCGACAGCCCGAGGCTGAACCCATTCAAGGTGAGGGTGCCGTTTTGCGGGACGAGCGGCAGGGTATACACCGTCCCAACCGGGTTCCGGTTCACGACAAAGATAGGTTGCCGGCTGACAAAGCTCCCGTTCACGACAAAGTCCCCGGAAATGTAGGCCGTCGTCGCATTCACAATGCTGAACTCGAGATTTTGTACGCGGACGGTTTGGCCCTGCGCCGTTACCTGATAGCCGCCCGCAAAGAAAACATCGCCGAAGGCTGTTTGGAGATCGAGCACACCTTCCAGCGTGTTGAGGGTCAGGGTTCCGTTCGGCAGCGCGACGCCGTTCAGGTCGGTAATCGTGACACCGAACGAGGAAAGCTGCTGCGTAAATGCCTGGTTGAAGGCAACAGTGGTTCGTCCGTACACGGTGTTGTCGGTTTGCGCGTGCAGCGCGAGCGGGGCGAGCATGACCGTGGCGGCCAGGCTGAGTTTGGCAAGGAGAGTTTTCACAGGGGGGAACCTCGCGGAGTGGTATTTGCCGGAGGCGGGGTGGTTGGCCTGGAACGCTGGATCGGCCTGCACCAAACCATCGGCACAGCGAGTCAGATGCGGAACAAGCGGCGGAGTTTCGCTGGGTTTGACTGCTTACCGAAGATTCACAATCTGCGGATCGGGTGCCCGGGACCGGGCTGCGATTGCGGCGGATCTGAAGCGGTCCTTGTCGCGGAAAGATGTATTGCGCGAACTTCTTAGTCAAGGAAGCCTGAACCCGGCTGAATGCAATTTGCTTGTCCCGCGAGGGTATACTTTTCGCGTACACAGCATCGCAAGGGTGCCATGGCTGCTTCGACCCAGGTCTCTGGACGTGACGCAGTTGTTCGCACGTCTGGACAGATAAGTCCACATGTTAGGAGCTTGCAGATCGAGGCGGAAGCTATTGGGTAGTCTGTTCATTTTGCTGATTTGCTCTTCAGCAACGGCTCCAGCCCAGACTGCGCAAGTGACTTTTTACTCGAGTGCATCTTTTGGGAAGTCTCTTGTACCGCTTTCTGGCAGCGCCTTCTACGGTTATGTTTTTGATGGCGATACGGAAATGGTGAATCTCTACTTCGGGCGTTTCGCCACCTTTAACTTGCCCGCAGGTACTCACACCTTTTCCGCGGGCCTATCTAAAAAGCAGCCGCCTCAAGAAGCTGACGGCAAGCTCACCATGGAATTGGTCGCAGGCAAGCAGTATTTCGTATCAGCGGTCTATAATTATACTCACCACGTCTTCTATATCTACGACTCACACCATGCAGTCTTGACCGAAGAGACTTGCGACTACGCGCAGGAGAAGGCTAGCAAGACAAAGTTGATTTCTTCGGGCAGGGTAGCTAAGCCCGAAAGAAATCTACTCGACCCTACCCAAGCTTTCCCGGCCTGCCGACCATAACTCACCGGCTTGACGCGAGCATCTGCTCCGCATGTTTCCGGCTGGTCTCGGTCACCTTAGCGCCCGAGATCATCCGCGCCAGCTCTTCCGTCCGGTCGCCCGGCGCGAGCAGGCGCACGCTCGTCGCCGTGCGTGCCTGCTTTTCGCGCTTTTCAATCAGAAAGTGCTGGTCCGCGAATGCCGCGATCTGCGGCAAGTGCGTGACGCAGAGTACCTGCTGCGAGCGCGACAGCGCCTTGAGCTTTTGCCCCACTGCCTCGGCCGCGCGGCCGCCGATGCCGATGTCGATCTCGTCGAAGACCAGTGTCCGCGGTACCGGCGTTTTACGGCGTCCGCGCGCGTTTGCGCCTTCCTCGACCGAAACCTTCAAGGCGAGCAGTACCCGCGACATCTCGCCGCCGGAAGCCACCTCATCGAGCGGTTTGAGCGGCTCGCCCGCGTTAGTCGCGATGCGGCACTCGACCGTGTCCCAGCCGTGCGCGGTCCAGCCGGCCTGCTCCTCGCGCGGCACCACGTTCACCTCGAAGCGCACCTGCATCGCCAGATCGTTGATCTGCACTTCGGCCAGCTTGCCCAGTTTGAGGCCGGCTGCCTTGCGGTCTGCTGAGAGCGCCCCGGCCGCCGCCGCGTACTGCGTTTCGGCCGCCGCGAGCTCCAGGCGCAGCTTCGCCGCAATCTCGTCCCGGTTCTCAATCTCGGCGATCTTGCCCGCGACCTCGGCCTCGTACCGCAGCACCTCGGCCAGCGTCGCGCCGTACTTGCGCTTCAGCCGATCCAGCGCCGCCAGGCGGTCCTCAATCTCCTCCAGACGATCGGGCGAGCTCTGGATCCCCTCGGCGTAATCACGCGAGGCCGCCGCCACATCCTCCACCGCCGCGCGCGCTTCCAGCAGCTGCGACACGCGCTCCCGAAAGCGTTCGTCATAGCGCGCCAGCTCTTCCACGTGCTTCAGCGCGGCCGCCAGCACGGTTTCGGCCGAGCCGGAGCCCTCATACAACAGCTCATGGGCGCCGATCGCCGCAGTCAGCAGTTTCTCCGAGTTCGCCAGCACTCGCCGCTCCGCTTCGAGCTTCGCGTCCTCATCCTCCTGCGGCGCGACCGAGGAAATCTCCTTCTGCTGAAAGCTCCACAGATCAAGCGCGCGCAGGCGGTCCTGCTCCTCCTGCTCAAGCGAGCGCAAACGCGCCTGCAGCCCGCGCCACGTCCGGTACGCGCCCGCAACCGCCTCAGACGAGCGCCCCGCGTAGCGGTCCAGCAGGCCGCGCTGCTGCGCCTCATCAAACGAAGCGCTCGTCTCAGACTGCGCGTGGACCAGCGCGAGCTCGGGGGCGAGCTGGCGCAAAACGCCGACCGTCGCCGGCTGATTGTTGACGAAAACGCGTCCCTTGCCGGTCGCCAGAATCTCGCGCCGCAGGATGACTTCCGCCCCCTGCGGGTCGAGCCCGTTTTCCTCCAGGATCGCGTCCGCTCCGGGGGTCGCCTCGAAGACGCACGCCACCACAGCCTTGTCGGCTCCGTGGCGCACGATGTCGCTCGAAGCTTTGTCGCCCATCAGCAGCGCCAGCGCGTCCACCAGGATCGACTTGCCCGCGCCGGTTTCACCGGTTAGCAGGTTCAGCCCCGAGCCAAAGGTCGCGATCGCGTGGTCGATCACCGCATAGTTTTCAGCACGCAGCTCAAGCAGCATAGGCGGTCGGGAATCCTACTCGGCAGCATAGCAGTCGGGCGCCGGGCTGGGCCCGCAAAGCGGGTTTCAGTTCACTTCCGTAACAGGGAGCGCGCACCAACGAAGCGACTTGGAACGGCATAGGGCTGTCTGCTAACGTGGACCCGGGCGGACTCTCACCAAATGACATCGTTTTTGATCCTTTTTGCACTCTTTCTACAGGCCGATGCGGATGCAGGAGCTCCGCCGCCCCCGCCTGTCGAGCACGGCAGCTCGGCGGTAGCGGAAATGCTGACCAACTCGGGGCCTATCGCTCTCGCCGTGCTGGGCGTTCTGCTGGTTGCCAGCCTTTACTCCTGGGCCATCATCCTGGGCAAGCTGGGCAGCTTCCGCCGCGCGCGCACGCAAAGCACCCGCTTTCTCCGAGCATTCCGCAAGGCGCAGCGCCTTCAGGAGATTGCCACCGTCAGCGAGCAGTTCAAGCCGTCGCCGCTGGTTTCCGTGTTCGACGAGGTATACGAGACCTATCGGCGGCAGACCGGCGGCGCAGGGCCGGCGCGCAACATCACCGCGCTTGAGCGCTCGGCGCAGACGGCATCGAGCGAGTCACTCACCGTGCTGGAACACCGGCTGACCTGGCTTGCGACCATCGGCTCCATCTCCACCTACATCGGCCTGTTCGGCACCATCATGGGCATCGTGGACGCCTTCCACGGGCTCGGTACGGCCGGCGCGGCGACGCTGCGCGCGGTGGCGCCGGGCGTCTCTGAGGCGCTGATTACCACGGCGGCCGGCCTGCTGGTCGCGGTGCCGGCGGTGATCGCCTACAACCAGTTCACCGCGCGGTGCCGCGAGTTCGGCGCGCGCAACGATGACTTCGCGCGCGAGCTGCTCAACTCGCTCGAAGAAGTACAGCTGCGGCCTGCCGCAGACCCCCTGCAGCGCGAGACCGAACGGGAGCCGGCGCGTGGCCTACACAACTAGGGAAGGCCACACACAGACCGCGCTCGGCGAGATCAACGTCGTGCCGCTGGTCGATGTAGTGCTGGTGCTGCTGGTGATTTTCATGCTCACCGCCCCGGTGCTGCAGTCGGGCATCGAGGTAGCCGTGCCCAAAACGCACACCGTCAAAGAGGTCACGGAGCAGCGCGCGGTAGTCACCATCGATCGGCAGCAGCGTGTGTTCCTGGGCGACGCGCCGGTGAACCTGGCAGAGCTGCCCGCGAAGCTCCGCAAGCCCGGCGCCGATGCCGGAAGTCAAGTGATCTATCTGCGCGCGGATGAAAAAGTACCGTTCGGCGCGTTCGCTTCCGTGATGGACGCGGTCAAACAAGCGGGCATCACGAACATCAGCATTGTGACCCAGCCGATCGAGAACAAGTAAAGCTTCAGGAGAAGTACAGAGAACGCCCATGCCCTCGCCTGAAATCCAGTTCGACCCAGGCCGTTTGGAACCCGACCCCTTCCGCAAGCCGGCGCTCGGCTCGCTGCTGCTGCATGCGATCGTGTTTGGGTCGCTGCTCCTGTATGCGGTTATCGTCGCGCACATCCACGGCAATGCCTGGGGCAACCGCAGCGACACGCAGGGCGCCATCCAGGCCACCATGGTCGCCTCAGCCCCGGCGATCCCGCTGCCGCGGGAGCAGACGCCAAGTAAGGACGTGCTCGCGACTGAAACGCCGAGCCCCGCGCCGGCCCCGCCCGCGCCCAAGGCGGCCCGTGCGGAGGCGCAGGACTCGATTCCAATCTCGGTGAAGCAGCCCGAAAGGACAAAGCTTGAGCAAAAAAAGCAAGTGGAACAAACCAAGCCGCTGAAGGTGCCGGTGCAGCATGTGCCGCTCGTACCGGCGTCGCAGCTGCACCAGGTGCAGCCGACCAACCGCGCCAACTACGGCGAGGCTGCGCCGGCCGCTGTGCCGCGCTCCATGGCGCAGGCCACGCCGGCCGCGCAGGTCAGCGTGCAGGGCGGCAACTTCGGCGCGATGTTCCCCTGGTACGTCGACCTGATCAAGCGGCGCACCGCGCAGAACTGGTACAAGCAGGAGGTGGATCCGTCGACCCGCGAAGGGGCGCGTGTATACCTGACGTTTTCCGTGCGCCGCGACGGCTCACCGTCGAACGTAAGTGTGCAGCAAACGAGCGGCTCGCCGACGCTAGACAGCTCTTGCGTGCGCGCTGTCCAGCGCACGGACACCTATGGTCCGCTGCCGAGCGGCTACACCGGATCGACCCTGCTGGTGCAGTACTATTGTGAGCAGTCTGGGCGCTGATGCTCGACAGGAGCCCATTGCAGGCCATACGAGTGAACACGATGCAACGATCCATGCTTCGATCCATGCTTCAAGTTTTGACAGGCGCCGCTTCCGCTGCACTGCTCTGTTTTGGGCTTCCGCTTTCGGCCTCCGCGCAGGACTGGGTAAAGACCGGCACCAACCTCGGCGCGCAGCGCATCCGCATCGCCGCTATTGTTGGCTGACAGGAGGTCTGCATGGACAG
>CAXTMW010000089.1:11626-14768 GCA_964245455.1 uncultured Acidobacteriaceae bacterium
ACCCGCAGGTCAGCCTTCTGAAACAGGACTTCGACACAACCCTGTTCCGCGACCTGCAAAACGCGGGCATTTTCGACATGGTGTCCAAATCCATGGCACCGCCGCTCATGCCCGGCTCGCAGGCGGATGTGCAGCTAGCCGCATGGTCAGCTGCGCCATCGAGCGCAGAGATGCTCGCTTTCGGCACGTTCTCCGTCAATGCCGGGCAGATTGCGGTGACCGGCTTCCTGGACGACACGAAGAACCCGCAGGCCCCGCAGGTGCTGGGTAAGCAGTACTCGGACGCCGCCTCCGAGGTGAGCGCGCGCCACATCGCGCACCGCTTCGCCGACGAAATCATCGAGCGGCTGGGCGGGCTGCCGGGCATCGCCGAAACCACCATCTATTACGTGTCAGCGCACGCGGGCGACAAAGAAATCCAGGCGATGGACTACGACGGAGAGAACCCGCGCTCGGTCACGCATCTGGGCACCATCTCGCTGTCGCCGCACATCTCGCCCGACGGCGCGCGGGTTGCATTTTCCTCGCTTGGCAAGCAGGGCTGGTCGATCCGCATGTACTCGCTCGATCTGAACCGGCCGGTCAGCTTCAACTCGCCCGCCGGCACCACGCTGTCGCCGGCCTGGTCGAGCAATGGCGCGCAGCTTGCGTTTTCGTCAGACCGGCCTGCCGGCGATTCAGAGATTTACGTCGCCGATGCAGCCGGCAACGGCGTGCGCCGGCTCACCAGCTTCCACGGCCCAGATGTTTCGCCCTGCTGGAATCCGAAAACCAACGCCCAGATCGCTTGGGTAAGCGGGCGGTCCGGGCTGCCGCAGATTTACATCATGGATTCGGATGGCGCGAACGTGCAGCGCATGACCGATGGCGGCTATGCGACCTCCCCCTCTTGGTCGCCGAATGGGCAGTTTCTTGCCTTTGCCTGGAATCGCAAGTACGGTCCGGGCGTGCCCGGAGGCCAGGACATCTACATCATGGATGTGGCAAGCCACCGCTGGATCCAGCTGACGCACGAGGCGGGGCGCAACGATTTTCCGACCTGGTCGCCTGACGGGCGGCACATCGCCTTTCAGCGTGAAGGCGAAGGCGGCATGCAGATCTGGACGATGCTCGCCGACGGCACGGAACAGCAGCAGTTGACCCATGGCGGCAGCTTTTCGCAGCCCAACTGGAGTATGAAGTAAGCTGACGCGAAGGACTCTGTTCGCGGCATCACGACCGCGACGGAAGTGTCTAACAGAGTCATCGCACGAGTGAGTCCGCAAGAGTGAAGGAGACGTTTGTGCCCACACCTGTACGCCGCACCGCTAGTTTTTCGGTTCCGCTGTTTGCCTTTGCAGCTCTGCTCAGCATCGCCGGCTGCCATAAGAAGCCTTCACCGCCTCCGCCGCCCCCGCCGACAATGAGCGCGCCCGCGCCGACGGCCGACATTACCGCGACTCCCTCGACCCTGAACGCGGGGGACAGCACGGTGCTGACCTGGCACACCACGGGCGCGACCGACGTGTCGATCGAAGGCATGGGCGCGGTCGCGACTTCGGGTACGCAGACCGTAAAGCCGACTGAGTCGACCAATTACCACCTGGTGGCCCGCGGTGACGGCGGCTCGGCTGACGCGACCGCACGGGTCACCATCGGCGGCGGCAACACTGGGCCCTCCACGGCGAGCAACCTCAACGAGGGTGACCTGGACGACGCAACCTTCCACCAGAACGTGAAGGACGTCTTCTTCGATTACGACAGCTACGACGTGAACCAGACGTCGCAGGCGGTCGTCACCGGTGACGCTGCCTACCTGAACCGGCACCCAAACGTGAAGATCGTGCTGGGTGGCTACTGCGATGATCGCGGCTCGACCGAGTACAACCTTGCGCTGGGCGAGAACCGCGCCAACGCGGCCAAGCAGGCGCTTGTCGTCGCCGGCGTCACGGCCGATCGCATCCGGACGGTGAGCTACGGCAAGGAAAAGCAGTTCTGCACCGAGCACGATGAAAGCTGCTATCAGCAGAACCGCCGGGCGCAGTTCACGGTCGACCGCTAGGCCCGGGACTAGACCGGACGGACTAAACTGGGGTGGAACGAGCCAGGCGGCGGTGCTGCCGGGCTTTCTGTCGGGTTGCGCTTGAAACCCTTTGAAGGAGATTGCTTATGCGTAAGATGCTGCTGCCCGCCTGTGCCCTGTTTGGCTTCGTGCTTGTTGTGCCTGCGCAGCCGGCCCACGCTGTTTCGAAAGAAATCGTTCAGCTCCAGACGCAAATCCAGACGCTCCAGGACACGCTGCAGGCCCTGCAGCGCTCGAACTCCGAGCAGATGGGCGTGCTGCAGCACCTGGTCGAGCAGTCGAGCGACAACATCAACAAGATCAACCAGCAGATGACCTCGCTGCAGGCGAAGCTGGACGCCGAAGGGCAGAACAATCAGCTTTCCGGGCAGATCCAGAGCCTGAACGATTCGGTCGACGAGCTGAAAATGCGGCTGGGCCGGATCGACGCGACGCTCACCTCGATGCAGGGCCAGATGCAGAATGTTTCGGCGCCTCCGGCCGGCGCGGCTCCTGCGGTGCTCTCCCCCGCGGTTCCGAGCGGAGCGGGCGCGCAGGGCGGCGCAGCGTCGCTTGCCGCCCCCGGCGGACTTGCGCCGCAAAGCGGCCAGCCACAGGCGCCACCCGTGGATGAGCTGTACCAGAGCGCGGTGCGCGACTACAACGGCGCAAAGTATGACCTGGCCACCAGCGAGTTCGCCGACGTGGTGAAGTACTACCCGCAAAGTGAGCTCGCGGGCAATGCGTCTTTTTATCTGGGCGAGGTCGCGTACCGGCAGGGCCTGTATCCCGCGGCCATTCGCAACTACGACTCGGTCTTGGAGCAGTTTCCGGGCAGCTCAAAAGCGCCGGCTGCGCAGCTGCGCAAGGGCGAGGCCGAGCTGGCTGCCTCGCAGCGGGATGCGGGCGTACGTGACCTGCGCTCGCTGGTGCAGCGGTATCCAACCTCGCCCGAGGGCGCGCAGGCGCGCAGTCTGCTGAACGGCATGGGCGTGCGGTTGACTGCGGCGAAGCCCAGCCCGGGACGGCCGCAGTAAGCTACGGATACGAGGTCTTTGTGACGCCGACTCTGGTTTCAGTGGAAGAGTACCTGCGCAGCAC
>CAXTMW010000090.1:0-5322 GCA_964245455.1 uncultured Acidobacteriaceae bacterium
CTGTTGGGCATGTTCCTGGGCGGCGGCTTCGGTGGCGGTGGCGGGCGCGGGCGAGACGATGATGATGGCGATGGTTTTTCAGGTTTTGGTGGTGGCGGTACCGGCGGCGGCGGCGCGGGTGGTAGTTTCTAAGTCGAACGAAGTGGGAGTCTTGAGATGAAACGTGGATCGATCGTAGGGTTGGGTCTTCTGGCGGTGGTGGTACTTGCGTTCCTGAGTTACATCAGCTCAAAAAATACGATGGTGGCCAAGCACAATGAGGTGCAAACGCAGTTCGCCAATGTGGACACGCAGCTCCAACGGCGTGCCGACCTGATCCCGAACCTGGTGAGTACGGTGAAGGGATATGCGAAGCACGAGGAAACAGTATTCGGCGACATCGCGAACGCGCGTGCCGGCCTGCTGAACGCGCAGGACCCGCAAAGCAAGATCGCCGCGAACAACCGGCTCGATGGTGCGATCGGCCGACTGCTGGCCCTGAGTGAAAGCTACCCGGACCTGAAAGCGAACCAGAACTTTCTGAGCCTGCAAGACCAGCTGGAAGGCACGGAAAACCGGATCGCGGTGGAGCGCCGTCGATACAACAACACGGTGCGCGACTACAACACGTACATACAGCAGTTCCCTGCGAGTTTGTGGGCAGGGATCGCCGGCTTCCATGCGGATGATGCTTACTTTCAGGCCGACCAGGGGTCACGCACCGCGCCGAAGGTGAGCTTTTAGCGCACGGTCAAAGTGCTATTCGGAACGAGGCAAAGGATGCTTGCCCTCGCGAAAAGCAGATCCTTCGCTCCGCTCAGAATGACCCTTTTGAGAAAGTGCCGGTACCATTACTTGGATTCAGACTAGCTCGCGTCGGCCATGGCGACACGCTCAGCCAGCGCCAGATCCTGCTTGATGAACTCGTACAGAACGCGCTTTGAGTCGCCCTCGGCTCGCAGCACAGCCGAGGGATGGATCGTCGCGATCACCCGCGGCGCGTAGGGCGACTCCATAATCTTCCCGCGATCCTTCATCAGCGCGAACTTGGCTCCGAGCAGTGACTTGGCGGCGGAAGCGCCGAGGCACACGACCACCTTCGGCTGCACGGCGTCCAGCTCTGCGAGCAGCCAGGGCCGGCAGGCGGTGATTTCGCGCAGGTTCGGCGATTCGTGAATGCGGCGCTTGCCTCTCTCCACGAACTTGAAGTGCTTCACGGCGTTGGTGACGTACATGCCGCCGCGGTCGAAGCCGAGCTCCTCGATCGCCTGATCGAGGACCCGGCCGGCAGGGCCGACGAAGGGCTTGCCGGCAAGATCTTCGTCGTTGCCGGGCTGCTCACCCACGAGCATGAGCGGCGCGTGCGCAAGGCCTGCGCCGAAGACGGCCTGCGTTGCCGGCTTGTACAGCTCGCAGCCCTCGCAGCGGGGCAGCGCTTCCCGCAGCACGGGTAATGTATGCGCGGCGGGTACATAGGTGTTCGCAAGCAAGGAGCTTTGCTGTTCCATCATGGTTCCCACGCGGCGTTCCGCGTCTGTTAACAGCTGGGGCAGGATATTGAGCTCGGGCAGGTTCGCCCAGTAGCGCACCGGCATTTCAGACCGCATGGCGCGCGTGTTCAGCCGGGCCGGGTTGAAGATCGATCCGTAGTAGGAGCGCCACATCGTTTCCACTTCGTCTTCGGACGGAGCCTGCGAACGCGGTACGCCCGGCCCCCAGGCGACCCGCCTTGTTTCCGGGTCCCAGGCGGCCGAGGCGTGCTCGGTCAGGATGGTCCACTGCATGACGCGAAAGCGCTCGACGAAAAAGGGAACAGCCAGCGGCAGAATGCGGTGGTCGGGCCGGTACCAGGCGATGTAGTGCTCGCGGCCCTCATCTTCGACCATGCGGAAGCGCAGGAACGCGTGCATCTTGTGCAAGTCGCGGCGGACTTGCGCGTCCATGCGGCGCATGCGCGCAACGTCCTCATCCAGCTCGTGCTTCATCAGGCTGCGCTCGCCCTGCAGCCGCCACAGCACGCGGTACAGCAGCTGCCAGCGGCCGGGGTCGCTGTGGCAGGCCGCGATCTCGGCGAGGTCGAGGAAGGCTCTTGGCACGGCAGGCTGCGCGATTGCACGGTCCGAGCGGGGCGTAGGTTCGGGAGCGAGGCCGAGGGTCAGGGTCGCGTCGCTTTCCTCATCGATCAGCTCTATCTCATCCGGCGCGATGCCGTCGTGCAGCAGCTCGCGCGCCCGCGCGCGCCACGCTCTAAACTCCGGCGCGATCGGGATGCGATAGGCGAGCGCCGTGCTCACAGCTGGCCTGTGGCGGCAGCCGCGCCCGCGTCAAACAACTGCATCTGCGCCGGCACCAGCACCGCCTCGGGCAGAGCGATGGAATCAAGCGTCGATACGGCCGCACTGTGGTCTGCCGTGGTTACAAATGGAGATACGGTCCTGAGCCGCACGTTGAGCTTCTTTAGGTCATCGAGTGTAAGCGGGTGGTAGGCGCGGATGCGCAAGATGCGCTCCACATTGCGGTAGCCGATGCCCGGCACGCGCAGCAGCACTTCGCGCGAGGCCTTGTTCACGTCCACGGGGAAAAACTCGCGATGCGCGAGCGCCCAGGTTAGCTTGGGGTCGCGGGTCAAGTCCAGGTTGGGCTGGTCGGGCGTGGTCAGCTCCGCGCCTTCAAAGCCGTAGTAGCGCATCAGCCAGTCGGCTTGGTAGAGGCGATGCTCGCGGACAAGCGCGACCGGCTTGATGGGGAGCCGGGCGTCGGCCTGCTGGAAGGGGCTGAAGCCGGAGTAGTAGATGCGCTTGAGGTCGTAGGTCTTGTAGAGGTGCGACGCGGTGGCGAGAATCTGCTGATCGGTGGAGGGCGTGGCGCCGACGACCATTTGCGTGCCCTGGCCGGCGGGCGCAAACTTCGCAGCCGCGGCTGCGCTGCGACTGAGGGATCGGACCTGGCGGGACTGCGCCCTCGCTTCATCAGCCTCCGCCTTTTTCTCGAAAATCTGCGCCATCGTCCCCTCGATTTTGTTGAATTTATTGTCCTGCTCGCTGTGTTACAAGTGTTAATGCGTCGGCAGCTCCATGTTCGCGCTCAGGCGGTCGGCTACCTTGCCGGCCTGCGCAATCAACAGCTCACTCGCGCCTGGAATCGCCTTGAGGTGAATGTACCCGCCGAAATGATGGACCTCGCGCAGCGTGCGCGCTACCTCGATCAGCTGCTCCATCGTGTAGTCGGGCGACTGGATGATGCCAGAGCTGAGGAACAGCCCCTCGATGTAGTTGCGCTTGTAGAAGTTCAGCGTCAGGTCGACGACTTCCTGCGGTGTGAAGCGGGCACGCTTTACGTCGCTTGAAACGCGGTTGACGCAGAAGACGCAGTCGTAGGTGCAGTAGTTAGTGAGCAGGATTTTGAGCAGGGAAACGCAGCGGCCGTCGGGTGTGTAACTGTGGCAGATACCCATACCGTCCGAGTGGCCGACGCCCTTGCCGTTGCCGTCGCGTTTGGCCCCAGAGCTTGCGCAGGATGCGTCGTATTTTGCCGCATCGGCCAGGATTTCGAGCTTCTGCTGGACCTGCATCATGGGTATTGGATGTTCTGTCAGACGCTTCCGAATGCACAAATCTTTGTGCTTTGTGTGTCTCGAAAAGGCACCGGACTCCTTCGAGTATAGCGAAGAAAAGGAGAATCTACGCTTCGTTCGTCCCAAGCTGCAGCTGCAGCTGTTCGAGCGACACGCCTTTCGTCTCGGGGAAGAAAAACAACACGACGAAAAACTGCAGCACCATCATGGCGCTGAAGAAGACAAACGGCGCTCCCGACGAGTGCTTCGCAATCACCGGAAATGCAAATGAAATGATGGCGTTTGCAACCCAGTGAGAGCCGCTGCCAAGGCTTTGCCCTTTGGAGCGCACGCGTGTCGGGAAGACCTCGCTGATGTACACCCAGATAACGGCTCCCTGCGAGATCGAGAAAAAAAAGATAAAGCCGACCAGCAACGCCAGCAGGGCGCGCAGGTGCTGCTGCGTGATGAAGACGTACGCCACCCCGGCAAGCGCAAACGAGGTGCCGACCGAGCCGATCAGCAGCAGCGTTTTGCGTCCCAGGCGGTCGATCAAACTCATGCCGAGCAGCGTCGCGAAAAAGTTGACCGCGCCGATGATGACGGACTGCGCGTCGCCGGACAGGCTGGAAAAGCCGCCCGCGCGGAAGATGTCGTTCAGGTAATAAAGAATTGCATTGATGCCGGCAAGCTGGTTAAACAAGCCGATGGACACAGCGAGAAAGATGGGCAGGCGCAGCTTACGGGTAAACAGGGGAGCGCTGGTGTGGGCGGCGTCGGCGTGGATGGAGCGGCGCAGTTCTTCGACCTCCGCCTGCGGGTCCGGCGAGCCAAGCAGCCCCAGCGCACTGCGTGCTTCCTCAACGCGGTTCTGTGTCAGCAGCCACCGTGCCGAGCGGGGAACGCCGAAGAGCAGCAGCACGAACGCGATCGCCGGAAAAGCGGCGATGCCAAGCTCCCAGCGCCAGAGATGCGGGCCCAGGTGTGCGCTTTCCAGCGCGTAGTTTGAGGCGTAGGCCAACAGGATGCCAAGCACAATGTTGATCTGAAACAACCCGACCAGGCGGCCGCGAATGCGAGCCGGAGCCATCTCCGCAATGTACACGGGGCCCAGGACGGACGAGCCACCGATGCCAAGGCCGCCGATAAAGCGGAAGATGAGAAGCGTCGTCCAGTTAGGAGCCAGCGCCGTGCCGATGGCCGAAACGACGTACAGGGCAGCCATGACGCGCAGCGCTTCGCGCGAGCCGATGCGCTGCCCCAGCAGGCCCGAGGTGAGCGCGCCGAGCACCGTGCCCCAGAGCGCGATGGAAACGGTAAACCCAAGCTCGCCGGAAGAAAGGGAAAACACCTCGGTGAGCTGGTGCGTCGTGCCGGAGATCACGGCGGTGTCAAAGCCGAATAGGAGGCCGCCAAGAGCGCCGACCAGGGAACTTTTGATAAGCAGAGAGTTCAAGCGCATGCCGCTGGTAAGCCCTTTCGCGCGCGCAGCTCTGAAGCAGCTACGCGGATGTGGGGAGCATACAGCAGCATCGCTGGGCCGCGCTTTACCGGGCGGGGAAGACGTGCGTCCGGCCTTCCTCGAGCATCAGCAGGCACTCCGCGAGGCCGCCTTGCGCGGCCGCCGCGCGGAGCCGTGTCGGCGGTTCGTCCATCGGCTCAAGCGAAAGATGGAAGGTGCCGTAGTGCATCGGCACAAAGACTCGGCTGCCGAGGTCGCGAAATGCCTGGAGCGCGTCCTCGGGGCTGGTGTGCACGGAGCGAAAGCTGTCCGGGGAGTAGGCCCCGAT
>CAXTMW010000090.1:5332-14731 GCA_964245455.1 uncultured Acidobacteriaceae bacterium
GGGAAGTATGCGCTGTCACGGGAGTGAAACAGCGTGCGACCCTCGGCGGCAAGCACGTAGCCTCCGTAGCCTCGGCCGACATCGTTGAAGTAGCGTGCGCCCCAGTGGCGCGCGGGCGTACGTGTGACGGCCAGCGCGCCAAGAGTAGTGGCGCCCCAGGTCTCCAGCGTACGCACCTCACAAAAGCCTAGCCGCGCGACTAAATCTTCCACGCCGCCCGGCGTGATCACGACAGGCGCCGGCGCGCCGAGTCGTCGATTGTTGCTGAGGATGCCGCGCAGGGAGGGCAAATCCAGGTGGTCCATGTGCGCGTGTGTCAGCAGCACCAGGTCAATGGGCGGCAGATCGCGCAAACGTATACCGGGTCGACGCCGACGCTTGAGCGCGAGCAGAAAGCTCGAAAACACCGGGTCGATGAGGATGTTGAGACCGGCCCATGCGATCAAGAACGAAGAGTGGCCGATCCAGGTCAACGCCAGCTCGCCCGTGGCAGGCGCCACGGGGCGCTGCTGCTCGCCAGTCATGGGGGTCAGCAGCGACTCGCGAACTAGGTGTGAGATGAAGCGAAGTTTGCTGTTTTTGAAAGAGCGGCTGGGAGCTGTTTCCATGCGTCACTGTATGGATGCCGCTGCCTGGCCGACGCTTCGGCATGCGCCGAACGCGCCCGGGAACGAGCGCTTAAAGCTTGGGCGCGTTATCGCCCTTGACAGCCGCAGCGGCGGATGGGTCCTGCTCGATCACAGCAGCTTCGGCACCTGCAAAGCCGATCTTAGTATGAGTCCCATCGCAGAACGGCTTCTTGGTCGAGGCACCGCAGCGGCATAGCGAAACAGCGGGCTTGCCTTCCAGGTTCCACTCGCCGCCCGCTCCATCGACCAGCCGAATCGGCCCTTCCACGCGAAACGGCCCGTTCGGGCGCACCGTAATCGTTACATCCGCCATATCTGTTCTCCATTCTTGAAAGCTGGACAGAGTGTAGCAGTGAAAAGCCCGCGGTCAGCCGCGGGCTCGATGGAGGCCTGTCTCGTTAGCGCCGTCCGGTTTTCTTCGCCGCTCCTGTTTTCTTCTTGACGGCGACAGCCGCTCGCTGCGCGCCTGCGCGGGTTTTCTTGGCTGCCGTCTTCTTGGTAGCCGCGCCCTTGCGTGCCGCAGTGGTGGGTGCGGCCTTTTTCGCAGCATTCCTGCGAGCCGCAGGCGTTTTGGCGGACGCCTTCTTCGCGCTCGTTTTGGTGTTCGCACCTTTGGTCGGCGTGGTCGTTCTGGCCGCTGCTTTCTTTGCCGGGGTCTTCTTCGCTGTTGCCTTGCTGCCCGTTTTGCTTGCAGCCTTCTTCGTCGCCGCGGTCTTGCTCGCAGTCTTGGTTGCCGCAGCCTTGCGCGCCGCCGGCTTCGCTTCCGCTGCCTTGCGGCTTATCGCTTTTGCACCGCTCTTTTTTGTCGCCGCGGCGCCCCTGGTCGAGGCCGTCTTCATGCCTGGGCTCTTCCGCAGTCCCTTCTTTGCGCTCGTGCTCAGGTTTTCCGGATACACAAGCCGGTTGAAGTTGCTTTGCGCGCCTTCTGCCGTTACATCCTGATATACAAGCGAAAGGCCGCTCGCGTCGAACTTCTCAAAGAATTGTTCCCACGGAATTTCTTCAAGGGTGGAGTCGTTGCTGTGGGTCGCACCCGGAAACTCAATTCTCAGAATGCCCGTTCCATCCTGGCTGGTGCTTGCGACCTCGGCCGGTTTGCCCCCGCGTGCCTCTGCCCATGCACGTATCTCGTCATGGTCCTGCGTTGTTTTCGAAAGTGCCATCGTCTCCATCCTCCCCATACGCCTGCGTTTGCCGTTTTTACCCGCTGCCATAGGCGAAACACAGTGTTGCGTCTGTGTATCACAGCACGCGATGACACGCTACCGAAAGGTGTTTTCGCGCGTGAAAAAGAATGTGCTTCCTTCTGCGACAGATTGAGAAACGCTCAACACGGAGGCTTGTCGTCGCGATTGCCACGATCATCGAGCAGGCGCAGCGCTTCGCGGAAGCCGTGTGGTGTACCCGTGTCCACGTAGCGGGTGCCGGCCGCGACGCCGATCGCGCGACCGCCTGCTCCGAGCCATGCGTTCACCAGTGTGCCCAGGTACTCGTCTCCGCGCTCGGGCTGCTGCCACAGCGCGCGCAGCGCGTGGAAGACGCTGCCTGGCATGCGGACCGCGCCCCACACCAGCGAGGACGCGGGCTGCGGCTGCTTTACCTCAATGCGCGTAACCGCGCCGGCTTCGTCGAGCACCACTGCGTCGAACAGCTGCGGGCGATCGACAGGGAAGAGCAGAAATGCAAGCACGCCAGGGGGGAGCAGCGCGAGGCCGTCCTCCGGGAACCAGACTGTGTCGGGCAAACCCAGCAACACTTCCTCCTGCGCGTCATCACCGACAAGCGATGACGCGCAGAAGATGGCATCGCAAAGCCCGGCGGGCGTGGGCTGCACCACGTAACAGATGGGCACACCCGCAAACGCTGCGCCGTAGTACTCCAGAATGTCGGATTTCCCGGGGGAGATGATGAAGCACAAACGTGTGGCGCCCGCGCGAATCATGCGCTCGAGCAGGTATTCGCTGACCGCGCGCGGGCGCTCCACAGGGCCGGATGCGTGCATCTCGACGCGCGTTCCGACAGGCAGCAGCTCTTTCGAGAACGCGAGCGGCTGCATGCGGCTGCCGCGGCCCGCGGCTGGAATGACACCCCACATACGCCGCGTCAGCTTTCTGCCACAAGCGGCGCCATGGCAGCCTCGAGCAGCCGCTCAAGCTGCCGCGCGCGATGCGCCGCGGTGTGCTCCGCAAGCACACGCTCGCGCGCCCGTGCAGCCATGCGCCGCAGTTGCCCAGGCGAGCAATCAAGTGCGGCAAGCACGTCGTCCGCACTGCGTGCGCATAGAATTTCTTCGCCCGGAGTGAAGAACGTATCGAGGCCTTCCCATACATCGCTCAGCAGCGGCGCGCCGCACGCCGCGGCCTCAAACAAGCGCCCCGAGGGGCACCAGCCGTAGGCAGCCATTGCTGCGCGCGTGATGTTGAGCGTAAGTCGGCTGGAGGAAAAAAAGGCAGGATGGAGCTCCGGCGGAACGTGCCGCACGAAGAAGATGTTCTCCGCCCAGGGAAAGTCCTGCGGGTACATGGCGCCGCCGATCAGGAAGCGGCTTTGCGGGGCGCGACGGGCCGGCTCAAGCAGCAGCTCCCGAAGCCGCGTCTGCCGGTCTGCTGCGTAGGTGCCGAGGTATGAGAGGTCCGAGACAAAGGCGCGGTCGGGGTCAGAAGGCTGGTGTGCTTCTGGATCGACAAAACCGTACAGCGGCGCAACGCGCCGCGCGTGGAGCCTGTGGGTGAGTGCGTCGAGCGCTGGGCCGCCCGTGTACGACAACACGAGATTGAATCCGCCGAGGCCGCCAACTGGCAGGTAGTCGACCGTGCTTCCGGAAGCAAGCGCCTGGAGCGTGACCGGCGTGTCGAGATCGTAAAAGCACGTGACCGGAACGCCGGACGCCAGAACACGTTCTGCGAGGATCGCCCCTTGCGGACAGAAGCTTGTGACGATCGCAACGTCTGCCGAGCGCAGCTCCTGGGCGATACGCGCGGCATCCTGCTGCGCGTCGCTGTAAAGCACCAGCGTGACGCCCGCAGGCTGCGGCCATGGGTCGCGGTGTGCCGCGTAGTAGGGGAGGTCCTTTTCAAAGAAGGTGATGGTGTGGCCTTGCGCGGCAAGGGCTCGCAGCAGGCCGCGCCACAGGGTTGCGTGGCCGTTTCCCCAGGAAGAAGACAGCGCGAGTCCAAAGATCACCAGCTTCATGTGCCGGTACGATGTTGTCCGGTGGCTCGGCGTTTTCTGCTTTGTAGCAGGAGGCTGCTTTTCCGCGCGTCCTCACGGGATGCGAGTCGCAGCTGCGCCGCGAAGAAAGCGCCGTCTGCTACTATTTTGAAAGCGGATGCGCCCACGCACCCGTGAACCCTGGAGCCGGTGGCATTCGACTCGGGTTGGCAAGTGGGGACGTAGCTCAGTTGGTTAGAGCGCTGCCCTGTCACGGCAGAGGTCGCGGGTTCGAGCCCCGTCGTCCCCGCCACTCAACGGAGTTCGGTCCGGTGTGGCGATTTACGAGGAGTGCTGAACAGGTGGAACTACTCCTGCTTCTTACATTGCTCCCTAAGCGTGTGAAACCTTCAATGAAGTAGTGGGTTCATCCTGAGCGCAGCAAAGGATCTGCTTTTCGTTTTATCAAAGCGCAAAGCAAATCTTTCATCACTTCGCTCCTCAGGATGATTCCTACTTGGAATTCGAAGTGGATACGCGTGAACTTCTCACACAGCTCTGACTGCGAGATCAGTACGTGTAGTCCAGCTGGGAGCGCCGCAGCGAGTGCTGCTGCTAGGCCCGGCGCATTGGCGGCAGCAGGTCCTCGATGCGCACCGGCAGCTCGCGTTTGCGTACGCCTGTGGCCTGGTAGATCGCCCCAGTGATCGCCGGAGCGACGCCGGCGAGCCCAATCTCACCCACGCCACGTGCGCCGATCGCGCTCAGGTTTGTGTCTGGGTAGTCGAGGAAGATGATGTCCATCTCCGGGGTGTCCGGGTTGGTGCTCAGGATGTAGTCGGCGAGGTTGTTGTTGGTCGGCCGGCCGTTGCGCGGGTCGTACTGCGTTTCTTCAAACAGCGCCATGCCGACACCCATCACAATCGCACCTTCCATCTGGTTGCGCGCGGCGTTCTGATTGATGACCTTGCCGACGTCGATGACGGAGGTGATGCGCGAGACACGCAGGCGCGCGATGCCCGGATCGTACTCGACTTCAGCAAAATGCGCGCCGAAGGAGTGGAAGGAGAACTTCTGCGCAGCCTCGTCGCGGTCGGTGCCTTCCATGTTGCCTTCGCTGGTGACCGAACGCACATTCTCAGCCTGCAGCACGCGCTCGAACGGCACACCGCTCGACGGCGCGGAGCCTCTCAGGTGAATGTAGCCGTCAGAAAGCGCGAGCTGGTCTACTGGCTTGCCGGCGAAAGCGCCGCTCGTGCTTTTCGAGGCGACTTTCAGCATCTGCTCCGCAGCGCCCTTCGCTCCCAGGTCGACCGCCGGCACGACCGAGCCGGTCACGACCGAGCCGCCCGACATGGGGCCGGTCGGCAGCTTGGTATCGCCAAGCACTACTGCGATCCGGTCCATGGGGACGCCCAGGCGCGCGTGCACCACCTGCGCGAAGATGGTGTAGGTGCCGGTCCCGATGTCCTGGGTGCCGCAGACGACGCGAACGGTGCCGTCATCATTCATGTTGACGCGCGATTTGACCCCGGCGCGGCCGGAGCCCCAGGAGGCGCAGCCAACGCCCCAGCCTCGTACGAGTCCGTCGCGCTTCATGCTCGCGACCTGCGGGTTGTAGCCCTGCCAGCCGAAGCGTTCCGCGCCGACGGTCAGGCACTCCCGCATGTGGCGCGATGAGAATGGCTTGCCCTTGCTCTCGTCGATCGCCGGCTCATTGATGAGGCGGAGCTGCACCGGGTCCATGCGCAGCTTTGCAGCCAGCTCGTTCAGGGCGGACTCTGTCGCGAAGAGCCCGGGCACGGCGCCCGGCCCGCGCATCGCCATGGACTTGCCGATGTTGCGCGGCGCAAGGGCGTCGCGGACGAGCAGGTTGGGCGTGCTCCACAGGCTGGGCGTGGCCTCGCCGCAGCCTTCGCCGTCGTCGTCCGGCACAAAGGAGGTGTTGCTGACGTAATCGTGCCAGATACAGTTCAGCCTGCCGTCTGCCCCGGCGCTCAGGCGTACGCGCTGCATGGTGCGCGGGCGGTGGCCAACGTTTGAGAACATCATGTGCCGATCGACAACCAGCTTGACCGGCCGGTTCAGGTCGCGCGCAGCGGCAGCGGCGAGCGGCGCGTGCGGCCACGGGGCCAGCTTGCCCCCGAAGCCCGAGCCTAGAAACTGCATCACGATCCGCACATTCTCAAGCGGCACGCCGAGCATCTGCGCCATCGCGACCTGGGCATTTTCGACGCCCTGGGTCGATTCATACAGGGTAAAGTTGTGCCCGTCGTAATCGGCGACAATGGCGTGCAGCTCGATCGGGTTGTGCGTCTCGACCGGCGTGACGTAGGTCTCGTCCACTGTCACCGGGCCGGTGGCAAATGCCTTCTCCGCATCACCTCGCCGGCTCTGGATCGAGAGTTTTCCCCTCAACTCCTCGCCCAGGTCGAGTGAGAGCTTCGACTCCGTCGCGGCGTATTTGACCTGCACGGCGGACGCTGCCTGACGGGCCTGGTCCATGGTTTCCGCAACCACCACGGCTACATACTGGCCGTTGTACAGGATGGTCTCGTCCTCAAACGGCATGCGGCTTTCGGAGATCCAGGCTTTGCCGGACGGGTCGGGGCGGTAGAGTTTGGGCACATTGCCGTGGCTGTATACCTTGAGCACGCCGCGCATACGCTCGGCCCTGCTCGCGTCGAGGCTCACGATGCGTCCGCTGCCGATGGTGGCGCACACAGGCACCGCGTAGACCATGCGCGGCAGGTTAAAGTCAGCCGAGTAGCGTGCGATGCCGCTCGTCTTGAGCGGCCCGTCAATGCGCGGGACCGCTGCGCCGAGAATTGCTGCGGAGTTCTTCATGGGGGAATTATCAGGAGCTGCCATCAGTTTTCTCCGCTACGCCGTCTGGGTGGTGACGGTGGTGAGTGCCCGCACAATGCACATCTTGGCAAGCTCGATCTTGAAGCCGTTCTCGCGATAGGGCTTTGCCCCGTGCAGCGCCGCTTCAGCCGCCGCACGAAAATGCTTTTCCTCAGCCGGTTTGCCGGTCAACGCCCGCTCGGCTTCTTCTGAGCGCCAGGGCTTGGTGCCCACGCCGCCCAGCGCAATGCGCGCCTTAACAATCCGGTTTCCATCGAGCTCGACCGCGACTGCCGCGCTTGCGAGCGCGAACTCGTAGGCCGCGCGGTCCCGCAGCTTCAGGTACAGCGAACGCGCCCCCGGCGCCGGTGCCGGCAGCGTGACATACGTGATCAGGTCGCCCGGTTCGAGCACGTTCTCGATATGCGGCGTAGCGCCCGGGACCTTGTAGAACTCAGTAATCGAGACTTCGCGCTCCCCGCGCACGCCCTGGATGTGAATGCGCGCGTCAAAGGCGGTCATCGCGACGGCCATGTCGGACGGGTGCGTAGCAATGCAGTGCGGGCTTGTGCCCAGCACGGCGTTGATGCGGTTGTTGCCCTCGATCGCCGCGCACCCCGAGCCCGGCGTGCGTTTGTTGCACTCGGCAAATGCTGTGTCGCGAAAATACGTGCAGCGTGTGCGCTGCAGCAGGTTGCCGCCCGTGGTCGCCATGTTGCGCAGCTGCCCACTTGCGCCGGCCAGCAGAGCCTGTGAGAGCGCCGGATAGCTCCGCAGCACGTTCGGGTTGTACGCCAGGTCCGCGTTGCGCACCAGCGCGCCCACGCGCAGCGAGCCGTCCGCATTCCGCATGATCTCGTCCAGGCCGACGCGGTGGATGTCGACGACCTGGCGCGGCTGCTCCACGTCTAGCTTCATCAGGTCGACCAGGTTGGTGCCGCCGGCGATGAAGCGTATGTCGGCACCCTGCTGCGCGGTCTGCGTTTTTGCCCCCAGCTGCACAGCCTGCTCGGGGCTTGTTGCTTTCGCGAGTGCGAAGTCGATCATGCGTTCCTCCCTAGCGACATGCTCGCGCCTGCGGCGGCGCGTGCGGAGTTGAGCGCCCGCGACGCGTCCAGGTGCTCCTGCACAAACGCGCCGATGGTCTGGTCTGCCGCGGCAACCTGCCCGCTGCGCGCCTGCTGGATCGCCGCCGTGATGTTCTTGTAAGCTCCGCACCGGCACAGATTGCCGGACATCGCTTCCCGCACCGCGCCGTCGCTCTGGCCTTCCGGTCCTGTCAGCGTCGGCTCCTTAAGTGCTGCCGCCGCCGACATAATCTGGCCCGAAGTGCAGATGCCGCACTGGTAGGCGTCGTGCTCCACAAAGGCGGCCTGCACCGGGTGCAGATTGCCCGGCTGGCCGAGGCCTTCGATCGTCGTGATCTCATCGCCCTCGTGCATGGCGGCAAAGGTGAGGCAGCTGTTTACGCGGCGGCCGTTGATGTGCACCGTGCAGGCACCGCACTGGCCGTGGTCACAGCCTTTTTTCGTGCCGGTCAGGTCCAGGTTTTCGCGCAGGCAGTCCAGCAGCGAAACCCGCGGCTCGATGGCGACGGTTCGCGCCTGCCCGTTCACCTGCAGTGTGACCTTGCGGCTGCCTGCCGTGATCGCGGGCGCCGGCGCTTCCGCGGCGACCTGCGGTGCCGCGCCCAGAACCGGCTGCGCTGTAACGGCGATCCCGGCCGCACCCAGGCGGCCCAGAAAGCTGCGGCGCGAAAAGCCGGGCCTCTTTTCCAGTTCGGTCCCGGTGGCAGTCGCCTGCGAATACTCAGACGGTTCTGGAGAGTCTTTGCTCATGGGGGAAACTCCTGGAGCCGGCTTGCGGGCGCGGCACACACGTAAAGTTGGTAGTTCGGATCGGCCGCGTGTGGTGAACCGCGCTTGCCAGGATCTTACGCCAACGGAGCCAGCAGCGGATCATCTCGTCAAGCCGTTTCGGCCCGCAAATTGCCAGGACGCACATACGCAGGCGGAGCCGCGGGCTGCCGGTGCGCAGGCACTCCGCACAACAAACATTGAGGGCTTCAGAGGGGGGAGGGGGTCGCAACGGGTACAGTCAGCCCTGGAACTTTCCCGGTGCACGGCGGCTCCGCCGCATGGACGCGAAGCAGGCAGCGAAACAGGCCCGGCACGTGAGCCAGCGCATTCATGGAAAGGCCTTGGAGCGCCGGGTATGCAGCCATGGCGAGCAGCGCGCGCGAAAGCACCCGCGCCGGCCGCAGCAGCCGGGTGTGCGCCGCCTGGTACAAGCGTAGGTCGCCTGCAGCCAGCGCATCGCCGAGCGCCAGCGCCTGCCTGAAAGCGAGCGACAACCCGTCGCCCGTAATTGCGTCCACGCTGCCGGAAGCATCGCCGACCAGAGCGATCGACCCGCGCTGCACCGCTTGGAGCGTGCGGTGGTTTGTGATCGCGCCGCGCGGCCTGGAGGCGGCCGCTGCACCCTCCAGCAGGGCGCCTAGGGCAGGGAAGCGCCGGAGCGCTTCGGCCATCGAGGCGAACCGCTCCCGCGAAACAACGGCAATGCCGACCTGTCCGTGCGTGACCGGCGTGATGTAGGCCTGCGATCCATGCGCCCAGTGAACCTCCACACGATCCGGTGTCGCGATGCCCGGACTGAGGGCAAAGTGCTGCCGCACCGCGTAGCGCTTTGACGCTAGCTGCTCCCGCTCGAGACCGGCCGATCGCCTCAGCGCGGACTGCGCTCCGTCCGCTCCGATGATCCAGCGGGCAGG
>CAXTMW010000091.1:0-2061 GCA_964245455.1 uncultured Acidobacteriaceae bacterium
GTGTTGCAGAACTAGCATCCCACCAGCCATGCTGATGGAGGCGGGGACAGGGATGGTATGTGCACTGGTGGTGGGCGGCGGGGGCCCGCAGGGTATTGCGTGGGAAGCAGGCATGCTTACGGGGTGGGCGGAGGGTTGGGCGCAGCTGGGCGGCCCTTCATCGGCGCAGCCGCTCGCTCCCCTGCTGGCAGGACGCATCGTTGGCACCTCCGCGGGCGCCATTGTGGGCGCTCACCTGGCTGTACACGGCTCGGTTACAGCGCTGATGAAGCAGCAGGATGAACTGCTGGAGGCAGACGTGCCGAAAGGCTCCGAGCTGGCTCGTTTTCTGCAGGCGTATTTCAAGGCCAGGCTCTTTTCGCGCGATGTGTCCGGGCTGCGCCGCTCGCTCGGCAAGAGCGCGCGCAAGCTTGCGGTCGACGACGAGCAAAGCTACCTGGCGGCATTTCGACGCAGCTATGCACCGGACGGGCCTTGGCCGACTGGCTGTGAGCTGCTTGTCACCGGCGTCGATGCCGAAACAGGCGAGCTGCATAGCTGGCGAAGCGATGGGGACGCGCCGCTCGCCGTAGCGGTCGCAGCCAGTTGCTCACTGCCCTGCGCATTTCCTCTGGTGCACGTCAAGGGACGCGCCTACATGGACGGCGGCATCGGCTCGCCTACCAACACGGCTTTGGCGGCCGGCTGCGACCGGGTCCTGATCCTCGATGCGATCGCCGGCGCGTTCGGCAGCTCGGCCGTTCTCGAAAAGGAGCGCAAGGCACTTGAGGCCACCGGCAGTCAGACCCTGGCGTTTCAGCCGGATGGGGCTGTCGCTCAGGCGATCGGCCGGAACTTCCTCGACTTTTCGCGCCAAAGAAAGATTGCCGAGCTTGGCCGTGCACAAGGGCTGGCAACTGCGCACGGAGTGTGGAACTTTCTCCAGGGTGTGCCCATTCAACACCCGCTTGCGGAAGCCGTTTGATCCAGGAAAGCTTGCGTTTTGGCCAAGCCTGATCCCGCTGCGATCGGGCCTTGATGCGGGCGC
This sequence comes from uncultured Acidobacteriaceae bacterium, assembly GCA_964245455.1. Classification (GTDB taxonomy): domain Bacteria; phylum Acidobacteriota; class Terriglobia; order Terriglobales; family Acidobacteriaceae; genus EB88. The sequence goes on from CAXTMW010000091.1 coordinate 1,028, forward strand.
ATACAAGGCGCAACTCGCTCTCCGCTATGCGATACTGATGCCACTGAAGGAGCGCGTTGCGAGAGCAACGAGGCCCTTTCACCATGCCGGGATGGCGGAACTGGCAGACGCAGCGGACTCAAAATCCGCCGAGGGCAACCTCGTGGGGGTTCGACCCCCCCTCCCGGCACCAAAATACAAATTGCCTAGATGAAATAAGTCAGCGTTCATCCAGAATGCAGCTGATCTTTCATGAACAACAGCACACCATCAGGAATTTTTGACTTTACTCGGTTGAGTCAAGCGTAGCCGGATCACGGTATTGCCATGACTTAGGGCCTTCCTGGTTAGAGTAATAAGTTGCTTGCGGGACGAAGAGTTCACGAGAGGGCAGGGACTGCAAGCAGAGCCGGGAAGATAAGTCGCTTGAAGCGATCGAGAGGCGCCGGGGTACGCTCGATCTTCATGCGGAGCATGGCCCAGATTCTACAGAGGTAGTAACGATTCCACCTCGCCATGCAATGGTGCGCCCGCCTGGAATCGCTCATGGAAGCAGGCTTCGTTGCCGCACAGGGAGTGTCTTGATGCGACTTCATCCGTCGTCGTCTTACGCCCCCGGTCATTGGCGCGCCTCCAGGATCCAGCTGTCCGCCTGCGGAGATGGCTCCACCCAGATATCCAGGAGAGATATTCAGGAGAAATGAGCAAAACAGAGCAGCCGGGTGATGAGAGAAAGCAGTAGGCTTGAGCTAAACAGCCGCGGCTGCACCGGGGTTTGCCATCACCGGTAAGCCGGCTTGGTAGAGCGGGCATGGAAAGAGGCATTGCATGACAAAGGCGACTCATACCGCGTTTGATCCCGCCGCATTTCTTGCCAGCGCGGGAACAGGCCGGAGAGTGGTCCGGCTTAAGGTAAAACACCCATTTTTCGTCCAGGGCGACCCGGCCGATTGCGTGTTTTACCTGCAGAGCGGCCGCGCCAAGCTCACTGTCGTCTCCATGAATGGAAAGGAAGCCACCATCACTCTCATCTCCGCCGGGGAGTTTATCGGCGA
>CAXTMW010000091.1:2071-13685 GCA_964245455.1 uncultured Acidobacteriaceae bacterium
CGCAGGCTCGGCCGGGCTTCGGCTCGCATCCGCGACCGCTATTCTGCCCTGTGTCGCCCTCCGGGTCGAGCGCGCGGAGATGATGCGTGTGCTGCACGAAGAGCACACCTTTTCCGACTTCTTCGTCAAGTTCCTGCTCAGCCGCAGTATGCGCACCCAGGCTGACCTTGTGGACCAGTTATTTAATTCCAGCGAAAAAAGGCTCGCCCGCATCCTGCTGCTGATGGCGGAATTCGGTCAGTCCGGCGAACCGGAAACCCTGATCCCGGCGATCACACAGGAAGCGCTTGCGGAGATGATCGGCACCACCCGCTCGCGCGTCAGCTTCTTTATGAATCGGTTCCGCAAGCTGGGACTTATCGACTACAACGGCCGCATCCGCGTCCATAAGTCGCTGCTCAATGTGATCCTGCACGACCAGTTGCCGGACCATAACTCCACGCGCCCCACGCTGCCCATGTCTCGCGCACAACGAGCCAGCGCAAAACAATGGGGCGCCAGCGAGGATGCCGCGGAGGCAGAGCTCCCTCGCTGACTCGGCTCCGCGATCACCGCCGTATGTCCGCCGTGGGAACGGCTCACCCGGTACACAGGACTCCTCTAAGGAAAGCGAGTCAGCAGCGCTTCCGGAGCGAGAAGACCAGGCACTCGGCTTCACGCGCCAGTACGTCACAGCTCCCTGCCTGATCAAAGGCCCGCATACCAGTCATACCCCAGCTTGGTCCAGTAGTCATCCGGCTTATCGCTGGTGTAAGCAATTAGCCCGATCCGCTTGATCTGTTTGTAGCCGTACTTGGTCGGCATGTGCAGCCGCAGCGGCGCACCGTGAAACTGGGTAAGTGGCGCTCCCATCATCTCGGTCACCAGCAGGCTCTGCGGATGGCGCAGAACCGGCAGGTCGTATCCGGTGTAGTAATCGCCGTCAGGCGTTTCCATATACACATATTTCGGCTCTTTGCCGTCGATCAGCGCGGGCGGATACGCTTCAAGAAAGTCTTCTGTGCGCACCCCGGCCCAGTGCACAATCTGGCTCCATCCTTCAATGCATTTGAACTGCGTCACCAGCTCACGGCGAGGCAGTTTCACGATGTCGGCCATGGTGAGCAGCAGGCCCGGCGTGCGCGGCGGCAGGGTTGAGTCGCTTTCCCCGGCTTCGCCCATGCCGCGCGGCTTACGTCCCGTGTGGTTTTCGTCTTCCTTCGCCTCCTCCATTGCAGAAGCCGGGGCCATCTTCGCGGAGCTTGCCATCTTCGGATCGACCTTTGTGTCGTGTCCTGGATCCTCGTCGTCGACCTTCTTCGTGTACCGGTACTCCCAGGCGGTCACATCCGTGGTGAAACGCGGGTGCGCCGCCTCCCCTTGCATGCCCACCAGCTGCAGGCGCCAGCTTGCGGCGACCAGCTCGCGCTTGAGCCCATACATTCCGTTGACGCGCAGCGTTTCTGCCCGGCTCAGCGGGTAGGTCGGCGCAAGCGCATGCTCGCGGAAGACCGCACGAGAAAGTGCCGCGTTCAGCTCGTATGTTTTTTCCAGCAGGCCGGGCTGCATCGCCACCTGCGGTCCGCGATTGAGGTACTCGTAAAGGCCAACGCCCGCCGCGGCGGCGGCGACCGTTGCCAGGAACGAGCGGCGCGTGTGTGCGCGCGAACGGGCAAGCACGGCGGCATCGGCAGCCTCCCGGCCCGGAACCCGGTGCGTCATCACGTCATCCGCGTCCTTGGGATCTGCCGGGCGCGTCTGCTGCATCAACGCGGGCTCAGGTTCCGCGGCGGGGTTTGCACTCCCTGCGACCGGCTTTCCCTGCTGGTGGGCAACGGAGGGTGGCATCTCTGCCGCCGCGTCTTTCCCCGGTACCTCGGGAGAGGGCTCACGTCCGTCCTGGGGGAGCGCCGGCTTGCCCACGTCGTCGCGCGGACTTTCAGCAGTTCCCGGGCCTTCGGCGGTCGGACGCGCTTCGGGCATCGTTTCGCCCTGCTCTTCGGAGTCCCTCATCGCCAGTCCCTCCGCTCACTCTCAAGCGAGGGCGCCTCAGTGCGTTGTATCTCAAAGCCGCTGATCATCGAGCGAAAGTTATTCCAGCCGGCCAGGATGACCTGCATGACGTGGACTAGGAAAAAGCCGAGAAAGCCGATCGTCAGCCAGAAATGCAGCCAGCGCGCCGTCTCATAGCCACCCAGCACCGTGGTCAGCCAATGGGTCTGCGTTGGCTTGTAGATGGCGAGCCCTGTCAGCAGCATGCCCGCACCCATCACGATGACAGAGGTGTACGCGATGCGCTGCGCACCGTTGTATTTGGTCTGCGCCGGCAGGCCTTTGCGCAGATGAAGGTCCACAAGCGTCACCTGCACAGCATCGCGCAGGCTGCGCCGTTGCGGCAGCACAAAGCGCCACTCGCCGGACATCCAGGTGTAGAGCACGTAGGCAAGGCCGTTCAACGCAAAGAACCACATAAAAAAGAAGTGGTATCCGAGTCCCTGCGTGACGTGATACGGCACGTGCAGCTTTGTATAGAACCAGTCGGGGAAGAACCGAAACAGTGTGAAATGGCCAATGCCGACGCGGTACACGCGGTGCGGGTACTGGTAGGCGTTGTCCGAGTCGTTCCAGTAGATGAGCAGCCCGCTCCAGATCATGACGAACAGCACGGGAAAGTTGACCCAGTGCATCCACCGGATCGCGAGCAGATGTTTTCGCTCGATACGGATGGAGGCTTCCCCGCCCGCAACAGCCTGTGGTCCCGGCGACTCGCTCATACCGCAGTCCTCCTCGTACGCTGCTCGCCAGGGTGGGACGTGCAGGACAGGAGAAGGTTACATCCTGCACTCGCCCGGAAGGTGAAATAACTTAGAAACACGACCAACGAACTCTCCTACGAAGAAAGACCTGGCCATTAGGCCCGTGCGCGCAAGCTTTCAGTCGTTTTTTGGTGCGGCGCATACAAAGTACTCTGGTCTTGAACGGTACTCGCGCCTGGCTTATGTTGCCAGTTAGGATGCACTTATGGGGCGCGTCTTCATTACAGGTTCTTCGGACGGCCTCGGTCGCATGGCCGCCCAGCTTCTGCTGGAACAGGGGCACGCGGTTGTGCTTCACGCGCGCAATGAGCAGCGCGCGCTCGATACGCACGCCGCTGTGCCGGGCGCGGAGGCTGTGGTGATCGGCGACCTGAGCAGCATCGCTCAAACGCAAAGCGTTGCTCAACAGGCGAACGCGCTTGGGGTCTTTGACGCGGTCATCCACAACGCCGCCGTCGGCTACCGGGAGCCGCACCGGATCGTGACCGAGGACGGCCTCGCGCACGTGTTCGCCGTCAACACGCTGGCGCCCTACATTCTGACCGCGCTGATGACGCGGCCGAAGCGCCTGGTCTGGGTCAGCTCGGAGCTGCACCGCCGGGGCGACGCCAGCCTGGAGGACCTGAACTGGGAGCGTCGACCCTGGCGCGGCAATCAGGCCTACGCCGACACCAAGCTCCACAATGTGCTGCTGGCGTTCGGCATGGCCCGGCACTGGCCGGATGTGTTGTCCAACGCGCTTGAGCCCGGATGGGTCGCGACGAAAATGGGCGGCCCGCGCGCCTCGGATGATCTCGACCAGGGGCACCGCACCCAGGTGTGGCTTGCTACCGGCGAGGACGCGCAGGCGACCGTCACCGGCGGCTACTTCTTCCACCGGCAGCCGCGCGCGCCCAAGCCCGCGACCCGCGATGTGGAACGGCAGGAGAAGCTGCTTGAGGCCTGCAGGCAGTTTTCCGGCCTGGAAATGCGCGCAAACTGATGCTTGGCTCCCTCTCGAAGGTTCACTGTTCCATATCGCGACAGCAGACAGGAAAACTCTCTCAAGGTAACTTGAAGTTAGAAGGCAGGCCGGCATGAAGAAGGCGTTAATCAGCGGGGTCACCGGGCAGGATGGAGCGTACCTGGCCGAGTTTCTGCTCGCGAAAGGGTATGAGGTGCACGGCATTAAGCGGCGCTCGTCGCTGTTCAACACCAGCCGCATCGACCATCTCTACGAGGACCCGCACACGCCGAATCGGTGCTTTTTTCTCCATTACGGCGACATGACCGACTCCTCGAGCCTGATCCACATCGTGGAGAAAGTACAGCCGGACGAGATCTATAACCTGGCCGCGCAGAGTCACGTCAAGGTGTCGTTTGAGGAGCCCGAGTACACGGCAAATTCGGACGCTCTCGGCGTCCTGCGCATGCTCGAAGCGATCCGCATTCTCGGGCTCGAGAAAAAAACCCGCTTCTACCAGGCGTCCACCTCCGAGCTGTACGGGCTGGTGCAGCAGGTGCCGCAGTCGGAAACAACGCCGTTCTATCCGCGCTCGCCCTACGCGGTCGCGAAGCTGTACGGCTACTGGATCGTGGTTAACTACCGCGAAGCCTACGGCATGTACGCCTGCAACGGCATTCTGTTCAACCACGAGTCGCCGAACCGAGGCGAAACGTTTGTGACCCGCAAGATCACGCGCGGCATGGCGCGCATCAAGGCCGGCCTGCAGCAAACCATGTACATGGGCAATCTCCACGCGCTGCGCGACTGGGGCCACGCGCGCGATTACGTCGAAATGCAGTGGCTGATGCTGCAGGGAACCGAAGCCAGGGATTACGTCATCGCGACCGGAGAGCAGCACTCGGTGCGCGACTTTATCGACCTGGCCGCCGGGATGCTCGCCATGCCGCTGCGCTGGCAAGGCTCGGGCGTTGATGAAAAAGCCTTTGACGCGGAAGGCCGCCTGCGTGTGGCGGTCGACCCGGCGTACTTTCGACCGACCGAGGTGGAAACCCTGCTCGGCGACCCGGCCAAGGCCAAGCGCGAGCTGGGCTGGGAGCCGCGCACCAGCTTCCCCGAGCTGGTACGCGAGATGATCGAAGCCGACTACAAGGCCGCCACACGCGACGCGCTGGTGCGCGAGCACGGCTACCAGACCTACAACACACACGAGAGCTGAGCTACGTTCAAGAGCGAAAGGGAGGCGCGAGCCATGCAGCAGGAGAGTCGAATCTATGTCGCGGGCCATCGCGGCCTGGTTGGGTCCGCTATCTGCCGCGAGCTTGCCCGGCGCGGCTACACTCATGTGCTTGCGCGCACCCATGTCGAGCTTGACCTCCAAGACAGCGCCGCGGTTGAGCGCTTTTTCGCCGAGGAGCAGCCCGAGTTTGTCGTACTTGCCGCGGCCCGGGTCGGCGGCATCCTTGCCAACCAAACCTATCCGGCGGAGTTTCTTCGCACCAATCTTCTCATCCAGAACAACGTCATCGAAGCAAGCCGCCGGGCGGGGGTGGACCGGCTTCTGTTTCTCGGCTCCAGCTGTATTTACCCCAAGCTGTGCCCGCAGCCGATTCGTGAGGAGTATCTGCTGACCGGCGCGCTCGAGGCGACCAACAGACCCTATGCCCTTGCGAAAATCGCAGGCGTCGAGATGTGCTGGGCGTACAACCGGCAGTACGGCACGCGCTATCTGGCCGCCATGCCGACCAATCTTTACGGCCCCAATGATAACTTCGACCCCGAAACCTCGCACGTGCTGCCGGCCCTGCTGCGCAAGTTTTCAGACGCAGTCCGAAGCGGTGCTTCCCAAGTTACGGTGTGGGGCACGGGAGAGCCGCGGCGCGAGCTGCTCTACTCGGATGATATGGCGGAGGCCTGCGTGTTTCTGCTGGAACTTGACGACGAACGATACGGCTCGCTGCTGCGCGAAAACGAGCCGCCGCTCATCAACATCGGCACCGGCACGGATATCACGATCCGCGGCCTGGCCGAAACTGTCGCGAAGCTGCTGGGCTATGCGGGCTCCCTGCAGTTCGATATCTCGAAGCCGGACGGCACCCCGAGAAAGCTGCTCGATGTAAGTCGGATCAACAACCTAGGGTGGCGCGCGAGAACACCTCTGGAGAACGGCATACGGCTTACCGCCGAAGCTGCACAGCTCCTCCATGGGACATCTTCTTCAGTGTCTCGTCCAACGAAGCAGGCAATTCTTACATCCTGAACGCCTTCTGCCCGCCTTTGCGGGCCGGTCAGCGCTGCCCAGTGAAGGTCAAATGCGGCATTTTGTCGTCATCCTGCTTTCCGCGGAGTCTTACGTTTGCCGCGTGTATTTGGATGCATTAGGAGCATTAATATTTCAGCCGTATCATCCAGCGATGACAGGGCTTCACCGCACTTCAATTCTCGCTTTGTAGTTAGTATGAAGACAATTGCATGGCTGGTAACACGAACGAACTCACCGTAAAGTTACTAGGCTTTTCGATTACCAGAGTGAGTCACTAAATTTAAGAGGTTAATTTCTACACAGGCGACCTATTCAGGCTATAGTCTTCCTAGCTCCGTGGAGCACCCTCTTCAAGCAATCTGCGCTTTCTCGCGTCACAGACGATCAGCGACCAGCAAGCGGCTATAACTTACTCTCCTGGTGTCGCTTATCAAGCGGGCTGAGGAGATAGATACAAGGCCCTAACTGCTCCGTAGTTCAAGGCGTCAGTTCAAGGCGTCGGCTTTGTGTCGGAATCGGCGATGGATGCACATGCGGAACTGGAAAACTCTCTTCGTCCTGGCCCTTGCGTTTGGCTCCTGGTCATTCGGCTCCCTGACAGTGAGCGGCGCGCAGCGCGCGACGCCGCTCGCCTCGAGCGAGTATGTGCTGGGGCCGGGCGACGAGATCCTGCTCCACGTCGTCGACATGGAGGAAATTCCGGACAAGCCGATCCGGATCGATCCGAGCGGCTTTATCGATCTGCCCCTGGCGGGCCGGGTCGAGGCCAGCGGCCGGACCGTGGACCAGCTCAAGGCCGATCTCACCGCGAAGCTGTCGCGCTATATCAGCTCCCCCCACATTTCGGTCAACCTCACCGACGACCAGAGCCGGCCGGTTTCCGTCATCGGCGCCGTCAACTCACCCGGCGTGCACCAGCTCCACGGACCGAAGCGCCTGATTGAGGTGATCTCGCTCGCCGGCGGCCTGCGCCAGGACGCCGGCTCCCGCGTCATCCTGACGCGCCAGGCCCAGTGGGGCGCCCTGCCGCTGCCCGGCGCCAAGGTGGATACGAGTGAAGGTTTTTCCACCGCGACGCTCTCGCTCGACAACCTTCTGGCCGCGAAAACGCCGGCTGAAAACATCCTGGTGCAGCCGAACGATGTGGTGTCCATTCCGAAAGCGGACCTGGTGTACGTGGTCGGCGACGTAAAAAAGGCGGGCGGCTTCCCCATGTCCTCGCATAGCTCCATGTCGGTGCTGCAGGCCCTGTCACTTTCTGAGGGTTTCGGCCCAAGCGCTTCCCCCAAGTCGGCCAAAATCATGCGCCCGACCGAAGCAGACATTAGCAAAATGCAGGAGATACCGGTGGACCTCCAGAAAATTTTCGCCGGCAAGGCGCCGGACGTAGCCCTGTACGCGAACGACGTCCTGTTTGTGCCGAACAGCCTGGCCAAAACCTCGGCCCGGCGCGCCGTGGAAGCCATTCTGCAAACCGCGTCCGGCGTCGCGGTGTATGCACGGTAGCGCAAGGTAAAGCGAGCCGCCGCGGGGCTGTACCGAGGCACTTGCCAGGCGAAAACGAGCACAGGCGCACACACAGCAAAGCACGGCAGCTTCAGGGGAATCGATATGCAAAGTGAATACCGGCTTGAACGCGGGCAGTCTGCAGCACCCGCGACGTATGAGCCCGCGATGTACGAGTCCAGAATGCATGAGTCCGGGATGGCGCCCTACAACGGGCCCGGCGAGCCGCGCGACGGCAATCCGCTGCCCGAGTACCTGCGCATCCTGATGCGCCGGCGCGGCGCCATCCTCGCGCTCGCGGCCCTCGGCGCGATCCTCGGCTTTCTGCTCCATCTCGGCACGCTGCCCGTCTACCGCGCGCGCACCTCGCTCGACATCGAAAGCCTCAACTCGGACTTTATGGGCATGCGCGCGGTGGCCGCCACCGGCGAGGGCGGCGACGGCGCGGGCGAAGCCTATGTGCAGACGCAGATCAAGCTGCTCCAGAGCGATACGCTGCTCGACCACACGGTCCGGAACCTGCTGGACGGACCGCACCCGGACTACCGGCGCGACGACCTCCTGTCGAGCTCCAAGCGTGCGCTCCACCTCGGCTCGACCGCGCCGCTGCCGTATGCGGCGCTGGTGCACGATGCCGCGGCGCGGGTCAAGGTCAAGCCGCTCGGCCTGACCCGTTTGGTCGAGATCAGCTGCGACAGCTGGAATGCCGACTTTTCCGCCCGCTTCTGCAACACGCTGACCAGCACCTTTCGCGAGGAGGACTACGCCACGCGCGGGGCCGAGGCGACAAAAACAAGTGAATGGCTGACCCGCCAAGTGGCCGACGTGCGCGTGCAGGTGGAGCAGTCGGAACGGAAGCTCGAAGACGCAACCGGCGGCAACGGCCTGGTGCTGAGCCAGCAAAACGACACAGTCTCCGAAGCCCGCCTGCGCCAGGTGCAGGAAGAGCTGGTCCGGGCCGAAGCCGACCGCATGGAAAAGCAGGCGCAGTATGAGGTAAGCCGCACCGCGCCGGTCGAATCGCTGCCAAGCGTCATTGACAGCCCCAACTACCGGGGGGACCAGCAGCGGCTGGCCGAGCTCCGCGGCAAGGTCGCCGAGCTGGTGCCGCCCCTGACCGAGGAAAACCCGAAGGTGATCCACCTGCGCTCGCAGATTGCGGAGGTGCAGGCGCAGATGGGGCAGGAGCGCACCACCATCGTGAGCCGGCTTAAAGACGAGTTCGACGGGGCCAAGCATCGCGAGGATCTGCTGGCGACCACCTACCAGGTGCAGGAAGGCAACACCTCGGCCGAGCTCGACAAAACCAATAAGGTCGCCCTGCTGCGGCGCGAATTTGACTCGGAGCAGCAGCTGTACCAGACGCTGCTCCAGAGGGCCAAGGAAGCCGGCTTTGCGTCCGCCATGCAGGTGTCTACCATCCGCGTCGTGGACGCGGCCAAGGCGCCGAAGATTCCGGTCGCCCCGCGCCGATCGAGCGCTGTCGCGGTCGGCGCCCTGCTGGGCTCGCTGTTCGGCGTCGGCCTCGCCTTCTACAAGGAGCGCACCTCGGGCATCATCCACTTCCCCGGCGAGCTCAGCCGCCTGCTGCACCTCCAGGAGCTCGGCGTAATCCCGAATGTGCGCGAACGGCGCCGTCTCCAGCCGGCCGCGCGCCGGCGCTGGCTGCCTGCGGGGCCGCCCCGCCGACCGAGCCTGCTGGAGGTCACCCCGTTGCTGGGAGGCGGCTCCGCCGCGCAGGCCGTGCTCACAACCTCGATCGGCATCAGTATCTGGAATGACGGGTCTTCGTTGGTAGCCGAGGCCTACCGGAGCGCGACCTTTTCGATTCTGCTCGCGGGCCGCCTCAGCGGGGAGGCCAAGACCTACGTCATCTCGAGCGCCAGCTCGGGCGAAGGCAAAACCACCGTCGTGTCCAACCTGGGGGTTGCGCTTTCGCAGTCGCAGCGCCGGGTCGTGCTGATCGACGGCGATCTCCGCAAGCCCGGCCTCCACAAGGCGCTCGGGGTGGACAACGCGGTCGGGCTGCGCAACCTGCTGCGCGGCGAGATGGATGGGGCCAGCGCACCGCTCGAGCAGTTCTGCCGCGCGACCGCGATCCCGAATCTTTCGGTGGTCACCTCCGGTTCGGGCTCGGAAGAGGTAACGGAGCTGCTGCATTCGCCGCGGGCCTCGGCGCTGCTCGCACGGCTCGGCCGCGAGTTTGACCTGGTACTGATCGATACGCCGCCGATGCTCCACATGGCCGACGCGCGCATCTTTGCCGACCACGCCGATGGGGTCATCCTGGTGGTGCGCGCAGGCGTCACCAACGTTGAGCAGGCGTCGTCCGCGCGCGACCTGTTCCTCCACGACCGCGTACGCGTGCTCGGCACCATCCTGAACGGCTTTCAGCCTTCGCGCGAAGGCCGGGCGAACTACTACGACTCGTACTATCGCTACCAGCAGGCAGCCGAGTCGCTCCCGGAAGCACAGCAAGACACACATCGGGAGACCCCGGCCGGCGTATGAGCGCGACGTCCATTCCGGAGCGCGTCCCCGAACTCGCCGAAACCGCGTCCGCTGAACCGGCTGGTCTGCCGGCGGCGGTTCCCTTTTCGCCGAGGCTCCCGGCTGCCGAAGGCCCGCGACCGGTGCCGCGCGAGATAGCCCGGCAGTTGGCCGGCGGCACCTCCGCGCTCGGCGCGGGGGTGCTGGTGGAGCGCGGACTGGGTTTTGCGGCCAACCTGCTGGCCGCGCGCTTCGGCGGGGCGGCTACCTTCGGCGCCTACTCGCTCGCCTTTACCAATGCCAGCCAGATTTCGGCCTACGCGGGCGGGGGCATCGGGGCGACCGCCGCTCGGTTTTCCGGCAAGTACCCCTACGCAAGCGCCGGCTACCCGGTGCTTGCGCGCGCGCTGACGCTGGTGTCCGTGCTTTCGGCCGCGCTCGCGGCGCTGGCTTTGTGGCTGCTCGCCGGGCCGCTCGCGCACCTGGCGGGCAAGGCTGCGCTGACCCCGCTGCTGCGGATGGCGGCCTTGTCGGCCGCGGGGATTGTGCTGCTCGAGTGCGCGCGCGGCTTTTTTGTGGGGCAGCGGCGGCTTGCGGCCGTGCTGCTGCTGTCTGTGCTGGTGGGCGTGGGCATGGCCGCGCTGCTGCCCGTTGCGGCCGCGCACCACAGTCCCGCGCGCATGATACTCGCGCAGGGGGCCGTCACCACTGCCGCTGTGCTGGTGTGCCTGGCGCTGGCTCGCCCGCTCGGGCTGTTTGCTCCGGCAGTCGGCTCGACCGCAGTCCAGCCGCCGGCACACCCGCCGATCCAGCTAAGCTCCATGCTGCGCGAAATCTGGAGCTTCGGCGCGGTGCAGCTCGCGGGGCTGGTTGGGCTCAACCTGGCCGGCTGGTGGCTCACCACGCTGATTGCCCGGGGCGACACGACGCTGGTGGCCATGAGCTTCTTCGCGGTCGCCAATCAGCTGCGCAACATTGTCGGCCTCGCCCCGAGCCTGCTGACCGAAACCAGCTACAGCCTGATGGCGCGCGAAACCGCCCGCGAACACGGTGTGCCGCACACCCCGGACCAGGTGATGGCGCTGTGTACCTACCTCGCGACCGGCTCCTCGCTGCTGCTGTCCTCGTTCGGCATTGTGCTGGTGCCGTGGGCGCTCGGGGCGATGTACGGCGGCGCGTATCAGGCCGCTGCCGCGCCTGCCGCGCTCGGGCTTGCCATCGCGGTGGTGCACATGGGCAACGCCCCGGCAGCGGCCCGGCTTTCCATCGTCTCGATTCGCACCACAGGCCTCATTAATACAGTCTGGGCGATCTCCGTCGCCGCCGCCGGAGCGGCCCTGCTGCTCGGCCACCCCGGCGCGAGCGTCGCCGCCAAGGCAATGGCCATCTACCTCCTCGGCCACCTGCTGTCGGCCGTGCTCGTCCTCCGCTCGCTCGGCCGCCGGGGCGCGGTCCCTCCCGGCACGGTGCAGGTCTTTGCGCTCGGGACCGGCTCAGCATGCACACTTGCCGCACTGGCCTGCATGCGGGCCGCGCGGCCCGGGCTCGCCTTTCTGATCTCAGCCGGAATGGTCGCGCTGCTGCTGGCCGCTGCCGCTGCACTGGCGTCGCTGGGGC
>CAXTMW010000091.1:13695-14642 GCA_964245455.1 uncultured Acidobacteriaceae bacterium
TGGCTGCCCAGCCCGGCGGTTGCCCGCGAGCTGCTCGGACGTTTGCCGGTTCTTGGAAGCAGGCTTGGCAGCCGCTTCGACAGCAGCTCCGCAAGCCGGATCGAGAGGCGCGTATGACAGCGACTCCCATTCTCGCCGGCCTGGGTTCCCAACGACCCTCCCCCCTCGCCCCGGCGCAGACCGCCACCGTGCGGCTGCTGGCCTACGTCCACCTGCGCAACATCCATCGCTCCACCGGGGCAGGCCGCGTCGCGCGGCAGCTGGTCGAGCACCTGGCGCTGCGCCCGGAGATCAACCTCCGCATCCTGGCCGACGCCCGGGACCAGGCGCGGGTAGTACCGCTGGTGGGCGCGCCAGGGGACCGCTTTCGCTACACAAGCTTCCAGGCCGACACCTCCCGCCAGCAGGCCCGGTGGCTCGCGCTCGGCAGCCCGGCGGCCGAGCGCTTCTGGCCCGAGGCGCAGGTGGTCTTCTGCACAGCCGAGTCTTACGTGCCGACCCGGCGCGCCCGGCTCGCGGTCACGCTTCACGACGCGGCCTACTTTGAAGCCGGGGCGCACCCGCGCGATTTCGCCTTTCGCAAGCAGCAGCTTAAGTGGCGCTTCCTGTACGGCAGGCTAAGCCGCAAAGCCGATATGTTCCACACGGTCTCGCAGTTTTCGGCCGATCGCCTCGCGCACTTTTTTCCCGACCTCCGCGATCGGCTGCGCGTGGTGCCGAACGCGGCGTCACCGCTGTTTTTCGCGCCCGTCGAGGCCGAGGGTGTGGCCTACCTTCGCGAGCAGCGGCTGGGTGACCAGGCTCGGAACGAAGCCCAGAACGAAGCCGGGCAGGCGTTCGTGCTGGTCCCGGGCGGCCTTCACTTCCGCAAGAATGCCGAGCTGATTCTCCAAGCAGCGCCCGCGCTGCTCGGGCGCTTTCCCCGGCTCACGCTCGCGGTAGTCAAC
>CAXTMW010000092.1:0-1189 GCA_964245455.1 uncultured Acidobacteriaceae bacterium
TTGCACCCCAGCGAGCAAGCTCGCCGGGGACCCCGCCTGCGCTCAGGATGACCCCGGTTGGGCGAGCAGCAACTGTATAGGCAGATAGAAGGAGACGAGTGGCCGGTATTTTGTTCATCATTTCGGCGCCTTCGGGCTCGGGCAAATCGACCCTGGTGGCGCAGATCCGGTCGCTTGTGGCCGACCTGGAGTTTTCAGTGTCGTACACGACGCGCGCGCCGCGAGGCTCGGAAGAGTCGGGCCGCGAATACCACTTCACCTCCGTGCCGGAGTTTGAGGCGATGATCGCGCGGGACGAGTTTCTGGAGTACGCCGACGTATTTGGGAACTACTATGGCACGGCGCGGCGCTCGCTCCGAGATGCGACCGCGCATGGGAAGGACCTGCTGCTCGACATCGACGTGCAGGGGGCCGAACAGGTGCGCACCCGCATGGCGGAAGCGGTCAGCATCTTTGTGCTGCCGCCGAACCCGGAAACGCTGGAAGCGCGGCTCAGAAATCGCAGCCGGGCCGAGGGCAGCCTGGACGCGGACGTGATCGCGCGACGGCTGAGCAAGGCACGCGGCGAGATCGGCAATTACTATCGCTACGGCTACGTGCTCCTAAATGATGTTTTGGATATCGCGGTGGAGGAGCTTTCGGCTATTGTGGCGGTAGAACGGTTCCGCCGGGCAGGCCATTCGTCAACACCGCCGGCAGATCTCGAACGGCTGGAGGGTCTGGCGGCAGGCTGCCGGCAGGCAGGAATGCGGTTGCGGCTGGCCCACGTGTTGCAGGCGTTCGGGCTGCCTGGGTCTTCCGATGCGGCTTCGGAGGCGACCCAGGGATAGGGCAAGCACAGCATCTTCGAGGAGGCAGTTCATGAAGCTTGAGCACGAGTTCGACAGCAACTTTCGCTATGTGATTGTGGCGGCGCGGCGCGCGCGGCAGCTGCAGAACGGCTCCAGTCCGCTGCTGCTCACCTCGTCTTCCAAGGCGTCCAAGATCGCGCAGCACGAGATCCGCGCCGGCCTGGTGCAGCACATCCGGCATGAAACGCCGGTGATCAAGCCGGGCTTCGACGCGCCGGAGATCCCTCGCTTCGCCTAGCCTGACGGGCCCTGTTTTCCAGAGCTGCCGACCGTCCTCCACCCTCTTTGAGCTCGCCGCCGATACAATCATGGCAGAGCGGGAGGCGGCGGCGAATGAA
>CAXTMW010000092.1:1199-6763 GCA_964245455.1 uncultured Acidobacteriaceae bacterium
CACCCTGGGTGTCACCGGCGGTATCGCGGCGTACAAGGCAGCGGAACTGGTGCGCGCGCTGCAGGCAAAGGCGCTCGACGTGCAAGTCGTGATGACTGAGGGCGCGCAGCGTTTTGTGCAGCCGCTGACCTTTGCGGCGCTGTCCGGTCACCGCGTCATCACCAGCCTGTGGAGCGAGCAGGCGGCCGATGAAGCCGCGGGCCTGACCCCCGCGATGGAGCACATTGAGCTTGCGCAGGCCACCGATGCGCTGGTGATCGCGCCTGCCTCCGCCGACACGCTGGCGCGGCTGGCGCAGGGCCGGGCTGACGATTTTCTGACAACGCTGTACCTGGCAACGCTGGCGCCGGTCGTCCTAGCCCCGGCGATGAACGTGCGCATGTGGGAACACCCGGCGACGCAAAGCAATGCCGCGCTGCTGGTGGAGCGCGGCGCAACCCTGGTGGCCCCCGAAAACGGTGCGCTGGCCTGCGGCATGGAAGGCAGCGGCCGGCTTGCCGCGACCGCGGTGATTGTGGAGGCGGTGCTGGGCGTGCTCCATCGCAGCGAAGACCTTGCGGGCGAAACCGTGCTGATTACAGCCGGCGGCACGCGCGAGTCCATCGATCCGGTGCGGTTTCTCGGCAATCGATCCGGCGGCAAGATGGGCTATGCGCTGGCCGAGTCGGCCCGCCGGCGCGGCGCACGGGTGATCCTTCTGTCCGCGCCGACCGCGCTGCGGCCCCCTGCCGGTTGCGAGTTTGTGCCTGTAACGACGGCGGAGCAGATGCGCCGGCGCATCGCCGAGCGGCTGCCGGAAGCGTCCATTGTGATCATGTCTGCCGCAGTCGCCGATTATCGGCCCCGTGCGGTGGCCGAGCAAAAGCTGCGCCGCTCCGGCCCGCTGACGCTCGAGCTCGAGCCCACAGAGGACCTGCTGAGCGAAATCGTGCATACGCGGGTGCCGGGCACGCTGGTGGTCGGGTTCGCGGCCGAGACAGAAAACGCCCTCGCGAGCGGGCGCGCCAAGCTCGAGCGCAAGGGCGTGGACGCGATTGTGGTGAACGATGTGTCGCGGGAAGGGCTCGGTTTCGACGCCGACAATAATGCGGCCACGTTTCTGACCAGCACGACGGCCATCGATCTGCCCGAGATGTCGAAGCGTGCGCTGGCCGACCGTATCCTGGCTGAGGTGCTCGGGCTGCGTCGGCCGCAAAGCATGATGACGGAAACCGGATCGAGCGCGCCGGTCGGCCGGTAGCCGATGGCGCTTTCACCCGAGGCGGCGGCAGCGCTTCGCGCGCACCTTGGCTTCCTGCGTGAGCTTGGGGTGTACGACCTATATCGCCGGGGGGTGCCGGAGAACGCCAGCCCGGAGAAGCTTGCTCCGGCGCATCATGCTCCCATAAAGATCGACGTGACAGCGGAAGCGCTTGAACCCGCGCCGGCACCAATGCCGGCCGAGATCCCGCTTGACAGCCAACAGGACCAAACTACGGAGGATGCTGAGATCGCCGCCCGCAAACGTGTGCAACCTGCGCCGGTCCCGCTGACCCTGCCCGGCACGCTGCTGCCCGCCGCCGAGCGTCCGGGAGCGTTGCTTGCCATTCGCGAGGAGATCGGCGACTGCACGCGGTGCCCTCTCGCGTTGGGAGGACGGCAGACTATCGTTTTCGGGGATGGAGACCCCCATGCCCGGCTGCTGTTTGTAGGCGAAGCCCCCGGCGCTGAAGAAGACCTGCAGGGCCTGCCGTTTGTGGGCAAGGCCGGCCAGCTGCTCAACAACATGATCACGGCAATGGGCCTGGCGCGTGAGCGGGTGTACATCGCGAACATCGTTAAGTGCCGGCCGCCGGGCAATCGCGTGCCCGAGCCGATCGAGGCGAATACGTGTACACCGTTTCTGTTTGAGCAAATTGGTGTGGTACGGCCGGAGGTGATTGTGGCGCTCGGCTCCACAGCGGCAACCTACCTGCTGGCGGCAAAAAGCCCATTGAGCGCGTTACGCGGGCGTGTGCATCCGGTGTTGGGTGCCAAGCTGATCGTGACGTACCATCCCGCGTTTTTGCTGCGCGACCCCCGCCAGAAAAAGGAAGCCTGGGCAGACCTGCAGATTGCCATGCGGGAGCTGGCAGCGGGCGAAGCCTGACGGGCCGCAACCTTGTTTCAGCGGGCGACTCGCACCCTTGCCGGTGCGGGGAAAATACATGAGAAGCTGCCCGACCCTGTGCTATACCTCTCCCATCGCGCGAAAGTGACGAAAGTATCGCTTTGAGAGACAGGCGTCTGAACCGCTGCTGCTCCATCCTGCGCCTCGGCGCACGCCTCCAACGTACTTCCCCAACACCAATCCCTGCGTTCCATCCAGACGGTTATAGACCAGACGCTTATAGAGAGGTTCCATGCAAGTCTTGCCCAGACATTCCCACGCGAGCCTTTACTCGTTTGCCGCTGCACTGGTGTTGGCGGCGTGCACAACCCAAACAGCCTGGTCACAAACCGCACGGCTGTTCGCGCGGGACGCAGCCAATCTCGGGCAGCAGCGCCCGAGCGCGCCGGTCAGCGGCACGGTGTGGCTGCCGCTGCACGACCGGGCCGCGCTCGACGCGGCTGTGGAAGCGATGTACACGCCCGGCTCGCCGACGTTTCACAAATTTCTCAGTCCGGAAGAGCTGGGTCGGTTTGCTCCGACAGCCGCCGAGATCGCGGCGGTGACCAAGGAGCTGGCTTCGCACCGCCTTGCCGCCGTCAAGGTTGACGCGAAGAACTACTCCATCAAGTTTGCCGGGCAGACCTCCGACTTTGAAGCCGCTTTCCACACGGTTGTGAACCGCTACCGCCTGCACGACGGAACGGTGGTGAACGCGCTGATGAGCGAGCCGACTCTGGCGAATGAGGCAGCGCCGCTGCTGCGCGGGGTGACCGGTGTCGCCGGCCCGGCGATGGAGCCATTTGTACGGCGCCGCATGAATCCGCTCACCGGCAAGCCGAGCACGGCTGTGCCGCTGGCGGGCGTCCAAAAGCCGCAGGGCGCGGCTTTCTCCGCGCAGTGCTTTTACCAGCCGCAGACCGTGCAGCTGGGCACGCCGAACATGCCCGGCGCCGTGACCGCTTCTTATAAAGGCCTCATCTATGGCGCGCCGGTCGCGAATACCGCCTCGGGCACGATGGCGCCGTGCGGCTATGCGCCGCAGGACATCTACAAGCTGTACCGGCTGAATACGGCCTATGGGCAGGGCTACCAGGGCCAGGGGGTCACCATCGCGATCGTGGACGGCTACGGCTCGCCGACCCTCCAGAGCGACCTCCAGGACTTCGACACCCTCTACAATCTGCCGGCTCCGGGCAGCTTCAACGTAGTGCAAACGACGCCCTTCACTGCCGGCGACGCTACGGCGGCACTGGAAACCACGCTGGACGTGGAGTGGGCGCACGCCATCGCGCCGAAAGCGAACATCCTGCTGGTGACCACACCGACGCTCAACGACGACGATCTGCAAACCGCCGTACTCTCCATCGTCGAGAACAAGCTTGCCTCAATCATCTCGAACAGCTACGGTGCAAGCGAACTAAGCGAGACGGCGCAGTCGGCCGCCGTGTGGAACCAGATACTCGAGATGGCCGCGGCTGAGGGTATCTCCGCCAACTTTGCCACGGGTGACAGCGGCGATTACGCAAGCATGGAAAACGGGCAAACTGACGTAAGCCTGCCGGCAAGCTCGCCCTACGCGACCGCCGTCGGCGGCACCAGCCTGGCGGTTTCGCCGTTCAACGGCGTAGACGTAGTGCAGAGCGGCTGGGGCGACAATGCCGCAGTGCTTGCGGCTAATGGCAGCGTCTTCGACCCGCCGCTGTTTCAGGGTTTCCAAAGCGGCTCGGGCGGCGGTACCAGCCAATTTTTCCCGCTGCCGAGCTATGAGGCGAGCCTGGGCGGAACCGGGCGCAAGCTGCCCGACGTTTCAGCGCTGGCCGATCCGATGACCGGTGCCGAGATCGTTTTTACCCAGAATGGGACGACCTACATCGAGCTGGTCGGCGGGACCAGCCTGGCCACGCCGATTTTTTCCGGCGAGTGGGCGCTGCTGACCCAGCGCTTCGGCTTTGCGCTGGGGCAGGCCGCACCGTATATCGCGCAGGGCTCTGGCACGCAGGCGGTGGACGACATGGTGGCGCCGCCTGAGGCTGCCTTGGTGACCGGCTCAATTACCACGAGCGCGGGCACGACGAGCTTTACCGCGGACTCCTTGTCGCAGTCGCAGACGGGTACGCCATACCAGACGGCGATGGAGCTGCTGGGCAACGGCAACGTGGCCCTGTACACCTTTTCGGCGGACTCCTCGCTGGCCATGGCGCCCGGCTGGGACCCGGTCACCGGCTGGGGTGTGCTGGACATGGGCAACATCTTTACGGCGCTGGCGAACGTGAAGTAAGCGGCTCCTGGGGCCGGGGCTGGGGGCCGTTCGCTGCCTCCGGCCTCCATCCCGGACGCACCTGTTAGCCTTTGCTGGTGCCTCTGTATTGCGATGTTGCTCTTCCCGTGCCGCTAGACCGTGTGTGGACGTATTGCTGTCCGGAGGCCGCTCCAGCCCTGGTGGGGACCCGCGTCCTCGTGCCGTTTCGCAATGAAAAGATGGCGGGCGTGGTGGTGCGGGTGCATGACGACCCGCCGCCGGTCGAGGCTAAGCCCGTGCTGGCCGTGCTGGACAGCGAGCCGGTGGTCGCCGCGGACCTGATGGAGCTGGCTCGGTGGATCGCCGAGTACTACATGTGCCCGCTGGGCGAGGTGCTGCGGACGATGCTGCCGCTGGTGGCGGAGGTGCGCCGACGGGTGCTGCTGCGCATCGCGGACGCGGGGCGAGCCGCACTGTACGCGGGCGCGGCGCAGGGGTCCTCCCGGCGGTCCCGGCGCTCGCCGGCCGAGCAGGATACCGAGTACAGCGTGCTGAACTACCTGGAAAGCGGCGACCCCGCGCGGACAGGCCCGCTGCGTACCGCGACCGGCGCCACGCGCGAGCTGCTGGACGGCATGGTCCGCAAAAAGTGGCTGCTGCGCGAAACCGAAGCCGAGCCGCGGGACGCGGCGCGCACGGAGCGCTGGGCAGTGCTTGCGGAGGCGGTGCAAGTGGCTCCTGCAGCCGGGGCGCGCCTCCCCAAGCTCAACACCAACCAGCAGCGCCTGCTGGCCGAGCTGGCCGGAGCCGGCGGGGCGCTGCCCGCATCCGAGCTGCGCGCGCTGCTGGCCGCAGGCGAGGGTGGGCCGGCTGCCCCGTCCACCTTGGGAACGCTGGTGCGCCGGGGGCTGGTGCGGGTGGAGGAGCGATCGCTCGCGTTTCACGTTGCGGGCGTGGGACTGTCGGGCGCACACAACCATCGCCTGAACGAGGTGCAGACCGAAGCGCTTGCCGCGATCACGCTGCGGATGGAGCGAGCCGCTGGACGGACTCCGGAGAAAAGATTCGAGCCGCTGCTGCTGCACGGGGTCACCGGCTCCGGGAAGACGGCGGTGTACCTCGAAGCCATGCAGCGGGCGCTCGCCGCCGGCCGCGGCGCGCTGCTGCTGGTGCCGGAGATCGGCCTGACGCCGG
>CAXTMW010000092.1:6773-10611 GCA_964245455.1 uncultured Acidobacteriaceae bacterium
GGCGATGGCCGGGCAGATGCACGCGGCGTTTGGGCCCGAGGTAGCGCTGCTGCACTCGCAGCTGACCGCCGAAGAGCGTGCCGAGCAGTGGCACCGCATTCGGCGCGGAAACGCGCGGATCGTGGTCGGCACGCGCTCGGCTGTCTTTGCGCCGGTGGCGTCGCTGGGCCTGCTGATCGTCGACGAGGAGCACGACGGCAGCTACAAGCAGGAGGAGATGCCGCGGTACCACGCGCGCGACGTGGCGGTGATGCGTGCGAAGCTGCTTGGGGCGACGGTCGTGCTGGGCTCGGCGCCGCCCTCGCTCGAAAGTTGGCAGAACGCCGGCCGCGGGCGGTACGGGCTGCTCACGATGCGGGAGCGCGTCGGCAATCGCCCGCTGCCTGCGGTGGAGCTGCTGGACATGCGGGAAGAGTTCCGCCAGACCGGCCAGGAGCAGATTTTCGCCCGCGCCCTGATTGAGGAGACCCAGGGTGCGCTTGACCGGGGCGAGCAGGCCATCATCCTGCTCAACAGGCGAGGCTACTCCTTCGTGGCTATGTGCCGGGCCTGCGGCGAAAAGCTGCAGTGCGAGAACTGCGCCATCGCCCTGACGCTGCACAAAGCCGGTGGGCCTATCACGCAGGCAGGAGAAGAGGAGCACGCCAGCACGCGCGACCGGCTGCAGTGCCACTATTGCGGCTATCGCACACGCGTGCCGGAGCGCTGCCCGCACTGCGACTCCGAACACTTGTACTACCTGGGCGCGGGTTCGCAGCAAGGGGAGGAGCGGCTGCGGGAGATCTTTCCCGGCGCGCGCATCGGGCGCATGGATCGCGATACGGTGCGCGGGCGCTTCGATATGGAGCGTCTACTGGGGCGGCTCCACTCGGGCGAAATCAACCTGCTGGTCGGCACGCAGATGATTGCCAAAGGGCACGACATTCACGGGGTGACGCTGGTTGGGGTCGTCGGCTGTGATCACGCGCTCGGTTTGCCGGATTTCCGCGCCGCCGAGCGCGTGTTTCAGCTGCTGACCCAGGTTTCGGGCCGCGCGGGGCGAGGCAGCCTCCCCGGCAAGGTGATCGTGCAGACCTACCATGGCGAGCATTATGCGATCAGCTGCGCGGCGCAGCATGATTACCAGGGGTTCGTGGACCGCGAGCTGAAACTGCGCCGCTACATGCATTACCCGCCCTTTGCGGTGCTGGCTAACCTGGTGGTGCAAAGCCACCGCCTGGAAGAAGCGGCAGACTGGGCGGCGCGCCTGGGCGGCTGGTTCCGGATGGCGACGCCCGCAGGAGTGCGCATGCTGGGGCCGGCTTCGGCACCGCTTTCCAAGGTAAAACGGATCTACCGGTTCCACCTGGTCGTCAAGGGGGAAACGCGGGCCGCGTTGCACCGGGCGCTGCGGGGCTTACTCGCCTTCGCGGACGAGACGGGCGTTCCGCGTCGCAACCTGATTGTGGATGTAGACGCCGTCAGCCTGATGTGAGCTGAATCCGGCGTGGGCCGAAAGAGGCATCAGTCGAGCAGGTGCAGTTCCTTGCCGGGTTTGAAGCGGACGGCTCGACCTGGCGTGATGGTCACCTCGGTGCCGGTGCGCGGATTGCGCCCAATCCCTGTTTTACGAGGCCGGACATTAAAGACGCCGAAGCCGCGCAGCTCGATACGTTCCCCCGCGGCAAGCGCTCGCTTGAGACTTTCAAAGATCGTGTCGACCGCTGCCTCGGCTTTGACGCGAGGCAGACCGGTACGCTCGATGACCTGCTGAATAATGTCCTGCTTGATCATGCTCGACGTCCTGCCTCGGAGGGGGCTCGGCATTGCAGATGTGCTTTTGCTCCCGTAAGATGCAGATTCGACGCGATGTATCTCAATCAGAAGTTTCGCTCCGCCTTCCGGTGTTCCCATGTCCATCAAGAGTGATCGCTGGATCCGCGCCCAGGCTGCTGAGCGCGGCATGATTTCTCCATTCAGCGAGAAGCAGGTTAAAGAGGGCGTGATCTCCTACGGGCTGTCCTCCTACGGCTACGATCTGCGGGTCGCTGACGAGTTCAAGATCTTCACCAACGTGAACAGCGCGGTGATTGATCCGAAAAACTTCGATGAGCGCTCGTTCGTCACAGTCCGAGCAGACTCGGTCATTATCCCGCCGAACTCGTTCGCGCTGGCGCGCTCGATTGAGTATTTCCGCATTCCTCGGGATGTGTTGACGATCTGCGTCGGCAAGTCGACCTACGCGCGATGTGGCATCATCGTCAACGTAACGCCGTTTGAGCCGGAATGGGAAGGTTTTGTGACCCTGGAAATCTCAAACACCACGCCGTTGCCCGCAAAAGTCTATGCGAATGAGGGACTCTGCCAGATCCTCTTCTTCCAGTCCGACGAGGTCTGTGAGATCAGCTACGCCGATCGGCGCGGCAAATACCAGGGGCAGCAGGGGATTGTGCTGCCAAAACTGTGAGCAGAGCTGAGAAATGTCGGAAGTTTTTAGAAAATACACGAAAGTAACTTGCAATCCAGTGCCGTCCGCGATAAAAAGTAACCAGTAACACGCAGATCTGGGGAACGGGGCTGGGAAACCAGCCCCTCTTTTTTGCTCCGCGCTCGGGTCGAGCGTTCCTTGGGCAGAGATCTCATCGCCGACCTCTGATCTTGCCGCGGTTAGCAGGCAGGTACTGCACCCGCTCTCCATTGCCGACCACGCAGACGACTCCTACCGAAGAACCTGCATCTTAGTGTGACGAAAGCACTTGCAGCAGGCTCGCCAACAGCGGCCTGCCCGAAGGCCCACAAGGGCCTGTGTGACGAAACCAGGGAGAAACAACAATGAAAAAGCTGCTCGCAGTTCTGTGTATCGCAGGCATGAGCCTTCCGGCGCTGGCCGCAAGTGACAAAGATTCGATGGACAAGCGCCTGACCGCCGCGACCAGTACGCTCAACGAGATCATGGCAGTACCCGACAAGGCGATTCCGGACTCCATCCTGAAGGACGCGACCTGCGTCGGCGTGGTGCCCGGGCTGATCAAGGGTGCTTTCCTGATAGGTGCCGAGTACGGGCAGGGTGTAGTGACCTGCCGCACCGGCCACGGCTGGAGCGCCCCGGTGTTCATCAAGATGACAGGCGGCTCGTTCGGCTTCCAGATCGGCGGGCAGGGCACGGATTTGGTGCTGGTCGCGGTCAACCAGAAGGGCTTCCAGGACCTGCTCAAGAGCAAGTTCAAGATCGGCGGCGATGCTTCAGCGGCGGCGGGGCCGGTCGGCCGCGACACGCAGGCGGCCACCAACTGGAAGCTGCAGTCGGAGCTGCTGACCTGGTCGCGGGCCAAGGGCCTGTTTGCCGGGATCGACCTGAATGGTGTCGCGGTCACGGAAAACACCGAGGACACGACGGCGTTCTACGGTCAGCCGCACAGCTTTGAGGAAATCCTGAAGGGCAACGTGCTGCCGACCGATGACGCCAAGCCGTTTCTGACCACGGTCGCGAAGTATTTTCGCACCTCGCAAACCTCGTAGGGGGCAGATTCCTGGATAGGTGTATGCGGGGTTCACCCGCGTTCACTTCACGCTCGAAAAGGGGTCGTCCTGAGGAGCGAAGCGACAAAGGATCTGCTTTTCGCGCTTAGGATGACTCCCGTTTCTCCTGATGAAACTTGCATTCAACCTCTAGGAAAGGCCGGCGCAAGCCGGCCTTTCCTGCGTGTGACCGTACACTGAGAGACATCAGGGAACGGGAAGGCGCTTGTCTGCGGGAGTCGCTTGAATACTGGGGTGTACGGGCGCTGGTCGGCGTGCTCGGGGCCATGCCGCGCCGCATGGCCCGCGCTGCCGGCCAAGCGCTTGGATTGACAGCGCC
>CAXTMW010000092.1:10621-14457 GCA_964245455.1 uncultured Acidobacteriaceae bacterium
CCTGTCATTGTCCCGGCTTCGGCTAACCGGTGAGCAGAATCTGCGGATTGCCTTTCCCCATCGGACGGCAAGCTGGCGAAGGCGTGTGCTGCGGGAGTTGTTCGGCAATCTCGGCACCCAGCTAGCCGAGTTCTGCCGGATGCGTCGGTACACTCTGCAGGAGACGCGAAGCTTCATCCGCTACGAGGGCCTGGAGCATTGGCAGCAGGCTTCGGCGAAGAGCCGCGGCGTACTGATTGTGACCGCGCACCTGGGCGCGTGGGAGCTTTCCAGCTTCTATCATTCGCTGGCCGGGCATCCGATGAGCATGGTGACCCGCAAGCTGGATAATGCGCGTGTCGACGCCTTTGTCAACGAGGTGCGCTGCCTGCATGGGAACCGGGTCCTGGATAAGGATCATTTCGCGCGGGGGCTTCTGCTTGCCATGCGCGAGGGCCGTTCGGTTGGGATCCTGATGGACACCAATATGACGCCTCCGCAGGGTGTTTTCGTGCCCTTTTTCGGCGTGCCGGCGTGTACAGCGTCCGGTGTGGCGCGGGTAGCGCGCAAGACAGGCGCGGCGGTGCTGCCGGGTTTTCTGCTGTGGCATAAAGACGAAGGGAAGTATGTGCTGCACTTTCTGCCGGAGCTTGCCCTGACGCAGACCGGCGACGAGGAGGCGGACGTACTGGAGAACACCGCACGCTGCACCGCGGCGATCGAGGCTGTGATTCACCAGTATCCCGAGCAGTGGCTATGGGTGCATCGTCGCTGGAAGACTCGGCCGGCCGGGGAGCCGCCCATCTATGGACGAAGCGGTGTGTCGACGAGCGCTGATGCTTCCAAGGCTTCTATGGAAGAGCGCCCCGCATGAGCGAGCCCGCATGGACGCTTTCAAAACTTGCCGCGGCGTTGGGGGCCGAACTAGAGCCGGAAACTGCCGGGGAACGCATCCTCACCGGCGTTGCCGGTGTGCCGACGGCGACGCGCGCGAGCCTCCTGTTTGCGCAGGACGCCCGCTCCCTGGAAGCCGCGGTCCGGACTGAGGCAGGCGCCGTTTTGACGACGCGGCGACTCGCACAAGGAGAGCATGGTCTCGCTTTGCTTTTCGTCGCGGACCCGCGCCTTGCATTTGCGCGGGCGGCTGCGCTGTTTCGCGGCGACGCGCAAGGGCCGGGCGGCATCCATGAGCGGGCGTGCGTGGCCGACTCGGCCGAGCTGGCGAGCGATGTCGAGGTTGGGCCGTTCGCGGCTGTCGGCGAAGGAGTGCGGGTCGGCGCGGGATCGCGCATTGGCGCAGGCGCGGTGCTGGGGCCGGGCTGTGTGCTGGGGCCGGACTGCCGCATCTACCCGCGCGCGGTGCTTTACCCCGGGGTTGAGCTGGGGAGCCGCGTCGTGGTACACGCGGGAGCGGTGCTCGGATCAGACGGCTTCGGCTTCGTATGGGACGCGCAGGTGAACGAATACGTGCCGTTTCCGCAGCAGGGGCGGCTCGTGATTGAGGATGACGTTGAGATCGGTGCCAACACGACGATCGATCGCGGGGCGCTCGGGGAAACGCGGATCGGGCGCGGGACAAAGTTGGATAACCTGGTGCACATCGGCCACAACGTGGATATTGGCAGTCATGTGGTGATCGCGGCCCAGACTGGTATTTCAGGGTCCAGCCGGGTCGGCGAGGGAGCGGTGATTGCGGGCCAGGTCGGGATTGCGGACCACGTCACGATTGGCGGTCGCGTGATCCTGGGCGCACAGTGCGGGGTGCCCTCAAGCAAGCGACTGGAGGGTCCGGGTGTGTTGTTTTGGGGAACGCCGGCGCGGCCGATCACGCAATATCTGAAAGAGCTGGCCGCGCTGGCCCGACTGGTGCGCCTGAAGGGAGCAGCTTCCCGGCGGGATACGGCCTCCGGCGACGCAGATTTCAACGACGCGGCTTCCAGTCCGGAAGGGCAGTAGCGTGGCTGTAGTGGTGGTCGGCGGACATTCTCGCAATATAGGCAAAACCTCAGTAATGGCCGGGTTGATCGCGGCGCTGCCGGAGTTCGGCTGGACGGCGTTCAAGATAACGCAGTACGGGCACGGCTTTTGCACCGCCGATGGTGCCCCCTGCGACTGCCAGACCGACGAGCACACGATCGCGGTGAGCGCGGAAAGGCCGGATGGGGACGCCACCACGGACAGCGGGCGCTACCTGCGGGCCGGCGCGGAGCGTTCGCTGTGGGTGCGGACGCGCATCGGCATGCTCGCGACGGCGATGCCGCGCGTCCGCAAGGAGCTTGCTGCGTCGCGGAATGCGATTGTGGAGTCGAACTCGGTGATGCAGTTTCTCCGACCCGATCTGTACCTCAGCGTGCTCGATGCAGGGACGGCCGACTTCAAGGATTCAGCGCGGTTGTACTTGGACCGTGCCGACGCGCTGGTTACGGTGGAGCGGCCGCTGGCGCCGCGGTGGAAAGGCGTGTCGATGCGGCTGGTGGACGGAAAGCCCAGCTTCCCTGTACAGGCGAAAAGCTGGTTAAGCCCGGACCTGGTGCGGTTTGTCCGCGAGCGCGTCGAGCAAGCGAACGCGAGTGGGTAGCCGTGGTTTTTTAAAGCGCATGCCGCGGTGAGACCGCGTTCTGTGTTCCGGGTGAGGTCCGCTGCATGTTCCTGCTAGTGCTTAGCCGTTAGCAGGTCCGGTACTTGCTACGGGCATCTCGACCGATTTCCACGGCACGGACCGCTGTTCTATATGGCCGGCGAAGGAGTTTGCAGTGAGCCAGCACCGCGCTGCCCGGCAAGGTGCGGGAAGTCGAGACTTCTGAGAACACGCCCAATCCTCAGCTTAAGCAAGAGGGTGAGCAGGAGGCAGAATAGTATGTTCACGCCGAAAAGCAGAAAGGCCTTTGTTCGCGCCGATTCTACAGCGGCCATGGTTGCAGCTGTGTTGGCATCGCCGGCCTTGAAGCAAAGCGACTCGACCGTCGCGACGTCTTCTACCAGCACCGCTCCGCGCGCGGCCCAGTCCTTAACCTGCGCATCGTAGCGCGGGCCTTTCAGCACACCGCCCCGCACCATCCTTATGGTCGCAGTAAGCGCTTCGTTGTAGCTCAACAAGTCGCGCTGGAGCGTGGCTACGGGTGCGCGCAAGTCTGCCAGTTCTTCGTGCTTGCCGACCAGGATGGCCAAATCTTCAAGCCTTTTCTGCGCGTTGCCGTAGCGCTCCCACCCTTTTCCTTCACTTTCCGGCTTCTGGATCGTGACGAAGTAGATGAAGAAGATCCGGGCGTTCAGGATTTCGCGTTCAAAGCCGGCCGTGAGCCGCTTTGCAGACACAAAGCTTTCCAGGTGTACTTTCTGGTCCTGGGAGATGGCCTGGAGACTCCCGACCGTCGTCGCCGTAAGGCAAACCATGCAGCAGATCGTCGAGATGAGCAGCAGCACCAGGGAATGCGAGATTGTGCGGGCGAGCGGGGCAATTCTCATGGCTGCTTCATCGGCAAACTGCTGTCTGAAATCCAGCAATCGCTCAACATTTTAGCGGCCGAAGGGTTACTTGGGTAACGGATCTCTGCCGGCGGGGAAGGGCCCGGGTTGCAGCGAGCCGTCACGCTGCTTCATCAGCATTTGTACTTTGCCTTCGGCTGCTTCGAGCTGGTTCTTGCAGGCTCCTGAAACCTGCATGCCCTCTTCAAACAGCCGGATAGAGTCTTCAAGCGGTAGATCGCCGCGTTCGAGCTGCTGGACGATGTTCTCAAGCTGCTTTACGTTCTCTTCAAAGGTCGCCATGGGTCTGTTTCCAGCGTAACGCGGCAAGGTGACTTTTCGCACGGGCGGCGTCTCGCTATTTGTTTTCACGCTGCCGCGCGTATCCGGTT
>CAXTMW010000093.1:0-4124 GCA_964245455.1 uncultured Acidobacteriaceae bacterium
GCTGCTGGAAGACCCGGAAACGGCAGCAAATGTGCGGCAGGCAGTGCTGCATGCGCGGGCGGCGACTGAAAGCCTGGACGCGACCACAAAGCAGGTCAACGCGATGGTTGCGGACGTGCAGCAGCGGCAGCTTGTGGCGAAAGTGGACGACTCCTTGAACAACACGAAACACGCGACGGAGCAGCTGGATCAGACCTCACGGCAGGTGAACGCAACGTTGAGCAGCGCGCTGGCGGAGGACCAATACGGGCAGGATGCAGGAGCGAATCTTCGGCAGTCGCTGACCAGCACGAAGGAGGCGACGGGGAACTTAGCCGAGGATACAGACGCGTTGAAGCACGAGTTCTTTTTCAGGGGGTTTTTCAAGAAGCGAGGGTATTTCAACCTGGATCGACTGCCGGTCGAGCCGTACCGCAGCGGAAAGGTTCTGGGCAAGGTCGCGGAAAGCCGGCAGTGGATGCCGGCGGCACTGCTGTTTGAGCAAAATGCGGATGGGAGCGAATCGCTGACGGCTGAAGGTCGCGGTGAGCTCGACGAGGCGGCGAGCCGGATCGAGAACCTGTATGACGAGCCATTGATTGTGGAGGGTTATGCGGACAGCGGAACGCCCGGGCGGATGCTGGTGCGGTCGCGGCAGCGGGCATCGCTGGTGCGCGGGTATTTGCAGGGGAAGTTCCGGCTGGCTCCGCAGGAGACGGGGATTGTCGGGTTAAGTGCGACCGCGCCGGAGGCGGCTGGGAAGCGTACCTGGGATGGGGTGTGTTTGGTGCATCTTGAGGCGCGCTAGTAAGAGCTTGAGAGAATGTTGATGACTTCAATGCGGTCAATTTTGAACATCATGTACGGTCTGGGTGAAAAAAGCTACCCTGATACGGGTGGCCTAAGTTGATCTGCTGCCTCTCCTAATCGCCAACGATCCAACAAATATGCGATTCCTTGTGGCCCTCCATTTGTAAACGAACTTTTCGGGGGCCAGTGGACGACTCCTTTCTGAACAGGCCAGATTTGAACGAGTGAGTCCGCCCAATCACCTTCCTTGCACGGCAGTCTTTGGACGTCTACACCCTCTACCTCGATATGCGCAGTAATGACTTGTATCACTAAGTGGCCTACTACAATGGTATTTACAGAGCCGATGCCAATCCGATCATGACTGGAACTTACGATTGTGAAATCGGTGCCGACAGCCAGAAGATGCATGCCGCTGATTCGACCTAGCCAGATTACTGTTCGTACTGGAATGTCGCTCTTAGTACGTAGGTCAAAACATTCACTATGGGTGTAAAACTTGTGAGCACGCCGGCCTCTCGTCGAGTCAGTAATCATCGCCGTCTTTACTGACCATGCGGCAGCTATTTTCTGCTGTGTCTCGGTAAGTGGCATCGTAAGATCGTGCAGCAATCCCCCAATTGTGGGTACACAGCTTTTTTCAAGATCACTCATCCATCCATTGTTGCAGGAGCCACATACGTTTTTGGATGTTACCTGAGGATCAGGAATGATCACTTCTTCAGCTTGACCGCGCCGCATTTTAAGCTGACCGAAATCTTTTCGCTCGTGGATCCACTTAGGCCACAAATGTTCTCGGCTACTTGGCCTATTAGGGTAAAAGACGCAGCTTCTAGACATAGATAAAAAGGCTGTGTCACCGCGCCGCAACAGCCTGAGGGTGGCTACGCGGCAGGGTGCGAAGAATGGGCTGAAGGCGAGCAAGGGCAGCGTCCACAGTAACGCCATACCGGGCGCGCAGCTCGTCGACCTTGCCATGCTCAATGAAGCGGTCGGGCCAGCCGATGCGGATCACCGGCGTTTTGAGGCCGGCCTGCGCGAGCTCTTCAAGCACGGCGGAGCCGAAGCCGCCGGCGAGTACGTGGTCCTCAAAGGTGACCACGGCAGCGGCGTCCTTGCTGTAGCGGTTGAGCAGATCGCGGTCGAGCGGCTTCGCGAACCGCGGGTTGATAACGGCGGCGGTGAAGCCCCATGTTTTCAGCTGGGCGGCGAGTTCAAGAGCCATGGGCAGCAGGGCGCCGAGGCCGAAGATGGCGATCTCGGGATCCTGATCAACGTCAATCGTGGAGACGAGCTTGGCGCGGCCGATGGGGATCGGCTCGGGGTGGGGCTTGAGGGCGGCGCCGGGACCGATGCCGCGCGGGTAGCGGATCGCCGAAGGGCCGGGGTGGAGCGAGGCGGTAAGGAGCATATCGGCGAGCTCGTCCTCATCGGTCGGTACCATGTGGATGATGTTCGGGATCGGACGCAGGTAGGCGATGTCGAATAGCCCATGGTGGGTCGCGCCGTCGTCGCCGGACAGTGAGCCGCGATCCATGCAGAAAACGACAGGGAGATTCTGCAGGCAGACATCATGGAGAATGGGGTCGAACGCGCGCTGCAAAAACGTGGAATAGATGGCACAGAAAGGGCGGAAGCCGCGTGTAGCCATGCCAGCGGCGAAGACAACCGCATGCTCTTCGGCGATGCCGACGTCGAAGTAGCGCGTGGGATGGTGCGGGCGGAAAAGATCGAGCGCGGTGCCGTTGGGCATGGCGGCTGTAATGGCGACGATCTTGTCGTTGCTGTCAGCCAGTTTGACTAACGAGTTCGCGAAGACCTCGGAGTACGTCGGTTGGCCGCCCTGGTGCGTGTGGCCGGTTTCAGGGTCGTAGGGGCCAAGGCCGTGGAACTTCTTCTGCCCATCGAGGGCGGGCTGAAAGCCGCGGCCTTTTTGCGTGATGGCGTGGAGCAGGACAGGGCGGTCCTGCTGCTTCAGGAACTCGAAGGTTTCAATCAGCAGGCCGATGTTGTGGCCGTCGAGCGGGCCGTAGTAAGTCAGGCCGAAATCCTCAAAGAAAGAGGAGGGGAACATCATGCCCTTGGCGGCTTCTTCGGCGCGCCGAACGGCCTGTTTGGCAGCGCGGCCGCCAATGCGCTCCACCAGCTTGGTGGCACCCGAGTGCAGCGATGTCACGTTCTTGTTGGTGACAATCTTGTGAAGAATGCGGGCGATTGCACCGACGTTGCGGTCGATAGACCACTCGTTGTCGTTGAGCACAACGATCAAGCGACGGGTCTGGTCGGCGATGTTGTTGAGAGCTTCAAAGGTGACGCCGTTGGTAAAGGCAGCATCACCGGCAAGCGCGACAACGTGCTCCGTGCCGCCTGCAAGGTCGCGGGCAACGGCCATGCCGAGCGCGGCAGAGAGCGCAGTACCGGCGTGGCCCGCGCCATAGCTGTCGTGGGCGCTCTCAGAGCGGAGCATAAAGCCGTTAAGGCCGCCCGGCTGCCGGATCGTATCGAACCGATCTTCCCGACCAGTGAGGAGTTTGTGGACGTAGGCTTGGTGCGACACATCAAAGACGAACTTGTCTTCTGGAGTCGAAAAAACGTAATGCATAGCCAAGGTGAGCTCAACGACGCCGAGGTTGGGGCCGAGATGCCCGCCGGTGCGGGCAAGGGAGACGATGAGCCGGTCGCGGATCTCCTGCGCGAGCGACTCGAGCTCGGCGATAGAGAGCTGCTTGATGTCGGACGGAGATGTGATGGTGCCGAGTCGAGTACCCAATGATGCTCCCTGCGCCCGGCCTGGAGATCTTCGGCTTCTGGCGCTGCCGCGTGGAAGCCCGGGCGCAGCGGCATTCCCTAACCTCGAAGTATACCAGTGGGCCGAGGCGGCTTGGGCTTCACGGGTTCGGACGTTGTGCCGTAATAGGAATGGAATCGAAGGCGGACCGAAACGGGAAATTTCAGTCAGAGGAAGCGAGAATGTTGGCTGGCACGGGCGTGGACTCAAGTAGTGTGTTGCCAGACAGGAGCGCTCCGGGCAGTTCAGAACCAAATACGCCTTCCCACTTAGCTAGAACGGCGGCGGCGAGGCAGTTGCCGGTGACGTTGATAACGGTGCGGCCCATATCCATCAGAGCGTCAATGCCGAGGATGAGGAAGATAGGCGCCTGAGACAGGTGGAACGTGCCGGCGGTCGCGAGGAGAACGACGAGGACGGCACGGGGAACGCCGGCGACGCCCTTGCTCGTGAGCATGAGGACGACAAGCATGGCGAGCTGCCGGCGAAGCCCGAGGTGTTGTCCCGCGGCTTGCGCGACGAAGAGCGAAGCGATCGCAAGGTAGAG
>CAXTMW010000093.1:4134-9971 GCA_964245455.1 uncultured Acidobacteriaceae bacterium
CATTGAACGAGTAGCCGGCTGGGAGGACGAAACCGGTGATGGCACGCGGAACGCCGAAGGCCT
This sequence comes from uncultured Acidobacteriaceae bacterium, assembly GCA_964245455.1. Classification (GTDB taxonomy): domain Bacteria; phylum Acidobacteriota; class Terriglobia; order Terriglobales; family Acidobacteriaceae; genus EB88. The sequence goes on from CAXTMW010000093.1 coordinate 4,198, forward strand.
CCAGGGCCTCGATGGCGCGAGGAAGCGCGGCCTCGGAGGTGCTGGTGGCAAAGGCAATAGTCGCTGGCTCGGCGACGGCGCTCAGGAAAGCGCGGATGGGAATGCGGGCGAGGAGCGCGGCAGGAAGCATGGCAAGCAGCGCGAAGGCGGCGAGAGCGGCGTAGAGGGTGAGCAGCAAGCGGCCGAGATTGGCGAGAACGCCGACGCCGGCAGTTGCGACGGTGTAAGCCAGGGCCGCGCCGACCGCCGCCGGCGCGAGATACATCACGAGATTGGTAAAGCTGAACATAGTTGCGGTCAACGACTCGATAAGGGCAAGCATGGGCTTTTGCTTCGGCTCGGGCACGCGGCGAAGGGCCAGGCCGAAGAGCAAAGCGAATACGGCGACCTCAAGAATCTGGTTGTCCGCCACCGCATGGGCGAGGTTGTCAGGGAAGACGCGGAGGAGAAAGAGCTGCCAGGTGGTTTCGGCCTGCGGGGCCGCAGCTTGCGTCGCAGGTGGCACGACAACGCCTACGCCGGCCTGAGAAAGACTGATGGCCAGGAGGCCAATGGCAAGAGCCATGGTGGTGAGGACCTCGAAGTAGACCAGGGTGCGCCAGCCGAGGCGGCCGATGTTAGCCTTGCCGCCGTGGCCCGCTAACCCGGTGACAAGGGTGCCGAAGATGAGCGGGGCGACGATCGCCTGGATGAGGCGAAGAAAGATGTCGGAGAGGACTCGGCAGGCGAGAGCGGCGTGCGGTAGATCGAGGCCAAGCTCAACGCCGACGGGCATAGCAAAGAAAATCCAGGGGGTGAGGGAGCGGCGGCGTAGGAGGTAGAGGGCAGCGAGCGCGAGTGCGAGAACGCGAACGGGGAGCAGTGTGTGTGGGGCAGCGAGGCCGACGGCCCAGAGCAGGATCCCGGCGAGAGGCAGGAGGGTGGCGGCGCGGAGATGGAGTTTGCTGCCGGGCATCACCGAACTAGCATAGTGCTTGCGGTGCGGAGGCGCTGCACATGCGCCTTTCCGACCGGATCATAGGGCAGTCCGCCCTTGTCTCGCGTTAACCGCAGCGGTCAGGAGCTGAGTTCGCCGGAAAGCTCGTCTTCCGAGGAGTCCCATTCGGCATCGAGAGCTTCCTTGATGCGCGCGAGGAGCGCTTGGCGGTCAAGGGACTGGCCGGGAGCGGCAGCCTGCTCGAAAGTATTGGCGATGTGGCCGGCAAGGTCGGCGAGCATGGTGCCCCAGGCAGCGGGGTCGTCCCAGATGCCGGCGCGAAGGGTGATGTGTTGTTCGCCGTTGGCGATCCAAACGCGGAGGAGTTCGAAGGAGCGGCGGTCGTTGCGGGCGGCGGGCGGGATCTGGAGTTGGGTAGTTTCGGCCATAAGAGCTCCTCTCCTGGAAAGACTACGTGCGCTCAGGAATTTGGTAATGGGATGCGTGAGTATGTCCCACGCTGCCGAGGTCTGCGCTTCGTGAAAGTTGCGCAATGCGTCTTTCTCCTCCTCGGACAGGACTGCACAGTCGGTGTTATTCCGCGCTCGCTCTCATGGAAAATCTTGCCCCCTTTCACGAGATTGATACACCAGCGACTGGAATCTGTTCCACCACTTTCACAGTTAGGAGAGAGATTACTTCGCCCGTGCTTACAATGATTGCGGCGAGGCTAGGACACACATCTGCAATTAGCGTTGCTAAACCACATACGATCTTGGTTTCTCCAGTCCTCTCAACCACTTTTAGAAGAGTCTTCCTCGACTTTCCGTCATATTCAAATTCAACTGCATAGAAGCAAGCGTCCTCGTTCCGGTACCACAGCCGCGTTACATGCAATTCAAAGGTCGGCGTATACTGCCACAGCTCCCGACCAGTGACCTTATCGTAGTTGTAAACGGCACCAGTCATTTCTGATATACACACAGACCACTTGCCGAACACGCCGCACAACATAGATTGGGTAGGACCTGCTAGGTGTACATCCTGCTCTGCCGAAAGCACATACTTGTTGGAAGGCCGCATCGCCACTCTCGCTTTCTGTTCTCCGTCTAGAACTACTTCAGCGATGGAAGTAAGTATCGACATGCGTTGACCGCTTGCTGCATTCATCTCTCCCATTTGCTTATGATCAGTGATGCAGTAGACACTCGTTCCTGTCTCGGAGAACCACACCTTCGCAACTTTCTTAAGGTCGTCCCTGGTCCACATTACTGCTCCACTCTCGGCGTTGTAACACTTCACACAGTCCTTTGCGTCCTCCCATGCTCCCGCGACCACACTGCTTCCATTCGGATGGATAGCGACTCTTGGTCCCCCTACCGTGTAGACAGTAGGTATAACCATTACTCGAGAGCATGCTTGCGCGTCCCATACTTGAACCATTCCATTTTGGTCGCAAAAGCCGATTCTCGGAACAGTACGCGCCGCTATCACCGCATGGATGTATGTCTTATCCGCCATCACTTCATATCTTTCTCGTTCTATGTCTCATCACTCACAGGAGTGAGGTATCGAGTCGCAAGCACGGGCTTAGTCCAGACCGAAGCGCTTCTTCATCTTCAACCCTTCTAGCCTTAAGCAGGTACTCCGTTCGGCTTAAACAATGCGGCGCAAGCGTCATATGCAGTGTCTAATATCACTGTTCCCTAAGTAATGATAAGAAAGATCACCCGCCACGAAGTGGCCGCCTCGCGCGCAGCGGGTCTTGCCTTGGGATCCTAGCCTTCCCTACTCGTCGTTCTCACGCAATTTTGCAAGGCCGGCAAAGTCTTCCAGGGTGGTGGTGTCACCCTTGATCTCGCCGTGCTCAGCAAGCTCGCGCAACAGGCGGCGCATGATCTTGCCGGAGCGGGTTTTCGGCAGCGCCTCGACAAAGCGTACGTCGTCGGGGCGGGCGAGGGAGCCGATTTCCTTGGCTACCCAGTGGCGAAGTTCTTCGCGGAGCGCAGGGGAGGGTTCTGTACCGGACTCAAGCGTAACGAAAACGGCGATAGCCTGGCCTTTCATCTCGTGCGGCTTGCCAACGGCGGCGGCTTCGGAAACGCGGGTGTGGGCAACCAGGGCGGACTCGATCTCCATGGTGCCGAGGCGATGGCCGCTGACATTGATCACGTCGTCAACGCGGCCCATGAGCCAGAAGTAGCCGTCCTCGTCGCGGCGGGCGCCGTCGCCCGAGAAATAACAGCCGGGGATCTCAGAAAAGTAAGTGGCCAGGTAACGCCCATGGTCGCCCCAGATGGTGCGGGCTAGCGACGGCCAGGGTTTACGAATGACCAGCAGCCCGCCCTGGCCGGTGGGGACCGGTTCTCCCTGTTTATTCACGACGTCTGCCGCAATGCCGAAGAAGGGAACAGTCGCGGAGCCGGGCTTGGTGGGGATCGCGCCGGGAAGCGGCGTGAGCATGTGTGCGCCGGTTTCAGTTTGCCACCAGGTGTCGACGACCGGGCAGCGGTCACGGCCAATCTCGTGCGAGTACCAAATCCAGGCTTCCGGGTTGATGGGTTCGCCGACGGTGCCGAGCACGCGGAGCGTTTCGAGGCTCGCGGTTCGTGAATACTCGGTGCCGCACTTCATAAAGGCGCGGATCGCGGTGGGGGCGGTGTAGAAAGCAGTGACGCGATGGCGGTCGATGAGCTGACAAAAGCGGCCGGGATCGGGAAAGTTTGGCGCGCCTTCGTAGAGGACCGTGGTGACGCCGTTGAGCAGCGCACCATAAAGGACGTAGGAGTGGCCGGTGATCCAGCCGACATCGGCGGTGCACCAGAAAACGTCGGCTGGGTGGAGATCAAAGACCAGCTTGGTGGTCAGATAGGTCTGCACGGCGTAACCGCCGTTGGTGTGGACGAGGCCCTTGGGTTTGCCGGTAGTGCCGGAGGTGTACAGCAGAAAGAGCAAGTCTTCAGCGTTGAGCTCCACGGGAAGGCAGTGCGGGGGAGCGGAGGCGACGGCGTCATGCCACCACTGATCGCGGCCGGGCTGCATGGCCGTCGGCGAGCCGGTGCGCTGGAGCACGACAACGTGGCGGACCGCCGGGCATTGCTCAAGAGCCTGGTCGACGTTGCGTTTTAGGGGGATTTCGGCGCCGCGACGCCAGGTCGCGTCCTGCGTCAGGACGACGCGGCAGTCCGCATCAAGAATGCGGTCCGCGATGGCCTGTGGAGCGAAGCCGCCGAAGATGACCGAGTGGACGGCGCCGATACGGGTGCAGGCGAGCATCGCGACCGCGACCTCAACCGACATGCCCATGTAAACTGCCACGCGGTCGCCCTTCCGGACATCGAGGGAACAGAGCAGGGCGGCGCACTGCTCGACTGCGGCAAGCAGCTCCGCGTAGGTAAGGGTGCGGGTGTCGCCGGGCTCGCCCTCCCAGATGAGCGCTGGGTGCGAGCCGCGACCGGCGCGGACGTGCCGGTCCAAGCAGTTCTCGCTCATGTTGAGGGTGCCGTCGGCAAACCATCGCGCATCGGGGAGCTCGCCGGTGAGCGACTGCGCGGGCTCTCGGAACCAGTGCAGCTCACGGGCGATGTTGGCCCAAAATGGGCCTGGATGTTCAATTGACTCGCGATATAGCTGTTCGTACGCGGCACGACTGCCGATATGGGCGTGAGCGGCAAAGTCCGCGGAAGGAGGAAAGAGCCGGGATTCCCGCAGGGTCGAGGTCAGATTTGGGGAAGCCATGCGAGCTGGAAGACCTTTCGCCGCGACGGAGGGCTTATCTGGGTACATGCCGCGAGCACGATTTCACAGTAACGGGGGAGTGCGGTCATCGGCAAGCATCCCAGCAGGAAGAACTTCCGCAGCATTGTTCGCCATGGCTACAATGAGCGGGATGTTCCAGGGCAAGTGCCTCCCTTTCTCTGTTTGACGGGCACACGCTCCAGGACGCAGGCCGCCACGAAAGGTGCCAGTAACTATGACGTCACTTCTAGATCGATCGCGAACCGTAGCCGGCCCGGGATACAACCGATGGCTGGTGCCGCCGGCAGCGCTCGCGATTCATCTCGCGATCGGGCAGGTGTACTCGTTCTCAGTCTTTGTGAAGCCGCTGCTGGGGCTGCATGACGCGCATGGTGCCGCCTGGAGCCAGAAGGAAATTGGCTATATCTTTTCGATCGCGATCGCGTTTCTCGGGATTTCGGCAGCCTTGTTCAGCGGCTGGCTGGAAAAGGCAGGCCCGCGTAAAGTGCTGTTCGTCGCCGCGATCTGCTTCGGGACGGGGTTCCTGGTCTCGGCGGTCGGGGTACAGCTTCACTCGCTCGCGCTGGTGTATCTGGGGTACGGGGCGATCGGCGGCGTCGGACTGGGACTGGGATACATCTCACCCGTAGCGACTCTGATTCGCTGGTTTCCAGACAGGCCGGGGCTCGCGACCGGCCTCGCGATCATGGGCTTTGGCGGCGGCGCAATGATCGGCTCACCCCTTGCGACGGACCTTATGGTGCATTTCCGCGGCTCGCACTACCAGCCGATCGCTGCGACGTTCGTGGTCATGGGCATCGCATACTTCTTGTTCATGATGTTTGGCGTCTTTATGATCCGTACGCCGCAGCCCGGCTGGCGGCCAACGGGCTGGGCGCCCGCGCCAAGCACGGCAGGCACAACCGCTAGCATGATCAGCACGCACAATGTGTCGGCCAGTGCCGCAATGCGGACACCCCAGTTCTGGCTGATGTGGGCGATGCTGTGCCTGAACGTCACGGCCGGCATCGGCATCCTGGAGCAGGCCTCGCCGATGATCCAGAATCTGTTCCCCGGCAAGGTGACCGCGGTGGCAGCGGGCGGTTTTGTGGGGGTGCTC
>CAXTMW010000093.1:9981-14321 GCA_964245455.1 uncultured Acidobacteriaceae bacterium
GTTCAACATGGGCGGCCGATTTGTCTGGTCGACGATGTCGGACTATGTGGGCCGTAAGAGTACCTTTACCGTCTTTTTCATCCTGGGCGCGGTACTGTTCTGGTTTCTGCCCAGCCTGAGTTCCATCGCGCTGTTTGTGCTGGCAGCCGGCGTCCTGATCAGCATGTATGGCGGCGGGTTTTCAACCGCGCCGGCGTTTCTCAAGGACCTGTACGGGACCGCCGAGGTGAGCGCGATTTACGGGCGCCTGCTGACGGCCTGGTCGACAGCAGGCATCGTAGGGCCGCTGATTGTCAACGGGCTGCTGGACCATGCCACCGCGACCGGTCAGCCGCTGCGCTCTGCCTACCCGGTAGTGCTGCATGTGATGGTTGCCCTGCTGCTTGTGGGGCTTGCGGCGAGCCTGCTGATGCGTCCGGTAGCCGAGCGTTACTGGATGCGCGGCAAGGATTTACGCGAGCCGGAGTATGCGGCTCACTGATGCGGTGCAATGTGCGGGAGGCGTATGACGAACGATGAGGCGGTAACGACGGCTCCGGTGAAGGTGGCGCTGTCTTGGCTGGTGGTGGCATTGCCTGCAGCGTGGGGCGTGTACAACACAGTTCTGCGAGCGGCAAACCTGTTTCGACACTAGTATTGCGGATCGCCCTGGAACCTTTAGGTAGGAGGGTCCAGGGCTTCGACTTTGCTTCGCCATATTCCGCCGCGGAGTACCGCGTGCAAGGATTACGCGGAGACAAGCTCCCCAACTCCATAGCGGGAGGCCGGTTTGCCGGTCATGCCTGCGCCCAACAGCGCAGCACTGGCGGCATGGAAGTTGGCGATGAGTTGCGCATCCTCGACGGGAGGAACGGTCGCTGCTTCTCCCATGTCGAGGCCTCGTAGGGCGGCATCAACGCAGTTTTCGGTCGTCATGACCATGGCGGCGTCGAGGCTGGATAGCGGCAGCCCGGCGACGTCCCAGATCTCGGAAACCGTGGCCGCAGGCGCAACAAGCTGCGCGACAACGGCAGTACCGGCAAGCTCGGCTTGCAGCGCCTGCGTGAAGCTGAGGACATACGCCTTGGTGCCGCTGTAAATGGCAGTACCAGGATAGGCATGAAAGCCAACAATAGAGCCGATGTTCACGATGGCACCCCGATTGCGGCTTTTGAAGCCGGGTAGAACGGCCATCGTGAGGCGCGAGAGCGCCACAATGTTGATGCTGATCATTGGCTGGAGCTTACCCGGAGCAGTGTCTGCCAGCGGCTGCACATTCGAGATACCGGCATTGTTGACGAGCAGGGTAACGGTGGGGTCATCCCCGATGCGCTGCGCGATCGCTTCAAGCTCGTCGGCCTTGCTCAGGTCGGCGACGATGGATTCAACCTGAATTCTGTAGCGAGCCCCCAAGTCATGCGCGAGTGCGTCGAGCCTGTCGCCGCGACGAGCGATGAGGAGGAGGTTGTAGCCTCTACGTGCTAAACGATCGGCATAGACCGCTCCGATACCGGACGATGCACCAGTGATCACTGCCGTACCCGTAGGTGAACTGCCTGCTGTGCTCATGCTGTTTGCTCTTCCCTTCACTGTTCTTAAGTTTGCTGCCGGAGTCCGCAGCGTTTTGTACTGCCCGGTAAAGATGCAGAAGCATCGGTGAAGTTGCAGAATTTGCACTGATCGGTACAAAATGACGCCACCGCAATAGAAAGCGCGTCCAAGAACACATGAGTGGAAGGACGAAGCCAGGTGCTACAAAGATGCAACGTGCCCCAGGGCGACCGCGTGAGTTTGATCGCGAAGCCGCACTCCATGCCGCAATGCTGGTGTTCTGGCAGCATGGCTATGAAGGCGCCTCGCTGACGGACCTAACCAAAGCCATGGGGGTGAGCCGGCCTACCCTATACGCCACATTCGGCGACAAAGAAGCCCTATTTCGGGAAGCAGTGAACGCTTACACCGTGCTCAAGGACGAAGGGTTGCGAGCTGCTCTAGCTCAACCAACAGCTCGGGGTGTCGCGGAGACGATGTTGCAGCTGACCGCCGGCGAGCGAACCCTGCCCGGGTGTCTGTTGGTGCAAGGGGCGCTCGTGGGCAGCGCAGACAGCGACTGCGTCCGCGGGGAGCTTGCCTCTATTCGTCGGCAGGATACGGCGCTGCTGACGGAACGCTTTGAGCGGGCACGCGAAGAAGGTGACTTACCCCCGCACGCGGACCCCGCTGCTCTGGCGCGTTACGTGGGCTGCCTGGCATACGGGATGATGGTCGAGTCGGCTGGCGGAATCACGCCTGCTGAGCTGCGCGGGGTAGTGGAGGTGGCAATGGCGAATTGGCCCGTGTCGCGCTAGAGCCACTGCGTTGAAAAGCGCTGGATCAGCTTCCGGTTCTGTCATAGCGGACCTGGTGCCACTCCCAGGCGCTTTGAACAATTTGGTCGATTTCGGTGTATTCGGGGTGCCAGCCAAGCTCGGCCGCAATTTTCTCGGAGCTGGCGATGAGGATGGCCGGGTCGCCGGGTCGCCGCGGTTCTTCGACGACCGGGATGGGATGGCCGGTGACGCGGCGCACCGACTCGATGATCTCGCGCACGCTGAAACCGCGGCCGTTGCCCATGTTGTAGATGAGCTGCTGCGGTTCGACCGAGGCGACAAGTTTCTGCATGGCGGCCCCATGGGCGCGGGCGAGATCGCGCACGTGTATGTAGTCACGCAGGGCGGTGCCGTCGGGGGTCGGGTAGTCCTGCCCAAAAACTTTGATGGAAGGACGGCGGCCAAGAGCGACGTCGAGCACCAGAGGGATGAGGTGAGTTTCCGGCGCATGGGCCTCGCCGCGGCCGGGCACAGCCCCGGCGACATTGAAGTAGCGGAGGCTGGCATAGGAAAAACCGCGAAGGTCGTGGAGCCTGCCGAGCATGCGCTCGACAAGCAGTTTGGATTCGCCGTAGGCGTTGGTGGGGCGGAGTGGGGCGTCCTCGCGGATGGGGGTGGATGCAGGCTCACCGTAAAGGGCTGCGGTCGAGGAAAAGACGAGGCGCGGAACCCCGGCGGCAAGCATGCTTTCAAGCAGCGTCAGGGTGGAAGCAGAGTTGTTGCGAAAAAACAGCTCAGGAACCTTCATGCTTTCGCCGGCCTCGATAAGCGCTGCGAAGTGCATCCCCCCGTCGAAACTGCCCTCGCGGAAGGTCCGGTCGAGCAGGGCACGGTCGGCGAGTTCGCCTTGAACGAACGTCGCGGAGGCTGGCAGCATCGCCCGGTGACCGTGGATGAGATTGTCATAGATAACAACGGTATGGCCGGCCGCAAGCAGTTCCTCGGCGACTGTGCCGCCGATGTAGCCGGCACCTCCTGTTAAGAGAATGTTCACGTTTTCCTTCCCAGGCGCGGACGCCTCCTCTCTTGTGTACGTCCAAGAGCTAGTTGGGAGCAACCGAATCGTCGATCATCTTCGTCTAAAGGCGTAATTCCCGGGCCCCGGAGGCTGAGACCCGAAAAAGCCCTCCATAGTAACCGAAACTCGCAACGTTGATCGAACGGGCAAGGTCTCCGTCCAGTTAAGATGGCACAGGACTGGAATTTTCTTCCCTGGTGCCGATAAGGGGAGCAGGGCGGAGAAGCGCGATGCAAAAGGGTGGTCTGGACACCCAAGATAGGTTTCTGGATGAGCAGACGTTGCCGATCGAGGAGTTGCATACGACCTCGGAGGTGCGTCGGCCGTTCATGCCTGCCACGCAGGATAGCCGGTCGGGCAACGTCAATGCGACCGCCGGAATAGGACGTATGCCGCAAACACAGCAAGCCTACGAAAATCCACGCCAGGGCGACCGGGCGATTGTTGCGCCTGCGCAACGCGATGTATTGAACCACGCCAACTTCGGACTGCTGCCACAGGAAAAGGGCCGGCTGGGTTCGTTCGGCGTTTCGGCCGGTGTGAATCTTGCCATCATCGCGGTGATCCTGGTGCTGACCATTACCCAGGTTCACGAGGCCAAGGTGCGCCGGCAGGAAACGCTGGTGTATGTGGCACCGCTATCGAAGCCGTATATTCCCCCAGTGCCGAAGATTAAAATGCCGCCGATTCCTCCGCTGCCGAAACCGGAGGTGAAGATCGTGCCGCCAAAGCCGGTGATTGAACCGCCCAAGGTTGAGCCGATCAAGGTGGCGACCAAGGTGCCGGTGATGCCGGCTCCTGCGCCCCGCCCGGTCGTGACTCCGCCGAAGCCGGTGGTAGGGCAGTTTGCCGCGGCGCAGGCTCCGGCACAGCAGGCAGTGCGTCCGGCGCAGGCTCAGACGGCCGGCTTTGGATCGCCGACTGGAGTGCAGGCCAACCCGAATGCAAGCCGGCCAACAGCGCTGGCGGTGGTT
>CAXTMW010000094.1:0-243 GCA_964245455.1 uncultured Acidobacteriaceae bacterium
GCGCATGTAGGCGCAGTACGGCGGCTACGCTCAGCAAAACTTTACGGATGTTCTCAGCCGCCCGTTCGCCGCGCACGAGGTCGAGCACTATCAAGCATTGCTCGACTACCTGACGGGAGCTCCCGATCAGGCAGGGGAACCGGGCCGTGTGTCCCCTTTCGGTCCGGCTCACAATCCACCCGACGCCTGGATTCCAGCCGACGACCTCGCCGCCGCCGAACGCTTCCTTGCGGAGATTTCAGC
>CAXTMW010000094.1:253-12564 GCA_964245455.1 uncultured Acidobacteriaceae bacterium
TGCGCAGGCCTCCCCCACTGCACGTCACTCTGCGGCCGCACGGCGCTTCGCGAAACGGTAGCGCTGCTTTCCCGCACTACCGCGGCCGTCACCATGGACTCCGGCCCGGCGCATATGGCGGCCGCCGTGGAAACGCCGGTCGTGGTCTTCTCGCCCCACCCCCGCAACGGCGATCCGATCGACAACCATTCGCCCGTGCGTTTCCGACCCTGGGGTCGGGGCGAAAGCGTCGTGCTTCAGCCGGAAGCGGGCATTTGGCCCTGCACGGACCGCTGCAGGGGCGAAGCAGCGAACTGCCTGTTCGCCATCTCCGACGAGGACGCTGCGCAGGCGATCTTTGGCGTCACCGAACGCGCCTGGATGCGGTCCAGCCTGTCCACACCGGGTGTGAGCATGGCGCACTCACCCGCCGGCTTCAGGAGCATGGAAGCCTCGGAACGGGTGTAGCGCGGCTTTCCAGCACTATATTTACCGCACAGCTGAGTTGATTCGGAGGGAACACGTATAAAGTAGCCATCATTTACCAGAAAGCCCTTCAGGAGAAAAGTTGTGCGCTTCCTGAGCAACAAAGGCCGAGTCGCCGGACTCTTGTACCTTCTGCTGATCCTGCTCGGTCCATTCCGCCTGATCTACATTCCCGCCAAGCTCTTCGTTGCAGGGAATGCGGATGCGACGGTCAGCAACATCACGGCCCATCAGCTGCTCTTTCGCTTTGGCATCCTGAGCAACCTCATTGTTGCAATATCGTTGATTTTCCTGACACTTGCTTTTTACGGTTTATTCGCCGAAGTAAGTCGAAACTTAGCGGTTCTCGTCGTCATCTTCGGTGGCGTGGTGCCCGCACTCTTGTACTTCACCGGCGTCGCGGTCGATTTGGGTGCGTCGACCATGATTCGCGGCACCGCGTTCCTTTCTGTCTTCGGGGTCCCTCAGCAGCATGCGCTGGCGATGCTCCTGCTTAAACTCCATGACCTGCAGAACACAGCGGCGGAGACGCTCTGGGCGTCTGGTTGATTTCCCTGGAGCTGGTCATGTACCGCTCCCGGTCACTCCCTCGGTTTCTAGGCATCTGGCTGCTTCTCGGTGGCTTCGCCTATCTGGCTGTGAGCTTCACGGGAGTGTTGACCCCGCAGTACCAAGGTCAGGTATTCAGGATCTCTCAACCGTTTACGTTTGCGGAGATTGCCTTCACTCTTTGGCTGGTTATCAAAGGAGGCGCAAACAGCAGACGTGAATGAGTTTCGCAGCCAGAAGGTGTGGGAGTAGATTCTGTGAAGTCGGCTTCTCGAACCAAGTCCATCATTTGTAGAGCCGTGGAAACGACGAGACGGTGCAAAGCGTGGGACGGAGGGCATGCCCGACCCTTCATGCCGCCCCTTGAAAAAGGCCCGATGTTCCCGGCGGCGTCTCCCACATTGCCTCGGCACTCGACTGCGGCAATCTTTTTCCGAGTAGATAACAAGCTAAGTGCGGCTAAGTGGATGGTCGCCGGCGGTCTGCGCGTTCGAAGCGGCTCGTTCTCTCACTTACTCCCTGGATCGCCGACCAGCACACCGCGGCCGTTTGTTCCCAGATACACGCGCCCAAACACCCGCGGATCGCCCGTGATCTGTTCCGCGGACGCGAACCGGTGCTCCCGGTCATCGATGCGCTCCCAGCTTGCTCCGTCGTCGAGCGATCGGTAGATGCCGCCCCCGCGACCTACGTCTTTTTCCGGCGCGTGTGCCTCCGGCGTGTTCGCTAATGCTCCAACCAGGTAGATCACCGGCGTGGCCCCAGCTGCCTCCAGCCGAGGCTTGCCAAAGCCCACCGCGATCACGGAAGCCACGGTGTCCGTCGAGGTCCACCGTGTCCCGCCATCGAGCGACCGAAACAACCCCGCCTCGCTCCCGATCCACAAGGTTTCGGGCGCGTTCGCCGCGATGCGCAAAGTACCGCCTTTCGGGGCAGCTTTAGTGACAGTCGTTTCCGAGCCGTCCCCTGCTGCCGTGAACAGCTCTCCCGTCTGCGGCGCATACACCCAAAAAACGTCCGGCTTGTGCGCATCCGCCAGCACCTGCAACCGCACCTGCGATGCAGGCAGCCGCAAACTTCGCCAATGCCCGCCGTCGTCCACGCTCATCGCGAGCGGCCCGCCGCGAACCGCCCAGAGCAGAACTTTCCCGTTCGCCGAGATTGCCGCATCGCCGCCGCGGCCGCCGCCCTCCGGCTCCCTCAAGAACGGTGTCCACTGCACCCCGCCGTCGTGCGAGACCGCTCCGTGCGGCGCGCCGGGCGTCCAGCTTCGCCCAACCCGCACCATCTCACCAGGCTTTGCAGCCGCGAGCGCCAGTGCATCGCAGTTTGAGAGTTCCGGGTGCTTCATCGCTCCGGCAGCCGGCGACCGCTCGAAGTCATCGATCCGGAAACACCCGATGTCGCCGAGTCCTGCATACAGATGCGGCCCTGCATCTCCGGGCAGCAGCGGACTCAGCAGGGTAAGGACTGCTGTTGCTTCCAACCCTTGCGCGCCGATCGTCCAATGCGTTTTAGGCGACCGGCCACCCTGCCCCGTTTGCGCGCCTGGAGCTCCCAATTTCCCTTGCTGCCGTGCTTCCCCGTCCTTTCCTGCCATCCCCTCAGTCGCCGACCCAATGCTCCCCGGTGCAGCCAGTGCATCGTGGGACTCCCAGATCGTTTCGCCGGTTCCGTACAGCACATGATTGCCATCGAACGGATCTACAACCGCCGCCCCGATCCAGTGGCCAAACGGTGCCTCCGACGCTTCATGCCTTGTCCACGGTGCCGGCGTTGCATCCCGCCTCGCTCCTTCCCGCAGTGACACCCAGTGCCGCCCCGCATCCTTCGTGCGGAAGATGGTGTCACCCGGATGCCACCTGTCCAGCGTTGAGGCAAACACCGTACCCGCATGCTCTGGATCCACGACAACCATGCCGTACCCGAACGCTTGCGCGTCGCCGTTTCCGGCTCGCGAACGGCCGGAGGGCCGTTCAGGGGTGACGTCGCGCCATTGCCCTGTCCGCGGCACATACGCCCATACCGCTCCGTTGCTCATGCCGTTCGGGCCCGGGCTGTCGCCGTAGCTCAAATACAGCGTTCCATCCGCAGCGAAAATACCGTGGTTCGGAAAGACTCCGAGCGGCCCGCCCACAACCGGCTTCCAGCTCCGACCGGCGTCGTCCGAGCGCAGCAGGTTCTCGACCGGATCACACACACCCACGAGAAGGACCGGGGTCGGGCGCCCTTTAACGCCGCTCGCCTTGTCAAGTGCGACAAAGGTCAAGCCCATCCTGTTGAGCGGCGTCCCTGGAAACTCCCGCACCGGCAGCCATGTCACTCCACTATCGGCCGAATGCCACAATCCGTTCAGTCGCGTCGCCAGAAAAAGCCTTCGGCCGTCGTTGGGGTCCACCTGCAAGCGCTCCCCGGCAAAGCGTCCGTCCTCGTTGCCGCCCATCTGGAACGGCACCCGCGTCATCTCAAAGTGGCGCCCTTGGTCCCCCGACCGCAGAATGGCTCCATTCGGTACGCGAGGGTTCAGATACGTACCGGCAGCGACATACAGCTTCCGAGGGTCCGCCGGGTCGATGGCGAGGCTCTCCACCCCGAGCAGGTTGCGCTCCGCGATCGGCAGCCAATCCTCGAGCGGTGACCAGCGCTCAGCACCTGCGTCCCATCGATACGCTCCCCCGATGTCCGTTCGCGCATACCGCAACCCACGTTCCGCTGGGTGGGCCACCAAACCCGTGATGAAGCCTCCCGCAACGATCTGCACATTCTTGTACGTGTAAGGCACGGACCGGTCTACATCCTTCAAGACTTGCGCGAAAGTCAAAAACGGCAAGACGAGGAAAGTCATCAGCAGGGGTACCAGCTTTTTTCTCACTCCCCAGAGTAACCGCAGCTTTGACGGAGGCCTTCTTGCAGAATCCAGGCGTGCCCGCTCGGGTAGGTCTGGCTGCATTGCCGGGCCGCCACGCGCCTGTTTTGCCCTGGTCAGCGGCTGCCTTACTTCGTCAGCTACCGGCGAGCGAGCATTACGGTGAACGGGAAAAGATTTGGACGGCCTGTCGATTTGGGCGGCCTGTCTAGGTCCACCCGGTGTGGAGGCAGGCATCGCAGAACACACATACCGCAGCGAAGCTCGGCCTGCCGTTTTCGGGTCATAGACCGGCATGGCCATGTTCGCTCAAAACCCGCGATCCACCTCGGTCGCGTGACTTACCTGACCTTGTACGAACAGAGAATGACTCAGCAGACCGGCTTCCGGCTCTCATGTTCCTCGAACTTTCGCCGATATACAGCTGGACAGCGAAATCAGCCGCTGCGCTTCTTCCCTGGAGGCAGTCATGCAGAAGGTGACAGCAGCATACTTCAGCCTTGTCGGTCTTTTCATCGCGACAGGTCTGATGGTGCAAGCGTCGACGTGGAACGCACACCATCACGGCACGGCGGAGGCGTCGGTCCTTGAGGTCTGGCATGAGCAGGTTGCCATACCGTCGAACCTGCAAACGGGATGGCAGAACCACCTCGACAACCTTCACTGGTGAGCTTGGTCAATCCTGCCACTCGCCTCCAGAGCAGACCTGGATCTGCAGGTGTCCCTGTGCCGATCTGCGCTGGCCGTCATGCCACCCAAGGTGAAAGCCAAGATACCGGCGTGTCCCTCTAACGCGATTCCGCAATGCGGATCTCTTTTCAGGCCATCTCGACTGCCTTGCTTCTCTGCGCCGAACGAAGCAGGTTCTCCCCCACAAGAAAGCCCGCCAATGCCCGGCTCGCGTTTCGGTTCTTCGATCTGGCCTTCGGTGCGACTCCCTCGAAGCCGCAGCATAGCCGCCTGTAGCGTCAACGGCGAAGGAGGTCCGCACCTCCTCACGCAAAAGTGCAAGCGCGTGTTACTAGCAAACGCGCAACACACGGGTCCAGGAACGCTGTCATCAGCAGGGAAGCTTGCTGCGACTCCCCATGCAGCCGGCGACTATTCGCGGTTAGCTGGAGATGCTTGCGGCAGGTAAGTAAGCGGGAAGACGCGCTCATGTGCTAGACTCCCGCGCATGCAGTTAATTATCATTCTTGTCATTCTCTTGCTGCTCTTCGGAGGCGGCGGTTATTACATGGGTCCGGGCGCTGGATACTACGGCGGTGGCGGCCTCAGCCTCATCCTCCTTCTCGTGATCCTTTACTTGCTTTTTGGTCGCAGCCGCACACGGCTGTAACACGCTGGGCGCAGCCACCGGACCACGAGTCCGGTGCGGCGCACGGGCGGGTCCGTACCTCGTCGGGCCTGCATCCAAGAGCCGCCTTTGCCGGGCTTTGCAGGCGAAGCTCAGGCTTGCTTCTCTTGTCCGAGAAAGTTGAACAAGGGAAGTTGAACAAGGGCTCGAGGCACCGCTTCTGTGTCGACTCTGCTTCGAAACGGTTGGCGGTTCCATACGCTTCCCTGTTTCCAGGAGCACTCGGAAGCCGGCGCGATCGCAGCGCCAGACCAGGACTGTCACATCGAAACCCGCTCCTGGGTGGGCTCCAGCGATACCGGACCGGCCTTTTTCCCTCGTCCTTACTCTACGTACTCCTGAAGTGGCCGGGACGTACCCATGAATGAGGTTCGTGTTGAGATCCGTTCTGCAGCAAGCTCGTACTTTTCTCCCGTTGCTCCTGTTTACTGCAAAACTGTTTGCTCGCTGAAGTGCCGTCGCAGTCGCTGAACCACAACGGTCAGATCATTTCCGTCGAGCCCTACGCGTCCAATGTCGTCCGCATTATTCTTTCAACCCTCGCGAAGGAGGCCGTCGCCTCGCCCGGTCCCGGATTCCTCGCGAGTCCCAATATTGCCGACTGGCACCACTCCAGCAATGCCCAGGACGCGAATATCTACGCGAGTTCGCGCATGACCGTCACCGTCGCTCCCGCCTACAAGCGCGACCCATCCGACAGGCTCCCCGACACCGCTGCTTTCTTTTCAGGATCCACTGCCGGCGCGAACATCGCATTCACCTTGCCGGACGGTACCCCGGTCACTACGATGATCGGCTGGCAGATGGCCGAGCCAAATCAGAAAGACGACAACCTCAAGAATCTCCGCGGTATCCGACGCGAGGCCCTACCCCTCTACACAGTCGGCGCAACCTTTTCCGCCCCAGACGACGAGCACTATTACGGCCTCGGCGAGAACCAGGAAGGCTACCTCGACCACCGGGATCGGCCCACTACATGCGCCGCCAACTATCTCGCTCCAGCCGCTCCTACCTACTGCGTTCCCTTTCTCGTCACCAATCGCGGCTACGGCATTCTTTGGGATAACCCCTCTGCGACGACGATCGCCCCAGGATTTGACGGGCACACTACCTGGACCTCGACCCTCCGCCGCCGCGTTTCTTTCTTCGTCATCGTGGGGCGCACGACGGACGAAATCTACTCCGGCTACCGTCTGCTTACCGGCTCCACGCCGATGCTCCCCAAGTCAGCCTACGGCTTTATCCAGGCAAAGCAACGGTATGCGAGCCAGGCCGAGGTACTTGCCGTCGCGAAAGGCTATCGCGACCGCCACCTGCCTCTCGACATGCTCGTCGTCGACTGGTTCTACTACACGAAAATGGGCGAATACGACTTTAAGCCGGCCGACTGGCCCGACCCTGCGGCGATGAACCGCGGCCTGCACGCCCAGAATATCGAGTCCATGATCTCCGTATGGCCGCGCTTCGCGCCCGGCTCCCGCTATTACGATTACCTCCGCAACAAAGGCTGGTTCGAGCACTACGCCGAGGGCTTGCCGGTCACCCCGGACGAGCCCGCGCCGAGCGCTCCCCTTGACGGCTTGCCCTACGACAAGGCCGGCTCCGACATCGATACCACCCATCCTGAGGCTGCTGCCTGGTGGTGGCAGTTAATTCATGACAACATCGCCGCCAAGGGTTTTGATTACTTCTGGGCAGACGAAACCGAGCCCGACCTTCCCCCGGATGGCGCTTACCTCCATATCGGCCCGGGAACGGAATATTTCAACGCGTACCCGCTGTTTCACACGGCTGCGCTTTGCTACGGGTTCCGAAATGGCAATCCTGCCGCACCAACCGATGCCCTCGCGCACGATCTCTCGCCGACTGCTCCCGCCTTGCCTACCGCAGGCCCCCAGGATCCGGCAAAGACCCGCCGCGCCCTCATCCTCTCGCGCGACGCCTACACCGGCGCGCAGCACAATGGCGCCATCTTCTGGTCGTCCGACATTTCACCGACCTGGGACACCCTGCGCCGCCAGATCCCGACCGCGCTGAACGTCGCCGCCTCCGGTATCGCGTATACGGGTAACGACATCGGCGGCTGGCAGTACCTGCCGCAGCAGCACACGCCTCAGCACCTTCCGCTGATTGACCCTGAAGGCGCCCGCGCCACGATCGGCCACAACGATGACTACCCCGAGCTCTACGTCCGCTGGTTTGAGTTCGGCACCTTTCTGCCCACCATGCGCACCCATGGCACTCGCACCCATAACGAAGTGTGGAGCTACGGCCCGCAGGCCGAGCCCATCCTCGAGAAATATCTGCGGCTCCGTTACACGCTTATGCCGTACATCTATTCGCTTGCCTGGCAGACGCACCAGACCGGTGCACCGTTCATGCGCGCGCTCTGGATGGACTTCCCCGACGACCCGCATGTGCTCGACGACCGCATGGCGACGACGGAATACATGTTCGGCCCGGCGCTGCTCGTCGCCCCCGTCACCGAACAGGGCGCCACTGCCCGTGAAGTTTACCTGCCGTCACTCGCCACAACGGGCGCAAATGCTTCGAATCACCGCATACGTCAACGGCCGAGCAGTGCAAACTTTGGCGCTCCCGCACTCGATCTCGATCGCACGCCCAGTCAGATGAACCCCCACGATGTCGCGTCCCAACATCCAGGCCATCGTGAGCTAAGTGGAAGAGCTGCTTCTCACCTTGGTAAGCCCGAGCCGGCCGGTTCGAAACCGAGACCCGGTGACTGGTACAACTACTGGACCGGTGAGCGCTACCATGGCGGCCAGACCATCACAGTGCAGGCGCCGATTGACACCATCCCCTTTTTGTCCGCGCCGGCTCGATCCTCCCGCTCGGCTCGCCCGTCGAAAGCACTCATGACAAGCAGGCAATGAGTCAAATTGAAGTCTATCCCGGCGCTGACGGAGACTTCACGCTTTACTCCGATGACGGCACCACATATGCCTATGAAGAAGGTGATCCCCAGACTGCCGAACTTCATTGGAGTGAAAGAACTGGAACACTGAGTCAAACAGGCGGCACTGCTTACCAAGGTTCAAGCAACTCTCCTATAAAGATTGTAAGAGCAGATTGATGATCTAAGCCGGCCATTCCCTCGCATGGATACGGTATATAGCTCCTTTATTCATAAGAATTCAGTGAGCTATAAGTGACGTTATGATTAACTTTATAGCCATCAGACTAACAAATTTGCAATTCCGCTTGTGAGGATTTCGCATCTAGGTATGTTCTCACCTTAAAGCGCCATGCCACAAAACTGGGTCGCAATATACCTTCTTGTTCATAGGAGTCGCAGCACCCTAGCGTAACTTGCCTGTGTGGGATCGCATCCGCTACGCTCCTTTTGCGATCCTGCGGATCGTCACTCCCGAGCAAGTCAAGGGCCTTCCATGGTGCACAGCTTTCTCCCGCGCTCCCTCGCCGTTCTTCTTTCACTTACCCTCGCTGCTCCGGCGTTTGCTGCCGACAACGGCTACAAAGTCCTGTATGACGGCGGTTCAGTCCAGAACTACAAGGTTGGCAGCAAGGCCGAAATGTTTATCGACCCGATACAGATCAGGCTCGTCGAAAAAGGTGAGGAAGCTGTCATCATTCCAGCTTCCGCCATCACCGAGGTCTCCTATGGCGAGGACGTGCACCGGCGTGTCGGGACCGCTATCGGCTTGGCGGTTGTGTCTTTCGGCGTGGGCGCAATGATGCTGCTCGCGAAGTCAAAGAAGCATTACATCGGCATTACCTGGGAGAACGCGGGTGCAAAGGGCGGCTTCGCCCTGCAGTGCGATAAGAACGACTATCGCGGCGTGCTCGCCGGATTGGAAGGCATTTCCGGCAAGAAGGCCGTCGACTCCGCAGCCCTAACCGTAAAAAACTAGGCCGTAGCTGCCAAAGACAACGTCCATTTTCGTCGCAGACGCTTGGTCGATGCTTCGCAGGTACGATCGACTTACCGCCGAATGCACGGTAGGCCTGCATCTCCTGCTGCGGCAGGATTCAACATCCTATGGGTGAAGCAAACTAAAGTCATGCAATCTTTCGTGGGAAGGCGGTTCGATCTCTTCGAACCGCCGATACGTGGGGTGACGGAACGCCCGCGCAAGGACAGGTCGCATGACGTACAAGCAAAGTCTTCTCGCCGCCCTGCTAGCGACCCCCGCATTCTGCTTCGGCCAGCAGATTGCCCTGAATGCGGCGCCGGAACCGCTCAGCACTGCACCCGAAACTGCGATCGTCACGCCGGCGACCGAGCTGGTGCGCCCTGCCGTGCCGCCCGCGCCAACGCCCACCTGGCAGACCAGATTCGGCCGCTGGTTCGACGTAAATGAATTTGACTTTTCTCTCCGCTATCGCAGCGTCTTCGACTCCAACAATGCTCATGAATACGACCAGGGCCAGGAGCGTGGCATTGTTGATGGCAAGTTTAAGTTCGACCGCGCCGGTCGCTACGGTATCGCTTTTCACGGTTCCACGGGCAAGTACTTTAACTGGGCCTATGCTGACTTCATGGGCGGCGGCAACGAAAAAGGTTTTGACCGCTCTTTCGCGAAGGCCGACCCGACTCAGCAAAACGCCATAACCACGTATCTAACGCCGACCAGGGTTGCGGAAGAGGAAAATGTCGGCGGCTGGTCGTTCTATGTACGCCGACTGTATCTCGATCTGCAGCCCATAGATGACGTTGAAGTCGAGTATGGCTCGTTTGATTTGAACCGTGGTGCTGCAAGCGAAATTACCACCTACGATTATGACGGCTACATTGCCGGCGGGCGGGTCCTGATCAAGCGGCCGAAGAACTTTTTCTTCGACGAAGCCTCTATCACCTACGCCTACTTCGGCGACCTTTACAAGCCAAACTTCTTCGTGCGCGGTGACCGGCTCGCCCACTCCAATTACCACGAGTTTTTGCTACGCAAGCAGGTAGGTGAGCATATCAACGCGTCGTTTGACTATACGTGGCAGGATGCTTCGAACACCTATCGTGAGGACGCCGAGTTTCGGCTGCCAAAAAATCGTTTTCTTGATACCGCGCGTGCCGAATTCTATGAGCGCTCAAACGCGATTGCGTTCCGAGGCGTTGATGATTTTGCGCCCGGTGGCAAAGGCTATGCTTTCACACTTACTAAAAAGGATCTGGATCATCGCCTCTCGCTCGAAGGCGGATACGCGAGCATCGATCCGCACCAGGGTGTGCTCACGCAGGACGAAACCTCGGCCACCTTTTGCATGGGTGTGAACGGCGACAGCTATGGTCTCGGCAACCGCTACTTCGTTCGTCCTGTCATCCACGTCACGCCCTATATGGATCTCTTCGGCTTCTACACGCATGAAGTCGGGAAATTCACGGTACCCGACCAGGTTGTGTGGAACAAGGAGGCTCTCAATGCCGGCTTCCTGGTCGACCTGAAGAAGGTTTTCTTTCCCAAAAGCGCTGCGTAGTGAGGGAGGTCCGCTTGCGAGAGTGCCGCACTTCAAGTCCCGTTTCCAATCAGGACGGGGACTTGAAGTGCGAAGTCCCCTGCACCGTGTTGATGCATGAGTTGTTCTACGCATGTGCCGACTGACTGCAAGACACGGCTGTTCTATCTAACGCACGCGCGTATTTGCGCGAGGCTGTTTACGAGCGCGAGCTGCTTGAACGCGTAGTACACATGTTCAAACAAATCCTAGATCTGCAATAGCGGCACCGGTCGGTACATCGCTATAGTTTGCCGGCGGAGCGCCTTTGCTCCTGATGTCGGTAGAGCAATTAAGGCGCTATCGTAGAGGGACAGGCTCTCCCATGCCGCGGTGTCTGGCCTCGTCACTCGTACACGGAGGCGCACACTTACGTCATCGGTAATCTTCGCGCGAGCGTCATCGCTTGTCACTGTCCGCTGCAAGCGCGCTGACAGTGTTCGCGTATGTACCATTTCCAAGACTGCTTCCATGTACTCTCGACAAATCATGGTCCACATTAGAGTTATTCTTGAAAGGCGCTCATCAGTGAGAAGGAAATCGATTTGTCGCGACCCTACATAGCGAAACAGGTCAATTCAGCATCGCGACGAACCTAACTGTCTTTGCGGTAGAGCAGGTCGCGGATCGCTCCGCGGCGGGCAGCGTTTGCTTCGGCCTCGGACTTGCGTTCCTCAGCACTTATCCCGCGACCGCGTCCCATGCCGGCCACGGGAGAACCGGAGAAGGCGGCAGCACTTGCCTCGGATTCCGTGCACTCAATGCACCGGTTTGCAAAACCGGGCTTGTCTGGCCTCAACTCGAACTCCTCACCGCATACCGCGCATATTTTGACCGGAAAACCCATGCTTTCTCCACAATCATGATACCGGGTGACTCCCTGATGACTGGAGTTGAACCAGCCGCTACGTGTTGATGAAAAGATACCTGAGAAGCCTGCCTCCATCGCTTTCACCCCCTCTTTAAGGAGTGAAAACGAAGCATCCGCCCTAAACATCCGGCTATATGGTCCTAATAACACAGGTCAGAGAAGTGTTTCCGACTTAGGCTGGCCCTATCATGTGTAGATATTGGAACCAGCCACCAATTTGCGGGGCTTTTCAGGCACCACTCTCCGACGCACAAGCCGCGATTTCTAACCGCTATCAGAGCATTGCGTTATCGAATCGCAGCAGCTTTCTTCGCCGGCGCTCTTCGTGCCGTGCTCGACTTGGCCGCGGTTTTTCGAGTCGCGGTTCGTTTGGCTGCTGTCTTGGTCGCCGTCCTCTTCGCAGGCTTTTTTTCTGAAGATGCTCTTCGAGCGGCAGTGTTGGCCGCAGTCTTCCTGCTTGCCGTTTTCTTCGCAGGTGCTCTTTGTGCAGCCGTCCTCTTTGCAGGCGCCTTTTTGGCTGCTGTCTTCTTTGCCGGCGACTCCTTTGGGGCCGTCTTGGAAACGCTTCGTCGTTCGCTTGCACTTGGGCTCTTCGCCTTAGCCGGCTTGGCCTGGGCTCCGCCTGTGGCGACCTGCTCCTTGCGCGAGCGCTCCCGGTCCGGTGTTTTGCCGTTGTTTTTGCCCCTGCTCTTCGGTTTACAGCAGCCCTGCTCGTGCTCCCCCTTACCGGG
>CAXTMW010000094.1:12594-14308 GCA_964245455.1 uncultured Acidobacteriaceae bacterium
CCCTCCCAGCTCAATCTTCCTTTAATGAGACTCCGGTTATGCACCAGAAGTTGTGCGAGGTATATTCACCGCTTGTTGGAGGAACGCCGCGCCAGGGGCATACGCACCTAGGTAGCCATTTTCTTGACGGAGCGCTTTACCGAGACACGGGGCCGCGTAACGACCTTGCCTGGGGCTTTCACCCCTATACCGGTCTGGTCCTGAACACCCCCTTGGGGGCGGTATCGGCGGCAGTGCTCGCAGCACCATCGGCAGCGGGCGCCTTCACCGGCCGGCGGCGGGTCGCCCGCTGCAGCAGCGCGATTTCTCGCTCATCCAGCTCCCGCAACTCGCCCGGCGGCACATCCAGCACTAGCGGCCCAAAGCCGACGCGTCGGATCTTCTCAACGTGGTGCCCAACCTCCTCGAACATCTTGCGCAGCTCGCGGTTGCGCCCCTCGATCAGCACCATCTCGTACCAGGGATTTTCCGCGTCCTTCAGCAGGCGGATCGTCGCCGGCGCCGTGCGCACGCGTCCTTCGCGGGTGCCATAGCGCCCCTTGTCGATCATCACGCCGGCTCGAAGGTGATCGAGCGCCTCCCCGGTCGGCTGCCCGCTCACCTTCACCAGGTATGTCTTCTCTATCTGCATCGACGCTTTGGTCAGCAGGTTTGCAAGTTCCCCGTCGTTGGTCATCAGCAGCAGCCCCTCCGACAGGTAATCCAGCCGCCCGACCGGGTACACGCGCCCGGCGTTGCGCACCCTCTCGAAAAACTGCATCACAGTCGGCCGGCCTTCCGGGTCTGAAACCGTGGTCACGTAGCCGCGTGGCTTGTTGAGCATGTAGTACCGGTGCCGTTCCGGCCCCTGCAGCAGCTTTCCATTCACCCGGATGTGGTCCCGCGCGGCATCGGCTTTGGTACCCAGCTCTGTAACCATGGCCCCATTCACCTGCACCAGACCGCCCAGGATCAACTCTTCCGCTTTTCTTCGCGAGGTCACACCCGCCGCGGCGATGATTTTTTGCAGCCGCTCTTCCGCCATCTACTCCACCACCCCATCTTCCGTACCGCCTGTGCCCGTACTGCCTGACTGGGCTTCCGTCATCGGCTCTTCCAGCTCGCCAGCCATCTTCTCAAACTCCTCCATCGACGGCAGCTCCAGAAGATCCTTCAGTCCGAATCGCAGCAGAAACTCTTTGGTCGTCTTGTAGAGGATCGGCCGCCCCACCACTTGTTTACGGCCGGCTGTGGTCACAAGCTTGCGGCCGATCAGCGATCCGAGAACGCCGCCCGAGTCCACGCCGCGAATCTCTGAAACTTCAGGTCCGGTGACCGGCTGCTTGTAAGCAATTACCGCGAGCGTTTCCAAGGCCTGCAGGCTCAGCTTCATCGGCGGCTTCAGGCTTCGGGCGAAGGCTCGAATGGCGTCATGGTATTCGGGCTTAGTCGCCACCTGGTAGCCTCCGGCAATCTCGCGGATTTCCACCCCGCGATCCTGCTGCCGACTCTCCTCCATCACAGTTTGCAGCAGGGCTACGACAACCTGGCGAGCCGCGCGCTGTCGGGCGCGAGCCACGCGGTCGAGTGAGCCGTCCGACTCTGCAGGTGCCGGCTCGGATTGCGCTTCAGGCGAGGGCGGTGTAGGAAGTCCGTCCTCGATTCCAGCGCCCGTATAGTCAAAGGCAAAGGATATCTCGCCTGTAGGCTCCCCAAGCGACAGCGCGGGCAGCGA
>CAXTMW010000095.1:0-14151 GCA_964245455.1 uncultured Acidobacteriaceae bacterium
AAGTTAGCATAGTTAGAGGGCCGGATCGGCGTTGCCGAACAATAACTTAGGCCCGGTTTCGGTCCCCGATAGCACGAGGTTCGGGTCCCCGATAGCACGATGGCTGCGGTCCCTGATAGCACGAGGCAATTCACAGCTTATCCCCAGGCCGGAGGGTGAGGCCGACGCGGCGGGCGGCGCGCTCGAGCGGGTCGACCGCCAGCGGTGCGAAGCTCAGCCGCTCGCGGCCGAGCTCGACCGAGAGCGCGAGCCGGTAGCCGGGGAGCGCTTGGCGGCGGACGATCTCGCGCAGGTCGAAGGCGAAGTGCTTGAGCGGCGAGAGCGAGCCGGACTTGGCATGGAGATGCTGGAGGTCGAAGCTCCAGCCGCCCTCCTGCCGACCGCCGTGCTTGCGCACGAGGCGATAGAGCCAGCGCTCCAGCCCGCCTGTCAGGTCGAAATAGGCCGCGTCGATGGTGAGGATCAGCGCCTCGTCGAGCACGCCGGCGAAGAACCAGTCGGGCAGGATCAGCTCGAGCCCGACCGGCCGACCGTGGCCGTCGGCTCGCTCCTTCCACTCGTTGATCCACGAGAAGCGGTGCATCCGCCGCTCGGTCGGCTGGCGGATCGAGGTCGCGATCGTGGTCGATTGCAGTCGGTCGAGCGCCGCCTTCAGCCGATCGTAGTCGCGCGCCGAGGTGCCGCGGCCGACGAAGGTCTGGATCTCATAAGGGGTTGCCGCCATCAGGCGCGACGGACGGCAGCCGCGATCGCGCGCTTCGACGATCTGCGAGGCGGCCCAGATCAGCACGTCGGCGTCCCAGATAGTCGCCATGCCGTGCTCGGGCACGGCCTCCACCCGGATGGCGATCTTGCCCATGCGGAAGTCGATCGGGCGGACCCGCGGCGACTTGGCGAGGCTGAAGAACGGGTAGGCCATGAGGTCTTGATGGTCACGGGGGGCGAGGTCGCCCGGCAGCGCGCGGAACAGGTCGAGCTGCTCGCGCTCGGAGCGGCGGGGGCGAGGGCTGTCCGTGGACACGGGCCGACCTCAGCGTGTGGCGGCCCGGTAGGCCGGGTCCGAGGTGGTGTCGCAGGAGCGGGCGTTGGCCCAGCTTTCCAGGTCCTCGATGGCGTATACGTCACGCCGGCCGAACTTGCGGAACTTGGGGCCGCCGCCGACGACGCGCTGCTTTTCGAGCGTTCGCGGGCTGAGCTTGAGGAACTCGGCGGCCTCGTCGTTCGACAGGTAGCGCGAGCCCGCGCGCGGCGCGGCCTCGCGGGGCGCATCGGGCCTGAGCGCAGCCTGGGTCATCGCGTCCGCCTCCATCCGACCGGGTCGGGCGCGGCAGGGTCGCCGCGCGGTGGAGGCAAGCTGGACGAAGGCGGGACGGGAGATGAGGGAGGTTCGGCGCGGGGCCGCTTCCTCCTCTTTACGGCGTTCCGGCTTTGCGGCTCGACGGCTTTGGGTAGAGGAGGTCGCGGTAGCCGCCCTCTCGGAACCGCCGGCCGTGGTCGAGCAGGTAGCGGACGTTCGCGCGAACAGCGCTGTCGTTCCAGCTCTCGGGTTCGTCGAAATGGCCGAACACAAGGACGGCGACGTCGTGCTCTGACGCGCCATCGCGCTCGGCGTCGAGCGCCTGCAGCGCCCGCATGTGGACCAGGTCGCTCCGGGTGATCGGTGGCGCCCGCGTCTTTATCGGGACCCCGGCGAGCGCGGCGTCGAGCTGGGCGATGGCATCCGCACTCCGGCGCGCTCGTCGTCCGGCAGGCACGGCATAGGCGAACGGCATCCCATCATCGAGTGACAGCGACACCGCGAGGCGGACCACACGCCGGCCGAGCGTGGTTCGGAGAAGCAGCCGCCGGCCATCGTGGGCCAAGCTCTTGCGGCCCGGCACCGACCACAAGCTGAACGCCGCGGCCTCGTCGACGATGGCGGGTGCGAGCGCGATCAGCGAGTCCGGGTCAGGTAGCCAGACCGGCTCCGCCGAGCGGGCGTCGAGCGCTGGGTCCTCCAGGAAATCGCAACCCCCAAGGCTCGGCGCGCCAGTCGGCGCGTGCGGCAGCGGCGTCGCGCCGAATGCGATCTTTCCGGCTCCAGTCGGCCTGGTAACCTCCGTTGCGGCGCAGATACTCCCAGGCGCGGCCTGGCGGGTCGAGGCTGAGCACGTAGAGATAGGCGGCGGTCGGACCTGCGTAGGGCATGGCACGGGCTCCGGTTGGCGTGGGTAGGCCGTGCCTGCGCTGAAGCGGAGGCGGAGAGCCTTGCTTCAAGAACGCTTTAGCAGCGCAATGTCCGCAAGAGCGCCGCCGACATCGCTGCTAATCGATGTACTTGCCACGCTTTCACGACTTGGCCGAAGTGTTGGATATGGTGAACAAGTCGTTGATGAGTGCATGCACGTCGAGCCCGATCAGCTCGGCGATGTCGAGCAGTTCCACCACGTCGACGCGGCGACCGCCACTTTCCATCGAGGAGACGACGGACTGGTAGCGTCCAAGTCGCTCGGCGAGGTCGGCCTGGCTCAGGCCTGCACGTTTGCGTTGCTCGACGAGCAAGTCGATCAGGCGGACGTGTCGGGGTGAACGCAGGGTCTTGGGCATCCACCGGTGTCGGGATTTGTTGAAGCCGACAGACCGAGTAAGTGCGTTTTCAGGTTATCGGAAAATCTGGTTACGGTGATGGCCAGAACGGGAGACAGCGAATGAGCTTGGTCGAACAGCGCTATCCTCGGCTCGGACGCTTGATCGAACTCTGGCGCGCGCAACACCGGGGTGACGCGTTGCCACCTGTCAGCGCGGTGGTCGGGCCCGCGCTCGCCGACCTTGCCCCAACCGCCGTGCTGGTGACGCGCTCTGCGCTCAGCTCGGACGAGCTGACGATCGCGGCGAGCGGAAGCGAGGTGGACGCGCTGTATGGCGAGCCCCTCGTCGGCGCTCCCATCGAGCGGCTTGCGCCGGGGCGGGGCGACGCTGCTCAGGAAGCCTTATCGGCGATTGAGACCGCACGACCCGTCGTCATCGAGGATGAATTGCGGGTCGACGGTCGCTGTCGCCGCGTCGCCCGTCTCTACCTACCGCTGGCGAGCGAGGACGGCTCCGCCGGTGGCGTGCTGTGCGGGGTTGTCGCGGTCGGCTGATTCTTGGCCAACACGCGCGCCTTCGCCCCGCTCCGGGTGGAGCGGGACTCGGCGGGCGCCCTCAGTCGCCGTTGCGCTTGCTCGGGCGCGACCAGATGAGGCTGAAGGTGTCCTCGCCCTCGTCGTCGAAGAGGTTGGCGTAGATCGGGGCGGTGAAGCTCGGATCGTCGAGCTTGACGCCCAGGTAGTCGCGGCCCTCGTTGGAGCGCTTGGTCCAGGCGGCGCCGATCTCGACCTTGCCGACGAAGACGCGGTGGCTCGGGGCGTTATCGTTCGAGCGGTTCTCCTCCGGGACGATGCGGACGTTCTTGGCCTGGACGCTGAGGGTGGTGATCGAGCCGGTGTAGTCGTTGCCGGACTTCTTGAAGCTGCCGATGTTCGCCATGGTAGGTCTCCTGCTGTGTTCTCGAGACCGCGCCCACCGCGGCCTCGATGGCGATCGACCGGCCGGAGGCGATCGACGACGCATCCGCTCGCGGACCGGAGCGCAGCGGAGGATGGCGGGCGGGCGGCTTTCTTGCCTCGCGAGGAATGGGCGGAGCCCAGGGGAAGAAAGTTGACCGGCCGCCGTTGCGGCAAGGCGATCGAGGCGTAAGCCGTCCTTCGGCCAGATCAGGCCATCAAGAGGCACGTGGGTCGCGTCTCGGACACAGAGCCCGGGAGACGCTTGTAGGCGGATCGCCAGCGCAAAGGTCGGTCTAACCCTAAACGGCGAGCAACGCTGGTGGACAAACAAAACCCGACGCTACCAGGAAGGCGACCTCGGCAACCCCGGCCGCATGCACGCAGACCGGCAAGGAGGAAAGTGCCCGTGCCAACCTGCTGCTCCATCGGGCGATGCTGGTCCACGTCAAGCGAGCCGCACCTGCTCCAGGCCCGATCCCGACCCGATCCGGCGTAGGGTGAGACGTAGATTGCCTGGTGCGCCGGAGGAGGTCAGATGCGTCAGGCTGCCCGCGCGTCCTGCGCCACCCGGAGCGGGGCGAAGGCGGCGAGGCGACTGTAGGCGATGGCGGCAATGGCGATCGCACCCGAGAGCGCGAACACGTGCCGCCAAGTCTCCGACGTCGTGCAGAGCTGGACGACGCCATAGGTCGACCAGTAGCCCGCAATCCCGGCGGGCAGGACGAAGAGGCCGGCGACAGCCGCCCGCGTGGTGATGGACCGCGCCGATTTGAACGCAAACTGGCCGAGGCCGAAGCTGAAGCCACCGGCGATCAGGCCGACGATGCCGGCACCGAGCAAGCCCGCGCCCGTCGTGTATGCGAAGCGCGCGGCCGAGACCCCGACGAAGAACGGCAGGGCGAATATGGAGAAGTTGAACGCGAGCCACGCGATCAGCGCGAACGCACCGCCGCTGAGGATTAGAGCGAGGAACATGATGGATCTCCTGGACGTGCAAGGTCAGGAGCGCCGCCACCGCCACCATGGTGCTCGCTGGCCGGTATAGACGAGGACGGGTGTTTGTGAAATCGGCAATGTGCAGAACCGCCGAAGCGGCTCCGCACGGATCCGGAAAGACGTAGGGCGATCACCGCTCCTACGGATCGTACTCGTGCTTATGCGGAGCTGCACATAACCACGATTATGACCCGTTCGAGATTATGTAGAGTCTGCTACAAATCGCTCGTCCAGCCGGACTCCTGACCCGGCTACCTGAACATAATCAAAGCGCCTGTAGGGAGGCGATCAGAAGGTCCTGCCGGCATCGTCGATCGACGTGGCGACGCTCTTCGTTTGGTTCTAGAAAGAACGGGTCGCGGCGTCGTCACGCGAGCTTTTGCGCTTCGACGTTTCCGAACAGCGAAATTGACGCAATCAGGCCCGACGCGATCACCGACCTGAGTATCGAGCTGCACGAGAACAGCGTCACGCGCATTTTCCCGCGCATCGCCGAAACCGGCTCGACCCAGGACGTGCTTGACCAGCTAGGCCGCGCTTGAGCAAGTTACGCTTTGCTCGGCATCGTCAAAATGGTTCTCGCCAGCTTCTAAGATCAAGTTCGTGCGTCCATGCGCTCCGGGGTTGACGATGAAGCTGGTAAAAGGCTTCGGCAATGTCGTGGGGCTTTAGAAAGCTGTCGGGATCACGTTCGGCAAGAATTTGCCGTAGCCGGGCGCTGTCGATCGGGCCATCGATGACGACGTGTGCGACATGCAGCCCTTGGGATTGGAGTTCGCGCGCCATGCTTTGCGCTAGGCCGCGCAGCGCGAACTTGGCGGACGCGAAGTTCTGGAACAACGCCGAGCCGCGTATGCTGGCGGTGGCCCCGGTGAATAGGATCGTGCCTTGCCCGCGCTTCACCATCGACCGCGCGGCCGTGCGTCCGACCAGAAAGCCGCCTAAGCAGACAACCCGCCAGCACCGCTCAAAATCGGCCTGCGTTGTATCCAGGATACTTTCGCGCATGTAGCCGGCGGCATTGTGGATCGCGACGGCTGGCACGCCTAGATCGGCCTCGACCGAGCGAAACAGATTTACGACCTCACCTTCGTCAGTAACGTCGCACGCATAGGGGTGAACGTCAGGACCGATCGTTCCCGCCAGCGTGCTCAATGCTGACAGGTCGCGCGCGGCGATGGCCACCGCCAAACCGGCGTCAGCAAATCGCCGGGCGAGCGCCGCGCCTAGCCCCGGCCCGACGCCGACGATCACCGCGACCTCGCGTGCTCCGCTCACAGGTTCTGCCCACCCGAGATATCAATGCACGCACCATTCACCCAACCGAGATCGTCCGAAAGGATGGCCGCAACGGCGCTGCCGATGTCGTCAGGCAGGCCCGCGCGCCCGAGCGCCACCATATCCGCCACCGCCTTGTTGACGTGGGCATCGTCCCGCACCGCGCCGCCCCCAAAGTCGGTCTCGATCGCTCCGAGCGTGACAACATTCACGCGGATACGTCGTTCGCCCAGCTCCTTTGCCATGTAGCGCGTGAGCACCTCGACCCCGCCCTTCATCGCGGCATAGGCCGCGAAGCCGGGGACGACATAATGCGCCGCGCCCGACGACACGTTGAGGATGCGGCCGCCATCGGCGATGATCGGCAGCAACGCCTGCGTCAGGAACATCGGCCCCTTGAGCTGCACGCGAACCAGCTCGTCAAACTGCGCTTCCGTGGTATTGGCGAAGGGCGCGTAAGCGCCGATGCCGGCGTTATTGACCAGATAGTCGATGGCCGGTCGATTGAAGGTCGATGCGAGCAGGGCGGATACGTTTTCGGCGAAGGCCGGGAAGCCCGCGCTTTGTCCGACATCTAACGGGATCATCACGGTGCGCCCGCCGGCACCCTCGATTTCGGCGGCGACGGTCTTGGCCTCTTCCGCGCTGTGTCGATAGGTTCCGATCACGCCTACGCCGCGATGCGCCAGGTGGAGCGCCATGCTGCGGCCGAGCCCTCGGCTGGCTCCGGTGATAAGGGCGACTTTGTCGATCATGTTGATTCCTTTTGGGCGCGCCGCTTCTCTCGCGCCCTCTGGGTAGAAGGCGCGTCCGATGGCGCTGGGAGCGGGGGTTTAGGTCAGCTTATCGTTTTGGGGGCGTGTAGACGTTGATGAGATTGCCGTCCGGATCGCGGAACAGCATCGACCGATTGCCCCACGGTTGAGTGGTGGGTTCCAGCACCCATTTGGCGACCAACGGCTTTAGCCGTGCCTGCTCGGCATCCACGTCCTCGACCTCGAACTCTAGGATGAGCGAGCGGTTCTCTCCCGAGACGGCCGCGCTCGCATTGTCCTTCACCACCGAGCGTTCGCTACAGATCGCGAGCACGCTGCCCGGCGTGCGGACCTCGACAAAATCCTCGTTGCCGACCGGAGCGACGCCGGTGACGCCTTCGTAAAACCGGGCGAGCGCGGGCACGTCCTTGGTGACGATCCTGGTAGAGGCGAGTTTCATGAAAATGCTGCCTTTCACGTTGCGTCGGCATCACAAATGGCGATACCTTGCCGCTTTGTGATACGATACGGTCCAGTGCTGTTGTGTGTCAAGCAGGAGCGTGAGAGGAATAGGCTGGTATGGCCGAGGTGATCGACAAACGCGTCCAGCGGTCCAAGCAGGCCGTCCTTGCCTCGACCTACGCCCTGCTTTCCGAAGGCGGCATCGGCGGCGTCAGCATGGACGAGGTATCGCGGCGTTCGGGCGTGTCAAAGACGACGGTCTACCGCCATTGGCCTTCCCGATCGGCTTTGCTGATTACCGCGTGCGCGACGATGGGCTCGCCACCGGAGGCTCCCGACACCGGCAGCTTCAAGGGCGACCTCGACGCGCTTGTCGCCGACCTTGCCGAGCAGCTTCGCTCGGCAAGATGGCCTGCTATCTTGCCCTCGATCATCGACGCGGCCGAGCGCGATCCTGAACTCGCGACGCTTCACGCCAGCCTTCACGCCGCGTTGATGACGCCGTTCCTGGCCGTCGCCGAGCGCGCCCAGGCGCGAGGTGATTTCCCGGCCGGCGTGTCGGCTGCCGAGCTGATCGCGACGATTGTTGGTCCGCTGTTCTACCGGCGGTGGTTTTCCAAGGAACCGATCGGCGCGGAGTTTGCCGCTGGCGCGGTCGCGCGCGCGCTCGCATCGGTGCAGGGGCCGTCAGGCCAGGCATAGCTCCCGACGACAAGCGCAACGCCAACCCTATTTCGGCAAGGCTTTCATAAAGGCGACGAGGCGGATCACGTCGCCGGGCACGAGGCGTCCGATAGCGCGGCTCGAATAAACGACGTTGACGATCGAACCGTCGGGAGCAAGCACGAAGCCGGTGTTTTCGAGGAACCGTCCGCGCGTCGGGAAGGTCGCATCATACGCCCCGGTGGCTTCGACGATCGTCGCCACATCAGCGGAGTGCCCCATCGCGAACGGCACCGAATGCTTTTCAGCGAACGCAGCGGTCTCCGCCTCGCCATCGACCGAAAAGGCCACCACCTTGATACCCGCTTGCGACAACGCCTCAAAGGCTTGCGTGAAGGCGGCGATCTGCTCGTTGCAGAACGGGCACCATTGCCCGCGATAGATCAGGACCACTCCGTAGCTGCCAGCCAGCTCGCCGGGCAGGCTCAGGGTTCCGCCCCCGAGCCTTGGCAGTTCGATCGTGGGGAACATCGCACCATTTTCCAAACGCGGGGTCACAGGCATCTCCTTGTCTCTGGACTCGTCGGTCCATTTGGCGCAAAGGAACTGGACTATCCAGTCCATTTTCAGCGGATCAGATGCCCGAGACCAACACCCAAGCGGCGCGTCCCCTCACCTCACGAGGGGCGGCGACCAAGCATCGCATCGTGGCGGCAGCAGCGGAGATCATCCACGCCAAGGGTGCCGAGCGCATGAGCCTCGATGAGGTGATGGCGGCGACCGGCGCGAGCCGATCACAGCTATACCACTATTTTGAGAACAAGGAGGCGCTCGTCAGAGAGGTGATCGACTTTCAGACAAGCCGCATCCTGGACGCCAGCACGTCACACCTCGAATGCCTCGACTCTCGCCAAGCCTTGTGTGCCTGGCGGGATATGATGGTCGCGGCGAACCGAGCGGGTGTTGTCGGCGGGTGCCCGCTAGGCTCGCTCGCTAACGAACTCTCCGCGCAATCGGAGACGGCCAGGAGTCAGCTTGATCGGAGTTTCGCGGCATGGAGTGAGACGATCGAGGTAGGCTTGCGCCGGATGCAGGACGCAGGACAGCTTGAGCGCGGTCTGGACGTGGGCGCGTTGGCGACCGCCGTGCTCGCGGCCGTCCAAGGCGGCATCCTCCTATCGAAGACCGCGCGCGACAGTCGCCCTCTCGAAATCGCACTCGACATGGCGTTGTCCTATATCGAGCGCCGCGCCCCAGCGGGCCGGGCAGCGTAATGACGCTGCGCCTCGCTATCCCCGAAGACCCGTCGCAGGCTGACCGCGATGCGGTTCTCGCGCCGCGGAGCGCCTACAATATCGATCACGCAGGCGATCCACGCATCCGACCAGTAGCCGTGTTGTTAACCCGATAAGATCGGTTTCCTTCGAGGGCTGACCCGTCGTCTTGCTCGGCTCCCACCAACGGGAGATCGAGCATGCCAACACCTCTCCATCTGCAGCTGCGGGCCACGGACCCGGACAACATTCTCTGGCACCACATGGGCCTGTACGAACGGCACCTCTCGGCAGGTCGCTACTGCCCTCGCCACGGTCGCCGTTCCAAGGCTTGCATCTTGCACTTCGGCCACTGGCTTCGGCTTACCGGGCTGGAGCCGTCCGCCATCGACGAGGAGAGCATCGGTCGGTTCCTCAACGAGCACCTGCCGGCGTGCTCGTGCGGCCATGTCGTCCCGCGCGGCCGCAACCTGAACCGCGCGGCGCTCAACGCCCTCTTGCGCCTGCTGCGCTCGAACGGCGTTGCGGCCGCTTCCCGGGCCGACGCGATCGAGCAGGAGCTCGCCGCGTTCGACGCTGGCATGGCAGAGGTCTGGGGTCTCGCCCAGGGCACCCGCGATCACCGCTGCCGCATCATGCGGCGGTTTCTCCGGGTGCAGTTCGGGAGCGAGCCGATCGACCTTGCGGCGATCGCGCCCGCCAAGGTGCGCGCCTTCGTGCTGGGCGACGCCGGCTGGAGCACCAGCACCATCTGCGTGATGGGCGGAGCGGTCCGCTGCTATCTGCGACACCGCCAGCTGCGCGGCGACGATGTCGCGCGGCTACTCAAGGCGGTGCCGCGACCAGCGTTCTGGCGCGATGCCGAACTGCCCGAGGCGCTGACGGCCGCTGAGCTGGAACAGCTCTTCGCGGCGTTCGAGCCGCCCTGCCCATCACCGCGGCGGGGCTATGCGATCGCGCGCTGCCTTGCCGACCTCGGTTTGCGATCGAGCGAGGTCATCCGGCTCACCCTCGACGACGTCGACTGGCAACAGGGCGTCGTCAGGATCGTCGCTGGCAAGGTGCGCCGCCCGGATGTGCTCCCGCTCTCGCCCGCCTTGGGCCAGGCGCTTGCAAATTACATCGTACACGAGCGGCCGACGACGACGCGCCGCGAGGTGTTCGTGCGCCATAGGCCTCCGGTGGGCGAGCCAGTGGGAAGGCGCGTCGTTCAACGCACCCTCCACGCCGCCTATGCCCGGCTCGGCTGGAGCCGAACCCGGGTCCACATTCTCCGTCACACGCTGGCGAGCCGGCTGGTGAACAGCGGCACGCCGATGAAGCAGGTCGCGGACGTGCTGCGCCATCGGAGCATTGTCACCGCGGCCAGTTACGCGCGTGTCGACGCGACGCGGCTCTCGGCCGTCGCGTTGCCTTGGCCGGGAGCGGTCGCGTGAGCGCCGCCGTCACCATGCTCGCGCGAGCCGAAGCCTACCTGGCCGAGCGCCGCCGCCTCGGGTTCGTGTTGGACCGGTCGGGTAGTCTGACCCTATCGTTCGCCCGCTTCGCCGACGCGAACGGTCACGATGGATCACTCACGCCCGCCATCGTTCTGCGTTGGGCGAAGGAGCAGGCGATGCACGCCGACCCCTTCACCTGGGCGAAGCGCGTCGACGTGCTGCGGCCATTTGCGCGCCATCTTGCCGAGGCCGAGCCAGAGACCAGCGTCCCGAAAGGTGCGCCATTCGGGCGATCTCACCGCCGTCTTGCGCCGCATATCTACACGCCGGCCGAGACGGGCGCGATCATCGCCACGGCGCGGCGTCTTGGGTCGGAGTATGGCGCGGGACCGGTCATCATGCCGGCGCTAGTCGGATTTCTGGCAGCCACCGGCGTGCGCATTTCCGAGGCGCTGGCGCTGCGTTGCGGTGATCTCGACGGCGCCACCACCCAGCTGGTGGTGAGGCACTCCAAGTTCGACCGTACACGGCTGGTGCCGCTGCATCCGACGACGACAGCAGCCCTGCGCGCCTACTTGCGCGTGCGCGCGAAGCTGGGCGCGGTCAGCCCCGCAACGCCGCTGTTCCTCGACCAGCGCGATGGCGACGCGCTCCGCTACACGGCAGTGCGTCAGGCCTGGATGCGGTTGACGGCAGATCTCGGCATCCTGCCGCGAGGTGGACACCGGTTCCTTCGCATTCACGACCTGAGGCACACCTTCATCT
The DNA here is from genome assembly GCA_964245455.1 of uncultured Acidobacteriaceae bacterium. Taxonomy (GTDB): domain Bacteria; phylum Acidobacteriota; class Terriglobia; order Terriglobales; family Acidobacteriaceae; genus EB88. The sequence goes on from CAXTMW010000095.1 coordinate 11,160, forward strand.
GCCGCCGCCTGATGCTTTGGCAGGCCGAGGGCGCGGACATCGACAACGCGATGCTCGCGCTCTCGACCTATGTCGGCCACGTCAACTTGGGCGACACCTACTGGTATCTGCAGGCCGTGCCGGAGCTGATGGCGCTCGCGGGCGATCGGTTCGAGGCGTTCGGGTCGGCCAACACGGAGGTGCGTCATGGCTGACGCGACCCCGACCTTCCCGGTGCTGCTCTAACGCTTCTTCGCCGAGCACCTGCGGCAGCACCGAGCGGTGAGCCCGCACACGGTCGCGGCTTACCGCGACGCGTTCAGGCTGCTCCTGAAGTTTGCGCAGGCGCGAACCGGTAAGGCACCGACCCAGCTCGCGCTCGCCGATCTCGACGCCGCGCTGATCCTCGCCTTTCTCGATCATCTCGAGCGCGAGCGGAAGAGCAGCGTACGAAGCCGCAACGCCCGCCTGTCGGCGATCCGCTCGTTCCTGAAGTACGCCGCCCACGAAGATCTCACGGCCCTGGCGACGATCGAGCGATGCCTCGCCGTCCCGCAGAAGCGGCATGACAAGGCGGTGCTCGGGTTCCTGACCCGACCCGAGATGGAGGCGATCATCGCCGCGCCCGATCGCCAGACATGGGCTGGGCAACGCGATCAGGCGCTGTTCGCGTTGCTCTACAACACCGGCGCACGCGTGTCTGAAGCCATCGACCTCAAGGTTGGTGACGTGGTGCTCGAGGTCCCGCCCGTCGCCCATCTCCGCGGCAAGGGCCGGAAGCGGCGTGCCGCTCTGGAAGTCCACCGCCGCGACGTTGCGGCGATGGCTTCGCAAACTACCGGACGCCAGCCCGCAGGCTCACCTGTTTCCGAGCAGCGCGGGCGGACGTCTGTCGCGGTCCAGCGTCGCGCAGCGGTTGGCGCTCGCCATCGAGGGCGCCGCCCGCACCGTGCCCGAGCTGTCGAGTCGTGCGATCTCGCCCCATACGATCCGCCACACGACCGCGATGCACCTGCTCCAGTCGGGCGTCGACATCACGGTCATCGCGCTCTGGCTCGGCCACGAGGGCCCGAGCACGACGCACATCTACCTCGAAGCCGACCTTGCGATGAAGGAGGAAGCGCTTAGCAGGCTGGAGCCGCTGGCGATCGCGTCGATCCGTTATCGACCGCCCGATCAGCTCATGAGCTTTCTCCAGGCGCTGTGATTATGCGCAGCCCGGTTCATCGCCGGGCTGCGTGCTCGCGGGCGTCCTGAGCGAGGGGCTACATAATCTCGAACGGGTCATAATCGTGCACGATCAGCGCGGTATCGCCGTCGAACTCGGACGAGGGCATCACGCCGTAGCCGCCGTCGCCCTTGAACAGGGTCACGCAGACCATCAGGGTCTTGGCGAGGCTCCACGCGCTGCGCTGGGCGAGAGAAAGCGACATCGTTCTGGCTCCTGTCTTGGGAGCGGGGACCGCCCCCGCTCGACAGGCGCCCGAAGTGTCCGGCCCGGGGCCGCGATCACCCGGAGGCGTAGCCGGAATGGCGGCAAGCTCTGCTTAGCCGACCCCTTGCGGGTTGATCGTACGAGGCCCAGGGCTGGACCAAGGACCAGCGACTATTAGAGCGGGAGTGGTGCTCGTTGTCGCGGGAGCCGTCGTCGCGACTAGGAGGTGCCCATGCCGGAATTGAGCGGACGCAACCTGCACCTCGTCAAGAAGGCGTTGGCCATCGCTGTGCTGACCATCCAGCGATCACCCGAGGGGCCGTTTCGGTCAGACTCCGACATGAGCGACATGAAAAATTTGCTGGACGAGATGATCGAGTCAGACGTGGAACTGGAACAATATGCCCGAGCGGCACGGATCGCGGTGACAGGCGGGCCAGATTGAGCGGGCACGAGCGAAACGTCGCGGGTCGTAGGATCCATCCAGCGTCAGGGATCGAGCCCGAAGGGGCGAAACGGCGTCGAGCCGGTTCGAGCGCAGCCGACGAGCCCGGCCCGAAGGGCGACGCCAATGTCGCCTCCCTTACCTTTCTGCGGCAGAGCATGCCCGTCAGCCGACGTTTACGCCATCTACGAGAATCAGATTGCGAGTGAGAGTTTGATCACGCACTTCGAGGGCAGAGGCGTATTCAGGTGAAGCGTACCATCGCTTCGCCGTTTCAGTATCTAGAGACTCGACAATCACGAGAGAGCGGAGGGACGGGACTCGCCCTCTAACGTGCTGATCTCCCCACCTCGTACCAGGTAGCGTCCGCCGAACGCTTCAATTGAACCGGCGGCGCGAGCGCGGTACACCTCGAAAGCCGCCGGTCGCGCACGGTCACGTCAGAAATCAGGTAGGCCTTCATCACAGCTCTCGCCTCATATCGGTCAGCGACATAGCCGACGAGCGATCGTGAACCGCCATGGCTACCGAAGCATACGGCATTATGGACGAGTTTGGCGGCACTCACCCGCCGCCTCCCTTCCGGAAGTCGAACAGCGGGATGCCGAGCTTGCGGGCCTTGTCGGCGAGGTTGTCCTGGATGCCCGTGCCCGGAAACACCACGACCCCGATCGGCAGGACGTCGAGCAGCGCGTCGTTGCGCTTGAACGGGGCGGCCTTTGCGTGCCGTGTCCAGTCGGGCTTGAACGCGATTTGCGGCACGCGGCGGGCGTCGGCCCATTTGGCGGCGATCAGCTCGGCGCCTTTCGGGCTGCCCCCGTGCAACAGCACCATGTCGGCGTGCTTGGCGTGGACCCGGTCGAGCGCGGCCCAGATGGCCCGGTGGTCTTGGAAGTCGGGTCCGCCGGTGAAAGCGATCTTCGCGCCCTTCGGCACCATCACCTCGGTTTCGGCCCGGCGCTTGGCGGTGATGAAGTCGCGGCTGTCGATCATTGCCGCCGTGAGCGTGCGACGGTTGGCCAGCGAGCCGAAGCGCGGGGTCCAGGACTTGCCGGTGCGGGCGCGATAGGCATCGGCGGCGTGGTCGCGGATGGCTTCGAGCGCGTCGCGGCGGTCGAGCAGCACCTCGCCCT
>CAXTMW010000096.1:0-6921 GCA_964245455.1 uncultured Acidobacteriaceae bacterium
CTTCCCGATAGCAAACCCTAATATTACCTCCAAGTTGTGGAAGCCGTCCTTGATGTAGTCACGACTCATGCCTGGGCCGCTCCTCTCAATCCCCATCCCCCTCTGCGTCCAGGTGATTTTCAAGCGCGATCCGCACCAACTGAGCCCGGGTACGCACCCCTGTTTTCGAGAACAGCTGCTGAAGCACTGCTTTGACGGAGCTTTCCGAGATACCGTGCAAGGCGGCGATCTCCTTGTTGGCCAGCCCCGCGAAGACCCCGCGCAGGACTCCGCGCTCCCGGGCCGACAAGGCCGATGCCGGCGCTCGTCGCGCATCCTCCTGTCGCGCCTCCCACCCGAGCCGACGCAGCTCGGCCGGGGACCAGAGCGATTCACCCCGCATCACCTTGCGCATGGCGTCGACCAGCTCGGCGGGCGGGGCGTGCTTGAGCAGGCAGCCCGCGGCACCGCCGGCAAGCGCGCGCATGGTATCGCCGGAACTCATCCCGGCTGTCACAACCAGCACCTTTCCCGCATAGCCGGCAGCTTTCGCGCCTCGCAGAAAAGCCAAGCCGTTCTCCTCGCCCAGATCGAAGTCAAGCAGGACCAGGTCGGGCGTTACGCCGGAGCGAAGCGTCTCGAGCGCGTGCTCGCTCCCCGAGCACTGTGCCTCGATGTTGAAGTCAGGCTCTTCGGCGAGCAGCCGGCTCAGCCCTTCGCGGAACAGGAGATGATCGTCTACCAGCAACAGCCGCGTGCGTGTCACGGCAGCTCCTGGATGGCATCTGGGGCGGCATCTGGGATGGCAGCTGGGATGGCGTCGGAGGCGGCGTCGGGAAAGGCCCGCAGCAGCGTGACCACAAAGCAGGCTCCGCTCCCCGGCGCCCCCGGCCGGTAGTTGAGGTCGCCCGAGAACGAACGCAAAAGCGCCCGCGACAGGTAGAGACCCAGGCCTGTGGCCCGCGCCTGCTCCTGGAAAGGTTTAAAAAGGAACTCGGGGTGTTGCACGCCTGGGCCGGTATCGTGCACGGTAATGGAAACGTGCGTGCGGGCCGCCTCCGCTGCCAGGAAAATGCATCGTCGCCGGTCCGGCTCCGCCGCTTCTCCCAGCGCATGGCGGCTGTTCTTAAAAAGATTGAGCAGCACCTGGAGAAGGCTCTGCCGATCGGCCCACACCGCCGGCAGCCCCGGCCCAACGCTCCACTCGAGATCGATCTCTTCGTCGCGGAGCGCGGGCGCGACTACGATCTGGACCTCCTCAAGCAGGGAGGCGAGGTCCAGCGCGGCAAACTGATCGGACGCTTCGCGCAGCTCGACCGAGGCGATCCGCTCCAGAGCGAGTACCAGGGTGCCGAGCGCTTCAAAGTCTTTTGAGCCCGCCAGGGTATTTGTTCGACGCAGGTTTTCGTGCACGACCGCAATCGCGGCGCACACGTTGCGCACCTCGTGCGACACGGCGCCGACGAGGATGCGCGAACCGGTGAGCAGCTGCTGCAGACTCTGCTCTTCCCGGTCGCGCAGGTCTTCCGAGGTGTCCGCGACGAACACAGCCAGGCGGGGACCGGTCGTGGTCCCGTAAGTGGAGAACCACACATCGGCCTGGAAGATTTCACCGTTGGCGCGGTGCCCCCGGCACTGGGTCGCGGTATGGAAGACGGGGGTGCCCGCCTCCGGTGCGCGCATCCGGGGCAGCTCCAGCAGCAACGGCAGAAAAGGGGCGAAGGAGCGGCCGGAAAGGGTGCCGCGTTCGAGCGCAAACAGTCGGTCGGCGGCTTCGTTCGCAAGCAGCACAGTGCCTTCGGCATCGGCGGTAAAGACGGCCACGGGGCTATTTGCGATCAGCACGCGCAGCTGCTCCTCGGCGTCTTGACGGGCGGACATTTCATCCTCCACAACACGGAGGTGCCGCGCCGCTGCCTGCCGGCCGCGTACCACGCCCTGGACAAACAGGGCCGCGCCGGCAAACGCGCTGAAGTACAAGGTGTCTCGCGGCGCGCCCGAAGTCCAGTCCCACGTATAGCCGTCGAAACGTTCGGCGAGACCGCTGCACACCCCGGCCAGCAGCAGCAGGGGAAACCGCGGCAGCACGGCGGCCGCCAGTGCCATGGGCAGTAGATACAGCCAGGCAAGCGGGACCGCGTCGGAAACCAGCCAGTCCAGCAGGGCAACCGTGACTACCAGCACGCCGGCCTGAAGAACAACCGCGGTAACGCGATGGAGCGGCGAAGACTCCGCGATAGGCAGGGAGCTCGTCATGGGTAGAGCAGTGGGTGAAGCGGAGACAGCTCTCCAAAGCATAGCTGCTCCCGCCGCTGCTCACGGTGCTCAATCCTGAGCGGGCTCTCCTTCTTGCGTTTTCTTTACAAACTTCTTCCCAACTCTTCACGGCGGGGATTCTAAGCTTGGCCCAGCCACGCTTTCCTGACCGAAAGATAGCCTCCCGGCGCGCGCGGGAACGATAGACTCAATCATGAACACATATTGCTGAGAGCGCCGGGCTGTTGCACGGGCTATGGACAGCGAGGCCCGGGCCCTGCTCTCCGGCGAAACCGACGACCGTACCAGCTGCCGCCGTACCAGCTTGCCACAGGAGGCTTGATCTGCGCCGCTTGACCACCGCACTCCGCGGACCCAGTACGGCAGCCGCTATCCTGGCCATGCTGTGGCTGCCTGGATGCAAGAGCAAGACTCCGAACCAGAGCGCGGAAGCGCCTCCCCATTCCGTCCCGGCCGTTATTCCCGCCGGGGATGCAGCCCTGGTGCATCTGGACCGGCCTGACCTGTTTCCGACCGTCGCGGCGGGCGAGTACCAGGCGGCTTCCACTTTAAACGTTACGGGGCAGGTCAACCCGGATATTTCGCGTGAAATCCCGGTCATTACGCTCGCGAACGGGCGCGTGGTCGCCACGCATGTGCGTCTGGGCGACTACGTCCACAAAGGCCAGCTGCTGCTTGAAGTACAAAGCACTGACGTGACCGGCGCTTTCGATCAGTACCTGAAAGCAGTGAACGACGAGCGCCTGGCGCGGGTGCAGCTGGACCGCGATACTCTTCTCTACGCCAAGGGCGCCATCCCGAAGAGCCAGGTGGAGATTGCGCAGGACGCCGAGGACGACGCCGCCGCCGACCTCCGCGCAGCCGAGCAGCAGCTGCGTATTCTCGGCGTCGACCCGAAGCACCCCGGCGAAACGGTCAAGGTGCTTTCGCCCGCCGACGGCTTCATCATTCAGCAGAACGTCACCATAGCTTCCAGCGCCGGCAACGGCCTGTCCGGCACCCCGAATGCTTTTGTCATCGCGGACCTTTCGCACGTGTGGATACTGTGCGATGTCTACGAAAATGACTTCCCCAAGGTGCACCTGGGCCAGACCGCGGACATTCGCCTGACGGCCTACCCGGACCGCGTGGTGTCAGGCACGGTCGGCGACGTCGGCGCGATCCTGGACCCCACCCTCCGCACCGGCAAGGTGCGCGTCCAGGTGCCCAATCCCGGCTTCTTCATGCGCGTGGGCATGTTCGCGAACGCAACCTTCCACGGCCGCGCACTCCAAGCGTATGCGTCGGTGCCCGCAACCTCGGTGCTGCACCTCCACGACCGCGACTGGGTGTACGAGCCGGCCAATCCCGGGCAGAATGACGGTCAGTTTCGCCGGGTCGGCGTGGTCGCGGCCGATATGCTGCCGGGCGGTATGCAGGAAGTGACGGCCGGACTCGCGCCGGGCCAGCAGGTGGTGCGCAACGCGCTCGAGCTGCAGAATACGGCGGCACAGTGAGCCTGCTTCTTCCAAGTCATCCTAGAGTGCCCCATGTTTCGAATTTGAGACATGGGGTCGATAGTGCCGGCGCTCAGAAACCCACGTCTCAGAAACGAGACGCGGGGCGCCCGCGTCATGTTGAGCAGTTGGATAGTTCTGTATGGCGGTTCACGCCATGATTCGCGGTGTCGTCGATTTCGCCCTGAACAACCGCTTTATCGTGCTTGTGTTCGCGGTGCTTCTGTTTGGCTGGGGCATTGTCTCGTTCCACAATCTCCCGGTTGAAGCCTACCCGGACGTTGCGAACAATTACGTTACGGTCATCACGCAATGGCCGGGGCGCGCCGCCGAGGAGGTCGAGCAGCAGGTCACCGTGCCGATTGAAATTCAGATGGCCGGCATTCCGCACATCACCGCCCTGCGTTCCACCTCGCTGGCCGGCCTGAGCGCGCTCAACATGGTGTTTGATGACTCCTCGGTGAACGACTGGAACCGCGAGAAAGTGCTTGAACGGCTTTCGTTGGTCACCCTGCCGTCCGGCCTGCAGCCGCAGATCGGCACCGACTGGAGCCCGGTCGGCCAGATCTACTGGTACACCGTCGAAAGCACCAACCCGGCCTACGACAGCATGGAAACCAAGTCCATCGAGGACTGGGTGCTTGGGAAACAGTTCAAGTCCGTCCCCGGCGTTGTGGACGTAGCGAGCTTCGGCGGCCAGACCCGCGAGTACCAGGTGCATCTGGACCCGGATAAGCTCATCTCCTACGGCCTGACTATCGGCCAGGTCGAGCAGCAGCTCGTCAACAACAACATCAACGCCGGCGGCTCCTTTATCCAGGAGGGCGCGCAGCAGATCAATGTCCGCGAGGTGGGCCTGTACACCAGCGTCAAGGACATCGAGAATACCCTTCTGAAGACGCAGGCGGGCACCGCGCTGAGGGTCAAGGACATTGCCGATGTCGCGCAGGGGGCCAAAATCCGCCTCGGCCAGATCGGCCGCACGATCCGCCGGCCCGACGGCACGCTGGTCGACAACGCCGACACGGTCGAGGGTGTCGCGCTGCTGCAAAAGGGCGCCGACTCGGATTCGACGCTGGAAGGCATCCACGCCAAAACGGACGAGCTGAACCATCGGCTCCTGCCGCCCGGCGTCCAGGTCGTGCCGTTTCTTGACCGCTCGACCCTGCTCCACTTCACCACGCACACCGTGCTGCACAATCTGACCGAGGGCATCATCCTCGTCGTCGTCATCCTGTTCCTGTTTCTCGGCAACGTGCGCGGCGCGCTGATTGTTTCCATCACCATCCCATTTGCGCTGCTGTTTGCCTCGATCCTGCTCGACCTCGCGCACATCCCTGCCAACCTGCTGTCGCTCGGCGCACTGGATTTCGGCATGGTCGTCGACGGCGCGGTGGTCATGGTCGAAAACATCGTGCGCCACCTCGGGCATCGCCGCACCGACGGCCAGGCGGAAACGCAAAAGCCCATCGACATGATCCGCGAGGCCGCCCACGAGGTACAGCGTCCGGTCTTCTACGCGATCGGCATCATCATTACGGCTTACCTGCCCATTTTCACCCTGCAGGCTGTTGAGGGTCGGCTGTTTCGCCCGATGGCCTGGACGGTTGCGTTTGCCCTGCTAGGCGCACTGCTGTTCTCCATGATTCTTGCGCCTGTGCTTTCGAGCGTGCTGTTTCCGCGCGGGACGACCGAGTGGGCCAATCCGGTCCTGCTCTGGATCATTGCCCGCTACCGTCACCTGGCCACGCTCGCCATTGAGAACCGCTTCGTGACGATCGGCATTGCGGCCGCCGCGTTCGGCGTCACGATCTTTCTCGGCACCAGCGGCATTCTCGGTTCGGAGTTTCTCCCTCACTTGGATGAAGGCGCGATCTGGGCGCGCGGTACCCTTGCTCCCTCGACCGGCCCCGAAGAGGGCGACCAGGTCATGAACCGGGCCCGGCTCCTGCTCGCCAATTTCCCTGAGGTCAACCAGGTCATCAGCCAGGTCGGGCGCCCGGACGACGGCACCGACACCACCGGCTTCTTCAACACGGAATACTTCGTCGACCTGAAGCCGAAGAACGAGTGGCGTGCGGTCTTTGGACAAAACAAGGAAGAGCTGATCAGCGCCATGGACCGGCAGCTTGAGCAGATCCCGGGCGTTATCTGGAACTTCTCGCAGCCGATCTCGGACAACGTTGAAGAAGCCGTTTCAGGCGTCAAGGGCGAGCTGAGCGTCCGCATCTTCGGCGACGACCTGAAGACCCTGGAAGCGAAGGGCGACCAGATTGTCGGGGTCATGAGCGGGGTGCGCGGCGTGGCCGATCTGGGCCTGTTCCGCGTCATCGGCCAGCCTAACCTGAACTACACGGTCAATCGCACAGTCGCCGCGCGCTACGGCATCAACGTCACCGACGTCCAGGACGCGATTCAGAACGCGGTCGGCGCGGCCCCGCTCACGCAGGTGCTGCAGGGCGAGGCGCGCTACGACCTGACTATGCGCTACAAGCCCCAGTACCGCGATACGGAGGAAGCGCTCAACCGGATCCTGCTTGTTTCCTCGACCGGTGAGCGCGTGCCTCTCCGCCAACTTACCAATGTGAACGTGCTGGATGGCGCGGAGGAAATCTACCGCGAGAACGGGATCCGCTATGTACCCGTCAAATACAGTGTGCGCGGCCGCGATCTCGGTTCCACCGTTGAGGAGGCAATCAAAGCCGTCAACGCACAGGTCAAGCTGCCCCAGGGCTACAAGGTAGACTGGGCCGGCGAGTACCAAAGCCAGAAGCGCGCTGACAAGCGCCTTGCCCTGATTGTGCCGGTCACCATCTTCGGCATTCTCATCATTCTGTACGCTATGTTCGGCTCGTTCAAATGGGCGCTGCTCATTATGGGCAATGTGGCGATGGCGCCGCTCGGCGGCATGCTCGCGCTGCTGGTCACCGGGACACACTTTTCGGTTTCCTCCGGCGTCGGCTTTCTGGCGCTGTTCGGGGTTTCGGTCCAGACCGGCGTCATCATGCTGGAGTACATCAACCAGCTGCGGGTCAACGGCCACTCGCCCGAGGAAGCAGCCATTGAGGGCGCCGTGCTTCGCCTTCGTCCCATCATGATGACCATGCTTGTCGCCACGCTCGGCCTGTTGCCCGCGGCTACCTCGCACGGCATCGGCTCCGACTCGCAG
>CAXTMW010000096.1:6931-11589 GCA_964245455.1 uncultured Acidobacteriaceae bacterium
GTTTGCCATTGTCATCGTCGGCGGCCTGATCGGTGCTCTGCTGCTGAGCGTTTTTCTGCTGCCGACCCTGTACGTGTGGGTCGCGCGCCCCGGCGACAAGCTCCCGGCCAAGCGGACGGAGATGGAAGTTTGATGGCTTTCCGCTCAGGGTTCCGTCTCACTCTCCGAAGCTCCACCGCTCTGTGGCTCTTGTCCGCGGCGTTGTATTCGCACGCGCAAAGCGCGCCTCTGCCCTCTGCGCCGGCACCTCAGGGGCAAACAGACCAGGTACCTGTCGCGCCGCTCTCCCCGCCGCTCGGTCAGCCGGAGCTGAACGGCGCGCCGCTTACCGACCCGGCGGCGCATCCCGGCGCCGGCAATGCCGGCACCCTGAAGCAGATCGCGCCGCCTCCGCCGGCACCGGCTGATCCGCGCAAAAGTCCGCCGTCGCGGCCGGGCGCCCTGACGCTCCAGCAGGTATTGACCATCGCGAATGCGCAGAACCCGACGCTGCTGGCGGCGCGGGCAAACCTCCAAGCGACGCGTGCGCAGGAAATTCAGGCTGGGGTGCGCACGAACCCAAACTTTGGGGCCAACGGGTCCAACGTCACGCTCCGTGCTGTCGGAGACGCCAACCCATATGCCTATGCGGGCCAGGTGTCACGGCTGTTCGAGCGAGGGCAGAAGCGGCGGTACCGGCTGGATGATGCGCGTGCGACGACGGCGCAAACCGCGGCGCAGCTGCAGGACCAGGAACGAGCGACTGTGCTCGCCGTGAAGACGGCCTTCACGACCATGCTGATCGCCAAGGCCGCGCTGACTCTCTCGGATGCGAACCTCGCCGATTTCCGGCGGGAGGTCACCATTAATTATGACCGGTACACGGCCGGCGACATCGGCAAGCTCGACATTGAGCGGCTCGACTTGCAGCTGGGCCAGTTTGAAAGTGACCAATCGGCAGCGATTATCAATATGCGACAGGCGAGCGATCAGATGCAGACGCTCCTGGGCATAGTCAGTCCAACAGTCGACTTCGATGTGACGGGCGACATCGTACCGCCCGTGGTTCCGCTGGACCTCGCTACGCTCGATGCCAGGGCACTCGCTGAAAGGCCGGACTATCAGGCAGCCATCGCCGGGGTTGCTGCCGCTGACGCCTTTGTGAAACTTACCTATGCAAACGGGACGGCGGACCCGACTCTGGAAATGGAGTACGACCGAAGCGGGTACGACAATTCCTTCGGCTTCAATGTGAATTTTCCTATCCGCATCTTCGATCGAAACCAGGGCAACAAGAAAACCTCGGAATACGCGGCGCAGAGTGCCCGGTTTGCCGTGGTCGCCGTTAAAAATCAGGTCCTCTCAGACGTGGATCAGGCCTGGATCAACTACACGGAGTCCAAGCGGCTTTCCGACCGCTACACCAGCCACTACCTCGACGAGGCCGGCGACGTGCTCTCGATCGCGCAGTTTGCCTACGAGCACGGCGGCATCGCCCTGATCGACTACCTGGACGCCCTTCGCGACTCGCGCTCGACCACTGCCAATGCCCTGCAGGCCTACTCGACGACCTGGCTTGCCATCCACCAGCTTGCGTATTCCGCCGCGGGCGAAGTGCTTCCGTAGACCGCCCGGCGGCCCCGTCCGGCGATATAAACAGGACCGAACTTCCCCCGTTTCCCCTCACAGCACTGCCGCGGCTGTGACATTCCCACATTTTCTTTCGGTTACAGCAACTTTCCCTTTCCGGGAGCGTCCTCATGGGCACACTTGGTTCCCGTCGTCACAGCTCTGCCTCACTTAGCGGTTGCGGTGGGCCCCCGTGACCTCTTAGTGTCGAGCTATTCAAGGGTTGGTCGTCTGTTTCGGTGTGCCCGTCCGTCCGCACAGGCGGACACGCGGCGCAACCGCCTGGTGAGGTACGAGCGTGCAAAACCCGAGCGGGTCAGGATCGACAGCCGTGCCGGTGCTTTCAGCACAAAGCGGGCGGCCGCCCCAGGCTCTGGAAGCCGCCATGATCGAGCGGCTCGGCGCGAACGGGACTCTGATGCGCAGGCCCGGCAAGCCGCTGCGCGTCCTGCACGTTATCGCACGGCTGCTGCCGGACGACGGAGGCCCCCCGGAGATGCTGCGGCAGCTTGCAGACAACTATGCGGCGATCGGCGACACGCTCGAGGTAGCGACATTGGATGACCCGGAAGCCGCATACCTGCGCGAGTGCCGTTTCCCCGTGCACGCATTTGGCCCGGTCGCTTCCAGCTACGGTTTCTCGCGCGGGCTGCTGCGATGGCTGCGCGACAATGTCGGGCAGTTCGATCTCCTGGTGATCAACAACGTCTGGCTTTTCCCGGCAGTGGCCGCTTGGCTTGCGGCCATGCGCGCCGGGGTACCCTACGCGGTATTTACCCATGGGGCGCTGGACGTCTTTTTCAAGCGGCGATACCCGCTGAAACATATGAAGAAGCTGCTGTACTGGCCGCTGCAGTACCAGATTCTGCGCATGGCCTCGGCGGTCCTGTTTACCAGCGAAGGGGAACGGGAGGCTGCGCTTGCGAGCTTCCGTCCGAACCGCTGGACCAGCGTCGTGGTGCCTTACGGCACCAACCGGCCGGAAGGTGCGCCGGAAGCTCAGCGGGAGGCGTTTTTGTCTGCGTTCCCCGAGTTGCGCGGACGCCGCTTTCTGTTGTTTCTTTCGCGCATCCACGAGAAAAAAGGGTGTGACCTGCTGCTGGAGGCATTTGCGAGCGCGGCGGCCGGCGATCCTGAGCTTGCCCTCGTCATTGCCGGGCCCGACCAGATGCACCTGCAGGCGAAACTGGAAGCCCGTGCCGCCCGGCTCGGGATCGGCCACCGGGTCTTCTGGCCGGGCATGCTCCGGGGGGCGCAGAAGTTCGGTGCTTTCCGCGCTGCCGAAGCGTTTGTGCTGCCCTCGCACCAGGAGAACTTCGGGATCGCGGTGGCTGAAGCGCTGGCCTGCGGCACCCCGGTGCTGATCTCAACGGAGGTCAATATCTGGCGCGAGGTGGTGGAGGCCGGGGTAGGCCTGGCGGAGCCGGATACGCTGGACGGCACTACGCGGCTCCTGTCCCGGTGGCTTGCTCTCCCCCTGTCCGAGCAGGGCGCCATGGCGGCCCGTGCTGAACCGGTGTTCCACGAACGCTTTTCCCTGCGCCGCTCGGCCGAGTCGATTCATGTCCTGGCTGAAATCTTCGAAGCAGATGCGGCGAGCGGGCCTGGCTCAAAACTCGCGGCTTCCTTCCCCGGCACGGTGGCCGGCGCTCTCGGCAAACGCGCGCCTTCCTAGCCCGCCCTTCTGGCCGGGCGGTCCGGTCGCCCCATCCGGTTGCGGGTGAAGGTGCCCCGGCGTATGCTTGAGGTGAGCGTGGTTCCGGATCTTTGCGAAAGCGAGGCTCGGACAGTGGGCGAAAGCCCACTTTTTCTTTGGGGGAAAGCCCTGTCAGCGTACGTCCCAGAGTAAGTTCCAGAGCCGGATGAGTTTGAATAATGAACAGATACGGGTGCTCGCCGAGCGGGTCGCCGCAAGTCACGGGCTTGAGGTCGTCGACCTTGAGTTCCAGGGTGGTGGGGGCAAGCACCGGACGCTCCGGATTTTTCTGGAGCGTAATGCCGAGGGTCGCGCTGCTCTTGAGCAGCGGCTTGAAGCATTGCGCAGAGGGGAAGCGTCAGAGACAGAACGGCCGGTTCAGTCGGAGCCTGGCTTGGACGGCACCATTGTGCTCGATCTGGTCGAAGCCGGGGAGGCCGCCGGCCTGAGCCCGGAGGAAGACGAGCTGGCGTACCTGCGGGAGCTGCCGTCGGGCGTGCCCGTGGCGCAGCTTTCCGGGATTACGCACGGCGATTGCGAGCGGTTCTCGCGGGATTTCGGGACGGTGCTCGACGTGGAAGACCTGGTGCCCGGAGCCGAGTATCTCCTGGAGGCAAGCTCGCCCGGGCTGGACCGCAAACTGAGGTTGCCGGAAGAGTTTGCACGATTCCAAGGTCAGCTGTGCAAGATTCAGACCTTTGCGGCTATTGAGGGCAACCGGCACTGGCAGGGGCACCTCGGCGCGGTCTCAGCAGAAGCAGTCAGCCTTGTACCGATTGCGGTGAAAGGTACCAAAAAGAAGGGGAAAGCGGCGCCTGTCCAGGCAAGCGAGGTGTCAATCCCGTTCAGCAATATTGAGAAAGCACAGCTTGTCCCCGAGTTCTAGCCGCGGCGGAACAGCAGGCAAGGGGCAAGGCAGCAGGGAAGGACGGAACCATGGCAGCAAGTCAGCTCTATCAGAGCATTGAGATTTTGAGCCGCGACAAGGGCATTCAGCCCGAGATCGTGGTCGCGGCAGTGGAAGACGCGATCGCGCTTGCGACGCGCAAGTACTACAAGACGCAGGAAAACATGCGTGCCGAGCTTGATAAAGAGACCGGCGAAATCCGCGCCTATGCGTATAAAACGGTGGTTGAAACACCGGAAGAAGTCGAAGACGAGGTCAACCAGCTAACGCTGGATGACGCGCGCGAGCTCGCGCCCGAGGTTGAGGTAGGCGGAGAAATCCGGTACTACAAGCCGACCGAGGTTCTCGGCCGCATTGCCGCGCAGATGGCCAAACAGGTGATTTTCCAGAAGGTTCGCGAGGCCGAGCGCGATACGATTTTCAACGAGTACAGTCAGAAGCTGCACG
>CAXTMW010000096.1:11599-14117 GCA_964245455.1 uncultured Acidobacteriaceae bacterium
GTTCCAGGAGTACGGCGGGCGCGTCGGTGAGGTGATTACCGCGACTGTCAAGCGCCTGGAGCCGCAGGACGTGATCTTTGAGCTGGGCAAGGCCGAGGCGCGCATGCCGCGCCGCGAGCAGTCGCGCCTGGAGCAGTTCGCGGTCGGCGAGCGAGTGCGCGCCGTACTGCTCCGCGTGGACCGCGCCGCCAAGGGTCCGCAGGTGATCGTAAGCCGCGCCGCGCCGGAGCTGGTGCAGAACCTGTTTCAAAGCGAGGTCCCGGAAATCTACGATGGAACGGTCCAGATACGGGCGATCGCCCGGGAAGCCGGCGAACGCACGAAGATTGCGGTGCAGTCGCGCGACAAGGATGTAGACCCGGTCGGCGCGTGCGTGGGCATGAAGGGGATGCGTGTGCAGTCGATCATTCGCGAGTTGCGCGGCGAAAAGATCGACATTATTGAGTTTTCAGAAGAGGTGACGACCTTTGCCGAGAAGGCTTTGCAGCCGGCCAAGGTCAGCCGCGTCACCATCGCCGACCTGACGGACAAACAGCTGGAAGTCATCGTGGATGATACCCAGCTGTCGCTTGCCATCGGCAAAAAAGGCCAGAATGTACGCCTGGCGGCGAAGCTGCTGGGCTGGAAGATCGACATCAAGAGCGAGGAAGAAAAGCGTCAGGAGGTCGAGCAGCAGATGCAGGCCTTCTCGGGCGGGCCTTCGACGCCGATCGAGCAGGTTGCGGAGCTGGGCGAGCAGATCATCGAAAAGCTGGTTGCCGCCGGTATCACTACGGTGGAAGCGCTTGCGGACATGACCCCCGAGCAGTTGGAAGAGGTGCCGGGCATCGGCGAGCGCACGCTTGAGAAGATTTCGGCCGCGGTTCGTCATTATTTCGGCGGCTATGCGGAAGGCGTGGAGCCGAAGCCCGAAGCGGGCGAGGAATCAGCGTCTGCTGCCGACGCATCTGAAAGCTCGGCAGGGAACACGGCAGGCATAGGGGAATGAAACAACGTGGCAGATGCAGCAGCAGAGATGGAACCGGAGCACCGCGAGGTAGACCTGAGCGAAAGCTCGGTGTATGGCAAGGATGAGGCGATGCCGGCGGTCGGCGGCGCGGATGTCGCCTCGGAAGCCACGCTGGACCGCCTGGAAGCGATGACGGGCGGTGAGGATGTGGCCGCCGGTGGCACGGATGAACCGGCCACCTTCGATGACCTCGCGCTCGACCGCGAGATGGCAAAGGCCGATGCGGGCTATGACGAGGAGCTGGACGCTCTGCAGGTGAACCTGATGCAGGATGACAACGTGCCGGACGCTCGGGACGGCTCCGGCCGCGTGATCGATGACACAGCGGAAGAGCGCCTGGCCGAGATCACCGAAACCGGACCCATGCTCGATGGCGAAGGCGCGGATGTGTACACCCCGGGTCGCGACGATACCAGTGCGGTACTTGCCGAGCACCACCCGAATACAGAGATTGCGCGCGCCGAAACGGTGATCGAGGGCCAGGTGGATGAAACCCGTGATGAGCGCAAAGTGGACGCTAAAGTGGATGAAGGAACCGGCTCGTGAAGAGCCGTTTCCTGTCCGCCGCAAGCGTAGGCAGAAGAAAGCAAGCAAAGAGTTTGTTTTCGCGCCATAATGGAAGATGCGTTTACTCCCGCTGTGCCGAGGTTTCAATGAGCATGTAAGCGGCTGTGACATATAAAGGGGCGAATGAGTAAGGTTCGAATCAACGATCTGGCGCGGGAACTGGAAGTAAAAAGCAAGGCCATTCTGGATGTGCTGACGGCGGTCGGTGTGACCGAAAAGAAAACGCACTCCAGCTCGCTTGAGGCCGATGAGGCCGAACGTGTGCGCGGCGCACTCACCCGCGGCGGCAGGGAGCGCGGGGGCTCGGGAGCTCGTCGCGAACCTGAAAACCGGCCAAGCATCGATCTGTCACGCGTGTCCAAGCCTGGTGATGTGCTGCGGGCGCTGCAGGAGCGCCAGGCAGCACCCACTCTGCAACGCCCGGCAGTCGCGGCAGCGCCGCCCTCCACGCGGCCCGTGGTTGCCGCACCTCCTGTTGCGAACCGTCCTTTTGTTTCCGCCGCGCCTGCGCCAGGTACGGGCGCATCGACGCGTCCGGCGGTGCCGGCCGTATCTGCGTCAACCGCACCTGCATCGATAGCGCAAGCGCCCGCGATCGCCCGGCCCACCGTGCCGCCGGCCTCTGTCAGCGCGTCGCCGGCAACACCCGCGCCCTCGGCGGCGGCACCTCCTGCTGCCGCGCCCGCGGTCGCGGCGCAGCATGTGCAAGCGCCTGTTGCGGCGGCCGCACAAAGCGTCATATCAACCGGTGCGTCGAGCGGTGGGCAATCCCGTCCGGCTGCGCCCGCTCGCCCCCCTGCGCCTCCTTCTGACTCGCGCTCTGACCTGCGCGGCGGCGATCGCCCGGCCCCGCGCCGCATTGTGCCGCTGCCGCGTCAGGCTCCGCAGATCATCGCGCCTCCGGCCATTGCGTCCAGGGCTCCGTCCGGGCCGGTGGTCGGT
>CAXTMW010000097.1:0-13967 GCA_964245455.1 uncultured Acidobacteriaceae bacterium
CCGCAGAAGGGGTCGGCGGAGACGAGGCTCCGTCGCAGGGGAAGGCTTTCCCCTCTCGGGTCTTCACTTCTCTATAAAGGCCAGCTGGGCTCAGCCGACGAAGCAGCTCGAGCTTAAGCGGAGAAACTGTCCGCGGCTTGGGGCACAGGGATCCTGACGTGCGGCCTCGTCGAATATGGGGGCGAGAGGGCCAGAAGCTTCATGCGCCGCTGTCGCCAAACCAGAAGGCAAGCTCCCGAAGCCGGCGTTTGTCATTAGGATTGGTCGGGTCCTTGATCTGCCAAGCG
Organism: uncultured Acidobacteriaceae bacterium; assembly: GCA_964245455.1. Taxonomy (GTDB): domain Bacteria; phylum Acidobacteriota; class Terriglobia; order Terriglobales; family Acidobacteriaceae; genus EB88. The sequence goes on from CAXTMW010000097.1 coordinate 288, forward strand.
TCGTCGTCCTCAAGCCCCTTCCATTTGGGATGGCCGTCCTGGGCCTGCACAGACTGCCGCCAACGATATTGGGCATAGATCTCCATGATCTTGCCCGCGTACTGGCTCGCCAGCTCGCCATTGCCCCTGATGATCATCAGGTTCTCGTCGTTTGTCCCGCTCGCCTTGGGTCCCATGTTGTGGGAGCCGGTCATCAGCACGGGAAGGTCACCATAGGGGTCAATCACCACGACCTTGCTGTGCACCATCGCGTGCGCTGTGGGCAGTTTCAGCACCTCCTTCGCCCAATAGGCGAACCGTCCAGGGATAGCGGCGGGCAAGACGACGTCGGCGTTGGCCTCGATACGCTCGCCGCGATTGAACAACACCACCGGGTGGTTCTCGGTGCCCGGGTTTTGGTTGACGACGCCCTGGATGTAGAGGTTGGGCTTGAACGACGGACTCGACGGCGAGGCGAGCTCGATGATGTCATTGAGCAACGTCCCGCGCGGGCCGGGATTGAACATGGCGAACAGGATGCCCTGCTTGGCCGCGGCGATCAGCTCGCCGGCCTGTTCAAGGTCGAGCCCCTCGTGCATCGGGGTGAACCACACCGTCGTGCCCTTGGCCTTCGACGTCGTGCGCGGTTTGGCGTTGGCGTCGTAGAGAGCGGGCGGCGATTTATCGCCGTCGCCTGCCAGCGTGTTCCACTGATCGAGGTAGAACTGGGCGAGCGCGGGGTTCTCGACCAGCAGCGCGTTGTTGGCCTGGGTGCAGAGGCCGGTCTTCGTCCAGTTGGTGCTGCCGGTCCAGACGGCCTGAGGGTTCTTGTCCCTGTCGCAGATTACCAGGAACTTGTTGTGCGCGAGCGCCCTCGGGGCGGTCATGCGGTCCTTTAGATCGCAGACGCCGAGCGTCGCCCGCGCATCATCATTTTCGTCCTGGCCCTTCTTCTTGACGCTCCCATTGCCGAGAACGACGTGCGCATGCTTCTTGAAGGCGGTGAGCAGGGGAATCAGTTCTGGATCGTCCAGCTCAAATAACGCGGCGTAGATGTGCGCCTTGTCGGCCGCTGCCTCGGTCAGGAGCGCCACCAGCTTGTCGCGGATCGGTCCGGCGAGGAAGCGTCGAATCGGATCCTTTGGATCGGCGATCGCCTTGGCGAGCTTAGTGGTGGAGGCATGCTTGGGGAGCGCCCGCGCCAGCCACTGGCTCGCGACGATGCCGCGATTGAAGTAACAGCTCGCCCGGCCGGCGGTCTCGGCGCCGATCTCGACGGTGTCCGTCCACTCCGAAGTGTCGGTCGCGGACTCTTCGAGCTTCGCCTCGCTGCCGGTCATGGCCGAGACACGATAGGCGACGATATCGCCAGGGTTCACCTGGAAATCGGACCAGAGGTATTTCTGGATCGGCCACTCCGTCGTGGGCTTGCGTGTCCCTTCCTCGACCTCGGGGCCATTGGCGAATCCGACCCAGCTTGCGACGATCTCCTCGGCGAAGCCGTTCGCATCGGCGTCGATCGTGTTGGGGCTGGGCGGGCTATCCGGCGCTCGCTTGATCCGACGCCGCAGCGCGAAGCCGCGGCACGAGTCGACGACGGGGCTGCGCCAAGCGATGAGCGCGCTGTCCACGCCGGGGTGCACGATCACGTCGATGGGCATAGCCGCGTTCCCTTCGCATTCCGGTCATCATGTCGTTTATGCGATCCGTGTGACAATCGAGCGTTTTCTACCTGACGTCCTGTGTTTTGACCCGCATCGTATCCCGGTGCAGATCGGGGAACGTGCGGCGTCCGCGCGAGAGGCGAAAGCATTTTCTAGGAGCGAGCACGAAGGTTGCGCGTGGGCTGGAGCAATGATGGTTGAGGGCAACGATCTGATCGAGCACCTCGCAATTTGCAGCTGCTAGGAGGGGATATGGCGACCAGGGCGATCTTTGTCGGCGTTAACAAGCACCGGGACCCTGCAATCCCGGAGCTCGGCGGCGCGCGGCGGGACGCGACGGCTCTCTGGGCGCTGTTTACCGACACAATCGAGGGGTTATCGGCGCATCTCCTCGTCGACGAGCGTGCGACCCATGCGGACGTATCCGGAGCCATTCTCGGCGCCCTCGACTCGGCGCAGGAGGACGACGTCATTATTGTGGGGTTCGCGGGGCACGGTTCGCCAGATGGAAGCTTGGTGCTCTTCGATACGGACGCTACGGATCTAGCTCATTCGGCGCTTTCAATGGCGGCCTTGGCTGAGGCCTTCAGGCGCACAAAGGCCAGGGCGGTGCTGTGCATCCTGGACTGCTGCTTCAGCGGTCAAGCGCCGGCGCGCGTCCTCGAAACGGAAGCTCGTCCACGCAATGCCTTTGCTTTGGCGGAAATCTATGGCGAAGGTCGGATTCTTCTTGCGGCCTGCGCTACCAACGAAGCTGCTTGGGAACAGCCGGGGACGGGCCACGGCCTTCTGACCTACGCCACCATACAGGCCCTGACCAAGGCTGTGGGGGAGGCGGTCAGCTTCCCCGAGGTGGCTGGCGAGATCATCCGCCTTACTCGTGTCGAGGCCGAGCGGATCAGTGTCACCCAGACCCCGGTGTTTCTCGGGACCGTGCAAGGTGGTTTGGTATTCCCCGTGCTCAGACGTGGCGACAATTTCGCAGCCGCGTTCCCGACGGTCGCCGTTCGGCAAATGTCGGGCTCCTTCACTGAAATGGTCGAACATGGTTTCCCGCAAGAAGTCGTCCAGCAATGGGAGGAGCATTTTCCGCAAGGGTTGAATGCGCTGCAGCTCAAGGCCGTCAATGAACACGGCGTCCTTGAAGGCAAGTCGCTGCTCGTGGTGGCGCCGACCAGCTCCGGTAAGACGCTGATTGGGGAAGTTTCCGCGATCCGTGCCGTCGCGGCGGGCAAGAAGGCCGTCTTCCTGCTTCCGTACCGAGCCCTTGTGAATGAGAAGTTCGAGGACTTCAGTGCACGCTTCACCCCTGCCGGGCTGCGGGTCGCGCGATGCAGCGGCGATGCGTCGGACGGGGTCGGTCCGGTGATGAGCGGCCGGTACGACCTCGCCTTCTTCACCTACGAGATGTTCCTGAATCTGGCCCTCGCATCGCCGCGTCTCTTAAATCAGCTTGGATTGGTGGTGCTTGACGAGGGTCAGTTCATCACTGACCCGATGCGCGGCATCACCGTCGAACTGATCTTTGCGTTGTTTCTGCGGGCTCGGGAGCGCGGCGTCGCGCCTCAACTCGTCGTGTTGTCGGCCGTGATCGGCAACCTAAACAGCTTCGACAACTGGCTGGATTTACCGCTCCTGACTTCAAGGGAACGGCCAGTCCCACTGATCGAGGGCGTCCTTGATCGGCGAGGCGTCTTTCAATTTGTCGATGTCGATGGAACGACCAAGACGGAAGCGCTGCTGCCGTCACACCAGATCGTACAGCGAAGAGACAAGCCGTCATCACAAGACGTCATCGTTCCCTTAACCAAGCAATTGATCGCCAAAGGCGAGAAGCTCCTTGTCTTTAGGAACATGCGCGGCCCAGCTCAGGGCTGCGCCCGATATCTTGCGAAGGAACTTGGTCTTGCGCCCGCCACGGGCGTCATCGCAGCGTTGCCGACTCAGGATTTGACTGGAGCTTCACAGGACCTTCGTCAATGCTTGCAGGGCGGTACGGCGTTCCACAACACAAACCTACTTCGTGCGGAGCGCGAAGCGGTCGAGCGAGGTTACCGCAATGCCAACGGTGGCATCCACGTCCTGGCGGCCACGACGACACTTGCTGCGGGCATCAACTCGCCAGCCTCGACCGTTGTCTTGGCGGAGAACGAATTTGTCGGCGAGGACGGTCGACCATTCACGATTGCAGAATACAAGAACATGGCAGGCCGGGCGGGTCGCCTTGGTTTCAATGAAATCGGAAAGGCAATCATCCTAGCCGATACGCCGATTGAGCGCGCTCAGCTCTTTCAGAAATACGTTTTGGGGACGCCGGAAGACGTCAGGTCGTCATTTCAGCAGCGGGACCTGCCGACGTGGACGCTGCGGCTGCTCAGCCAGGTGCGCGGCGTCCGCGCTGAAGATATTCCCGGACTTCTTGTGAATACCTTTGGCGGCTACTCCGCTTCGCGCGCAAACCCGCAATGGATTCGCCTTGTAGAAGGGGACGTATCAGCGTTGGTGGCGCGACTACTGCAGACGGGTCTCGCCGAGCTCGATGGCGAACTGGTACATCTTACGCTGCTGGGAAGAGCTTGCGGTGCGTCATCGCTGTCTTTTGAGTCGAGTCTGCGCATCATCGAACTGATGCGCCAGCTCAATGCGTCGCAGACCAATCCGCTCCAGGTGCTCGGCACCATTCAGGTCTTGACCGAGATGGACGGCATCTACACGCCGGTCATGAAGCGCGGGCGATCAGAGAGCGTGCGAGCTGGGGAGGTCGCACAACGTTTCGGGAATGCAGTCGCGCAAGCGCTTCAAAGATACTGCCGTGACGAGATTGAGTTCTGGGCCCGATGCAAGCGTGCTTCGATCCTTTTCGACTGGGTGGAGGGCACATCGATTGATGAACTGGAGCGTCGTTATTCGACCACTCCGTTCCAAGGTGCGGTTAGCTATGGGGACATCATTCGTATCGCCGATGGCGCGCGCTTTCACCTACGGTCCGCGCATCAGATCCTTTCGGCATTAGTTCCGGACCGGCCAACGTTCTTGGAAGCCCTCGATGAGCTGCTACGAAGGCTCGAGTTCGGGCTGCCGAAAGGCGCGCTCAAGCTAATCGACCTGCCCGTTGCGTTGTCTCGCGGGCAGTACCTCGGACTGTTTGCGGCTGGCGCAGGATCGGCAGGCTCAGTATATAATCTCAGCCAGGATACACTCCTGAGCTGTATAGGTCCTGACGCTACGAAACGCGTTCGCGAAGCCGAGACTGTTGCCGCGGGTCGCAACAGATAGCGATTCAGGCCAGCTAGTTATCACTTAAGTGCTGCCTCAAGATGCTTCGGGTTATCCGGCATTTCTATGTAGATTTTTTGAAGCTTGCTAATCAAAGTCTCCGCAATCCCATCCATACGTAGATGAACCCCGATGTCGGCCCACGGGAAATCGGGGTCCGCGGACGCGGACGCCCAATTAAGACTGGTGATCACGACGTCGTCATGGTCCCAAGCGACGAACTTCCCATGCAGCGGGATCTTTTTCGTCCTGACGAGGCTCAGCCCGTTGGCAGTCGCTTCCTCAGCGAGGACGCGCGTATGTCGGTTTTTTAGCGGGCCGGTCGGCTTGGTGTAGATGACCATAGCACGGACGCCTTCGCGACCGGCGGCGACCTCGCCCTGCATGAGCGCGCCTGGCCGAGCGGTCGATCCGAGAAGATTACTACCTACGACAAAACGCTGACGGGCGGAGCCGCTCGCGATCCGCATGAGGCGATCATGCGTGTCGCCCGTCACCAGCGATATCTCGGCCGGGCCGCTCGATACCGGCGCTCGACGAAGGTCGCGTGCGGTGATGGCCATCTCAGTGGCCAGGCTGTCGGCAAGTCCGCGGCGGCCAACCAGGTTTTGCAGAGCGACGGCGACGTCTGCGACCGCGCGCTGATCACGCAGCAGCACGGTCAATTCGGTCGCTTGGAACGGGGACGACAGCCAATTGCAGGAGCCTACGCAGGCAATCCAGCCATCCTCGGCCGTGTCCACCATGACGAGCTTGGCATGCGAGCCCGTCGTCCGCGGTGAAGCGGCCATGTAGGTCTCGATCTTCACGGACGAGCCGCGCGATCTGGCTCGCTTGCGACGCGTTCCGCTGTTCCGTCTCCTCGTCCTTCTCGGCGCCCCACAACAGGTCAAAGGTCACGCCGCGCGCGCAGGCCGCTTTGATCGGCTCCGCCATCGCCGAGAAACGGGCGGCTTCAAGGAAGGTTGAGTGAAGAATGACGCGGCGATGGGCGCCTGAGAGAAGGCGCTCCAGGCACTGACCTTGCGCGGAGCCACCGATCACGAGGTCGTCCGGCGAGAAGGCGCAATGATGGACGATCGGCTCGGATGCGAAGCTGTCGCGTGGACCGGCATAGGTAACCGGCACGGACAGCGTACCGGCCGGAAGCGCGGCGGCGTCGGCGACAAGACGGGCGAGCGTCGGCCCGGCCGTGTCAGGGAGGCCTTGTGGCACGCCATCGATCACGCGCAGCACCATGAATTCGTCGTCGCGCATAATGGCGGTCCGACCGTCGACGAGAGCGACCTGCTCTTCCCAGCCTCGCGCCGCGATGTCGGAGAGGCGGTTGAGATTGGCGTCGTGGGACATCGACGGTCCACCCCCGTCGACGGAGACGACCCGTACCTCCTCGCCGGACCGGCGGGCCTCCTCGATCTTGAACGGCGTCATCAATCGTACTTGGCGGGAGGGAAAGAAGTCGCCGGTGGCCCAATCGATGACGAAGCTGACGCGTCGAGAGATGCGCTTCGGATAGAACGGTAAGGGATTGCCGCTGCTGACCGACTTGAACCCGAATGCGCTGGCGCGGAATGCGATCGATCCATCGCTCAAGGTGACCTCAACGAGGCGGAAGCGCATGAGGCGGGCGATCGAGGCGACGATCATTTGAGCCGGCAGGTTTGCGGCCCGCGCTAGCGCGTCGATCGTTTTCGACTGGCGGGTGATCGCCCATAGGACAAGTTCGTCGACCACGCTCCAGGCGCGTCCGCGATCGATGCCCACCTTGCAGGCGATGCGGAAGACCGGGATGGCGATGAGGACGCTCACGGCGCGGTTCTCAGCATCACAGGATCGACCCATGAAGCTAGCGGGAGATCGCTGCGCTTCTGCAGAGCGAGGGCTTCGATCGCATCGACCATGTCGGAAAGGAACGAAAGATCGTGGGTCTCCGCGTCTGGGTTCACCCCGCGGACGGCCTCCCGCAGGAAGGCAAGGCTGCCGACCAGGATCAGGTGCGATTTAGCGCGGCTGAGCGCCACGTTCATCCGCCTGCGGTCGCGAAGGAAGCCGAGCGCACGGCCGCCGGTCATGGGGTTGTTCCGAACCAGGGACAGGATGACAACATCCGCTTCGCTACCCTGGAACGAGTCGACCGTGCCGACGAACGCCCCGTTGCTGCGCACCGATGCGAACTGATCGAGGTGTTTGAGGTCGCGGCTTCGCAGCGAGGCGACGCGCTGGTGCAGCTTCTCGACCTGCGCCTTGTAGGGGGACAGGATTGCAAGGCTAGGTGGCTTGCCGAGGTCGCGCGCCCGCATGCGGCGGAGGACATCGACGACTGCGTCGACCTCGCTGGGATTGTGCCACCGCGGCTTGGCCTTTTCGAATGCGTCGGCTCTCCCCGTCGCGCTGACGTGTGGAAAGTCGACGACGACGATAGGCGAGGGCGGAAGCGCGCCTTGGTGGACGACTGGTGAGGGATCTTCCTCGGCGGACCTGGCCCGTTTGGCCTCCGTCGTGAGGCGGCGCTTGTAGAAGGTGCTCGAGACGACCTGCGCAATCGCTGGGTCCATGCGGCGCTGTTCGGTCAAGGTAGCCGCGATCGATCGATGCGTGGGGTTTATCAGCGCGCGTCGTTCGTCCTCTTCCGCCACCGTCCGGAATGGCTCAAGAAGCCGCAGCGCGGTGCTCGACAGGGCTTGGAGCGTGTCGGCGTCTCCCGTTATCTTCTCCAATTCGTCGATCTCGCCGTCGCGCAGGATCGGACCTATCATCTGCTCGGCAAGCGCCAGGGTTCGCCCAACCAGGGCGTGATCGCTGAGAATCTTGACCAGGCTATCGGCTTCGAACGGCGGAAGCTGGTGATGGTCTCCGATTAGGAGCCGCCTTCCCGAGAGCATGAGCGGACCGACCAACTCCGGCCCGATCGCCTTTGCAGCTTCTTCAACGATGACCCAGTCAAACTGCTCGCGCGCTTCCACCATGCGTTCGATGTCGGGCGAGTTGGCGGTGGAAATGACAATGTTGGCCGCGTCCAGCACCAACCGGGAAACGGCGCCGAGCCCGGATCGATCGTCGCGGTCGACAGACTCCTTCGCTGTCTCCAGCCGGCCGGCCGCCTCGCTCAGGCGCGCGACACGTGACTGGATCGGCAAGGGCGCATCCCGCGCCAGAGCGCTGCCGGACAGACGCGAGAGATAGTCAAGCCCGATCCGGTGGACCTCCTCGTCTGACGTCGGGCGCTGATCGTTCGTCGTCGAGCGAACGACCAAGACATCGGAGAGGCGTGCTTTGTCCAAGGTTTCCTTGATCTTCGCCTGCAGATTGTCGAGCGCGTCGTGGCCCTGCGCCGTCACCAGCACGCGGGTCGACCGATCCTTGGCGAAGCGACGCCGAATCACTTCGGTCGCGAGTTTCGTCTTCCCCACACCGGGGGGACCGACAACGAAATAGGACGGAAGCGTCGACCACAGACCGGCAAGAGCATCTTGCTTGGGCTGGTCTAGATCGAGGAAGGCCGCGTCCCGCCGATCCTCTTCGCTGAGGTCTTCGCGGCTGGCGCGCCGCACCCGCCACGGGTCTGCCAACATCTCGGCAAGATCGACGCGCGTGTCGAGCGCCTTGATGTTGCGTAGGCGTCGCCCGATCACCTGCTCGGTGCCGGTGTCTCGCTCAGTGCGCAAGAAGAAATGCGTCTCGTCAAGCAAATCCTCGTCAATTTCAAACCTGTAGGCGCGACGCCCTCGGTGTTCCACAAGATCGACGAAGCTGGCGACAACGTCTCCGGTTCGGGTGGCCCCAAGGCTGGAGGCTTGACTGATCCGCCACTTGGCGTCGGCATCTTGATGTTCTTCTTCGAACAGTCGTCGCAGAGCGCTGGAGCTCTCCAGCAGGCCGACCTTCTTGGCAAGGCGGTCTCGATCGTTGTCCGGCTCGGCACGGAGCACGGCATAGCGGCGGCCTTCGGCGCGACCTTTATCGAGGATCTCAACTGGATAGACTTCCAGCGCCTTCACCACGGCTTCGACGACTTGGACGAGCAAGAGCGCCTGGCGAATAGCCTCGGTCTCGGTCGCGGTGCTGGCGTCAGCCGATGGCGCGGCGTAGGCGCTCCAATCGAGGACGTCGGGGCCCAGCCGACCTTTTGTTTCCTGCGCCTCCCGAACGTTGGCGGTGACGGTGATGGTCTGGGTGAGCGCGTGCTCGTCGGAGTCGCCGAGGCTGAACCGGTTGTCCTTGACGTCCATCGCCTGAACGACGGCGATGTCCCATAGTACCGCGCCGGCATCGCGGAACGCCCGAAGGCGGTAGACAACATTGTCAGTGACTAGGCGGAGCGACGAAGCTCCGGGATCGAAGGTGCCAGGGACCAGCAAGGTCGCACCCGCGTCGAGATCACCTCGAACCCAGTCGAGCTGCCGTCGATACTCATCGATTGCGATCTCGCCTTGGGTGACGTCGTAGACCACTTCGCCGAGTTTTGCGCCTGAGTCGAACATGAGGAGAAGCGTACCCGCGCGCGTGGTGGCCGCGCTGGCGACGCTGACGATGAGGTCGTCGATAGCGCGGCCGATCGCTCCCGCTTCGAGATGGTCCATCCGACCTGGCGCGATCATTCGTTTGAGAAGAATGCGTTCCGGGACTTGAAGGGCAATCGGAGCCTCGACATCGGGTTTGGCGACGATGTCGCCGGACGGCCGGATCGTCGCATCGAGGCAATCCGCCGCGAGGAGCCCGAGCGCGCACCAGTCGTCGGCGAAGGAATAGCTTTCGGCTCGATTGACGGCGGCTGCCGCAGTTACTCTGGCGTGTGAATGCTCGGCGAGGTCGGCGCCCAGCCAAAGGCTCCACTCGAACCCGCCGAGTTGGAAGTCCGGCTCGTCTGCGCCCTCCGTCATGACCGCGTCGGCTGTTAGCCGGCCGTGAACGAGCCCTTGCGAGTGGACGATCCCGAGGGCGGTCACGACCCGCTTCAGGTTTCGCCAGAACAGGCTGCGCGATCGCGGCGCCGCCAGATTGCGGAGCCAATGCGTCCGTGGCACGCGCCGGCGTCGTTCGGTGAGAGGTTGGCCGGCCCTCTCCAGCACAACGCCGAAATTCTCGTCATCCTCGACGAACTCGAGCACATCGACGATCACGTCGCGCGCACCAGAGTACGCCATCACGCGTTGCACTTGGCGCATCTCGTGCTGCCAGAGCTGGCGTAGGTCGCCATCGATCGGCTTGCCGGTTTTGCGCCAGAGCTTGAGAGTGCGTTCGAGTCCGCTGGAGCGATCTTCGACCTGAAACATCGCTGACCGCAGGGCGTCGAGATTGGCGGGAGCGATGGCGGTTTCGTCGAAGACGAAGCGGTCTTCGAGGGACGCCTTTTGCTTCTTCAATGTCTTATGATCGGGCATCAGCAAGCGACCTGGGGAAGAGGGCGGCCGAGTATGGATGCTTGCTGCTCAGTTGAAGTCGTCTGGAGACAAGCAGACCTGTGCCGGCATCGATTGGGTTGGCGGGGCGACAACACCCCACCGAGTCAGCCTGCGGCGACCAGCTCGCGCGGCTTGCGCACGGTGCCCCGAGCGCGCGAGTTCGCCTCGCGTTCGCCGCCGGCCGCCGAAGTCCTAGCCGGAGCCTTGCCCTTGGTTGAGGTCGTCGGCTTCGCGGCGGCCAAGCGGGCGCTTAACTGCTCCTCGAGACTGCGCTCGCCGGACGCTGCGATCGTCGCCAGACCCTGCTTGATCAGCTCGCGCATCAGCTCGCCTTTGCTGACTTCGCGGGTGAAGGCGAGCGCCTTAAGCTGGCGATCGGTCTCCAACGGGATATAGAGCGTGCGCAGCACCATATTCTCGGTCGGAATGTCAGCCATGGTCGCCTCCTGAACCTGTCCATATATACATATGAACGCGTTCGGTCAAGAAAGCGCCGCTTCGACGTAGGGACGAAGAACGGCGTCCGAGAGATCCCCAAGCGCCATGAGCGAGGTGAACGCGGGGCTCAGCGCCTGCGAAAGCATAGGGACATGCAGCCGTGGCGCGCCAGCCAGCGGGAGTGCCAAGCTCGCCGTCATATCGCTGCGCATCCGGGGGGTCTCGTGCAGCACCGCATCGCGCAGCGCATCAGGCAAGAGTGGTGCAAACCAAGTCGCATCGAAGCCGGTGGCGTCAACGACAAGGCTGGCGGCTTGGCTGAGGGTCACGCCAGGCGCGCCCGAGGTGGAAAACTCGACGAATAGCTCGCCCGTGGGGTCGTTCGGAGGCTCGTGCCGGACGGCGCTGGCGAGGCCAGGGCGGTAGGAGACCGCGGGAGCGTGAGCGAGGACGTCAAGCACGTTCGACCATACGGCTCCACGTGTCAGCCGGTCGGTAAACCCGCGCCTATCCTCCACGCTGAGAGAGGACCAGATATCTGGGTTCCGGAACGCTCCGTTTTTGAAGACGCTATCGGATCGCGCGAAAAGTGCGGCCTGGTTGCCGAGGATGACGATCTCCGTTTTGAGACTCAAGCGGGCGAGCCAGCCCGCCGTTGCTGCCGCGGTGCCGCCTGACCCGATGATCACGATCGGTTCGGCGGCCGTCCTCGCCATGGCTGCCACGCCATCCAGCGCCTGCCAGAACGTGACGCCGTCGAAGATGCGCGGGTCGGCCACCTTGGCGATTCTACTGGCGGCAGGGCCTGTGCTCGTCACGACGAGGCCGTCGAATCCCCGCTCGATCTGGCGCGCTGACGTGTCTCGATCGGCGTAGCTGACGTCCCAATGACCGCCGCTCGTCATGAGGCGATCCACCGTCCCATACACCAGGGTGGCCCCCGAACCGCGAATGCAGAAGTCGACATAGGCTGCAAACTCGCCGTGGGTGGGCGGGGGTCGTCCTCGATCGACCCAGTCGGCCAGCCTGTCGGAAGCCACCGCGAATGCTGGCCAGGAAAAGCGCGCTTGCATGGCGCTCGCCACCTGCGCACCAAAGCTGTCCAGCGAATACGGATAGCCAGTGTCGCGCTCAGCCGGCGTGCAAAGCCGCTGGCGGCCATCGGTATAGCCATGGCGGCCATCCCAAGCCGCCCCTAGCTCGGTTCGCTCGAAAACGGTGGCTTCTAAGGGCAGGGAAAAGATGTCGCGCAGGCATGCGACCTTGGCGCAGATAGCCGCGGCCTTGGCGCCACCCCCTATGATGCCGATCCGCTGCTGTGTCATGAGACGCCCAGACCTAGCAGCGCCTGAGCTTCAAGAGAGTGACAAGGGTCGACCTGTGTCACGCGGCCTGCTTCAAGGCCTTTCGCCCCGATTTTGCCAGCAGGGCTCGTACGAAGCGGTCCCATCGGGCCATCCCGGCTCGCTTCTCGGGCATGTAGTTCCAGCGATCGTAGTTCTTGGAGCTCACGTCGTGGAGGGCATGGTTTTGGATACGGTCGCGGATCTCCTTCGAGATGCCGGCCTTCCCGGCGAGGGTCTTCCAGGTGCGTCGGAGGTCGCGATTGGTGACAACGGGGATTACCCTTCGTTCCCGCTGTCGCCACATGCACGAGTAGAGCGTGCCGTGGCTGACTGGCTGGGAAGGGTCCTTCTGTGACGGGAAGAACCAGCCATGCTGGTCGGGCTTGATCGACTCGATCAGCTCCGCGGCCAGGGAGGGAATAGGCACCGCATGCGGGGTGGTGTTCTTGGTCTTCGACCAATCGATGATCCGCTCGGCTGCGTCCCATTGGTCAACATGGAGGCGCGCGATCTCCTCGACCCGCTGGCCGGTGAGCATGAGAATCTGGACGGCGCGCAGATAGGGTGGATGAACCGGAACGTCTGGGCACTCGAGCCAGCGCCACAGACGGACGAAATCATCCTCGTCGAGCCAACGCGTGCCGACCTTTTTGGGCTCGGTCGGGATGCCGGCCGCTGGATTGTAGACGAGCCGGAACCGCCGCAGCGAAACGTTGCGGTAGTCGTGCTCTGACTTCATACCCCAGCTGTAGGCCGCGCGGACATAGCTGCGCACATGGTCAGCCATCGAGGCGGCGCCGCGCTCGAAGATCGGCCGCAGCACTTCCGTCACCTCGTCGGGCTCGATGTCTCGGGCAGCCCGATTCCGCCCTAGCGCATCGGCAACCTTGTTGAGGCCCTTCTCGGCTTCTTTCCAGGACGGCTTGTCCGTCGCCTTGAGCGAGGCAACGTAGGCTTCGAACAAGTCTCCGACCGTGCCAGGCCGGGTATCACCGGTGATCTTGATGCTCCGGCCCTTCTGGATGGCGTCGGCATAGTCGCGCTTGAACACCTCGCGCGCGGTGGCGAGGGACATCGAGGGATAGTCGCCAAGCTTCTTCTTAATGCGCCTCCCGTCCCGCCACTGCTGGACCATCCATTCCGCAATGACGCGCGCCGGCATGGGCCGAAGCGCCAGCACCAGGCGACCGACGCCGCGACCCTCCCCATCAACCAACGACTTCTGCTTGCCGCCAAGCTCGACCTCCTTGAGGGCTCGCCGGATCGCGCCGTCGGTTAGGCTGGCCATCGCCGATCTCCCTGCTCGCTGAGTGCGGTTGCCGTTCTGCAACTGAGGTCGGTACGGTGCCCGATCTCCCTCTTACCGCCCCCAATATGCGGCAGAACGCCCAGGCTCCGCAAGCTAGAAAATCGTTGTGTATCAATGTGATTGAGCGTGAGCGAACGTGCGTTTCAGCGGTCGAGTGGGATGATTGTGGACCAGGATCAGGGCGGTGGCGCTGAGCTCGAGAGCGCGGCGCATCACCTCGCGCGGGTAGACCGGCGCATGATCGACGGTGCCGTCACCCTGGACCT
>CAXTMW010000098.1:0-11393 GCA_964245455.1 uncultured Acidobacteriaceae bacterium
GATTGGGGCCAGCAGCTCCTCGCGGTCAAGGCCTACCTCCGCGCGCACCCGGCCGCACACCCGTCCAACGACTGCTGGTTTGCGTACTTTCCGGACGGCGCCATTGAGCCGACGGATTACGGGGTCTCCTGCAAGCGCCTGCCGACGACCAACAGCCTGTGGTGGCTGAACCTGCCGATGAAGGTGCCTCCTGTCATCTCGGGCACGGTGCTGATCAGCGACAGCGACCTCCAAGGCATCGAGTTCGGGGATGGGACGCTCAACCCGTATGACGGCTTCCGCACGCGTCAGCCGGTCGCTGTGCTCGACTACGGCGTCAACGTGTACACAGGTACGTTCCCGGTACCGCTGGCCTCCGCGCTGGTCACCTCACACGAAGCAGGCAAACTCCTGACCGCCGGCAGGCTGGACGAAGCCGCGGCGGAGGCACAGGCCGCGGCCCAGCTCGCGCCTGCGTCCGTGCCGGTGCAGGCAGAGCTGGCCGATGTGCTTGCCGCGCAAGGCAACTTAAGCGAAGCGCTCGCACACTACAGGTCGGCGCTCCATTTCGCGCAGACCGTACGCCCAGACCTGCAGGCCGACGCCGCGCAGGAGCTCCAAACCAAAATCGCAATCATCGCTCGAAGCGGAACCGCCGCTCGCAATCGCTCATCAGCGAACTAAGAAGTCGCGCGGCTTCCCGGTGTCAGCGACGGTAAAGCGCACCGCCTGCCCAGCTACAGAGGCAGGGATCGCCTTGCCATTCTCCGTCACCTGTGGTGCATGATCGGGGATGCCAAACACCTGCACGTCGAGCTCGGACCACCAAGGCCGGTAGCTGCCCTCGCGCGCACCGACGTGGAGCTGAAGCGAGCCATCTTCCCGGCTTTCGCAGCTAAAATTCATGCGCGTGTAGGCTCCCTGCCGGTAGGCAAAGCTGTGCCCGTCATCCCAGTAGACAGACCCGTGGCAGTCGGGGCCGGGGTACACGCGCAGCGTAAGCGGGCCCGCGGGCGTTTCTTCGGTGCTCTGGGTCAGCGGCATGGAAGGCACAATGCTGCCCGGGCGAACAAACACCGGCAGCTCCTCAACTTTGGGCGTGACTCGGAGCGCAAACGTCTTCGCGACCACCCCGCTTTCCGGCTGCACGCCGGCAGCAGCCGTGGAGCCGGATGCATAGGTGACTCGCGCGCCGGTCCAGTAGTCGTACCAGCCGTCCCCAGGGAAGCGCACCGCGTAGTCCGCCGTTTGCTCGAGGTTCATCGGCGCGGCGACCAACAGGTCCGGGCCGAACAGGAACTCGTTCGCGGTATCCGGGTCCGCGTCCATGGGGTGCTTGTCCGGCATCGCGTCCGGAAACTCAACAAACAGCGGCCGCAGGATCGGCAGGCCGGTGCGCGAGGCCTCATCCGCGGCGGTATACAGGTAGGGCATCAGGCGGTAGCGCTCCTCGATGAAGCGGCGGCGCACGGCTTCGGGCCCCGGCCCGTTCGCCCAAACTTCGTGCGGGCCGGTGCCTTTTTCCGCGTGGTCGCGGTCGATCGGCTGGAACGCGTTAATCTCCAGCCACTTGGTCAGCAGCTCCGGCGACGGGGTACCCGCGTAGCCGCCGCCGTCGGCACCGGCCATGCTGAAGCCGCTCAGCCCCAGGTTCTTGAGCATGGAGGTGGTCAGGCGAAGGTGGTTCCACGTGGCTGAGTTGTCGCCGGTCCAGGTGGCCGCATAGCGCTGCGTCCCGGCGTAGGCGGCGCGGGTCAGCACAAACGGGCGCTCGTCCGGCTTAAGCTTCAGCAGCCCGTCCATGGTGGCGCGTGCGTTCTCCATGCCGTACACGTTGTGGATTTCAGCATGGGTCGCGATGCGTTTCGCGAAGCCCGGCTCATCGATCCGATGCTGGACTTCGAGCGGCATGGTCTTGGACGGAACTCTGAAGACCGACGGCTCGTTCATGTCATTCCAGAAGCCGTCCAGGCCCATGTGCACGAAGTCGGTGTAGAGCGAGCCCCACCAGGCGCGCGTTTGCTGCTCGGTGAAGTCAGGAAACACCGACATACCAGGCCACACAATGCCCGAGAAAACCGAGCCGTCCGGCAGGTGGACGAAGCGGTCCTGCGCCGTACCGCTGTCATAGGGCGTGTAGCCCTCGCCCGGAGCCTTCGCGATATGCAGGTCCGTAATCGCGACGACATGAAACTGCTCGGCGTGGAGCGTGCGAACCAGTCCCGGCAGGTCCGGAAAGGTCTTCGCATCGACGGTGAAGGGCCGGTAGCGGTCCTGGAAGTCGACGTCGAGATAGATCCCGTCAGCCGGGACGCGGTCCGCGCGGAACCGCTGCGCGAGCTGCTCGACCTGCGCTTGCGGTGTGTAGCTGAAGCGCGACTGCTGAAAGCCGAGCGCCCAGCGTGGCGGCAGCGGCGTGGGCCCGGTGAGCCAAGCATAGTCGGCCAGCACCTGCTTGGGCGAAGGCCCGTACAGGAAGTACAGGTCCACCGGTCCGCCGTCGGCGCTCATTGCGAGCGTGTCGGGCTCAGTGTGGCCAAAGTCGAAGCGGCTGCGCCAGGTCGTATCGAGCAGCGTTCCGGAGGAAACGCCGCGGTCAAATGTGAGAAAGAAAGGAATTGCTTTATAGAGAGGGTCGGTCGACTCCTGCCAGGCATAGGCGTCCGTGTTCCACAGCGTAAAGCTTTCTCCGCGGCGGTCGAGCGGGCCCACCTTGTCGCCCAGGCCGAAGTAGTGCGCGTCTGCGGGCAGCGTGCGCGCCAGCTCGAAGCCGGAGCCGCGAAACTCGGCCGGTGCGGCATCCTGCTCGAGCAGGATGCCGGCTTTGTCGCGTACCGTCAGGCGCAGGCTCGCCGGATCTACCTCCACGCGGAGCTGCGCGGTCGTAAAGCCGACGCCCGGCTTCAACAGATCGATGTGCGCTCGGCTTTGCCGGGCTGCCGGCAGAACCGCCCAGCTGGCGCCTTCGGGCGCGGTCCCTCGCCAGTAGCGGACGCGCAGCACATCGTCCCGAAGCGCGGTGATCTCAAGGTGCGTGCCGCCCTGCTCGAGCGCGAACATGCCAGTGCCGGGCTGCAAGGGTGCGGCCGGTGCCGAGGATGCAAAAAGCACGACCGAGCTAAGGGTGGCCGCGGCTGCGAGCCGAAGAGGTGCAATGGGCATGGAAACTCCGGGTGTCTGTATTGGCATGGCGTTGAGGCCCGCAACACATAATATCTGCCGTTGAGCGCTCGCGGTCTTCTACGGCCGCGAGCGCTCGGCAGGCTGGAAACTCGGGAGGTTAGAAGGTGTATTTCGCGGACACCTCAACAAGCCGCCGGCCCAGTTTGAGCGGCGCGAAGCCGAAACCCGACGATGGGGAGTACGCCGCGCCCGCATAGCCGCCGTTCGTTGCGACGTCCGACAGGTTTAGGTTGAGCTGCTGCGCGTAGCCTGTGCCGAAGCTGTTGAGGCCGTGGTTGAGGAAGTTGAAGCCGGCAATACGAACCCGCAGTTCATTCTCGTGCCGAATCTTGAAGCCCTTTTCCGCCGTGATATCGGTGGTGAAGTACGCCGGCCCGTGCACGTAGGGCAGGATGTACTGCCCGTTGGTCCCGATCGCGGGCACCCCGAGGCACGCGCCGTTGATGTACTGATGGGGCCCCAGGTTTGACTTCAGGTTGCAGGTGACAGTCGGCTGCAGGCTCACGTCCGGCGTACCCAGAATCACCTGCGCGTTGACGGGAAGCGTGCTGCCCGCCGGCCCGACGCTGCCGGTCAGGGCAAAGTTGGGCGAGGTCGCCACGCCGGTCTGCAGGTTCGGTCCGCTCTGGAGGTTGGTGATTCCCGAGACCAGCCAGCCATTCGCGAATTTGCCGGCGATTCGGTTCTTCACCAGATCGCCCACCGAGTAGGAGTAGCTCGCGTTAAAGACCTGAGAGCGATCGAAGTTGAGCGGTCCATAGTTAGAGGGGATAGAAAACGGGTTTACCGCCGCGGTGAAGTTGAAGTCGGCCGCCGATCCCAGAATGCCCATGGCCTTAGACCAGGTGTAGTTGAGGTTGTAGTTGAGCCGGCCGGCCTGCTTGATGTATTCGACCTGAAGCGCGTTGTAGTTCGCGTAGGTGTTGTGCAGCGGTACG
Organism: uncultured Acidobacteriaceae bacterium; assembly: GCA_964245455.1. Classification (GTDB taxonomy): domain Bacteria; phylum Acidobacteriota; class Terriglobia; order Terriglobales; family Acidobacteriaceae; genus EB88. The sequence goes on from CAXTMW010000098.1 coordinate 4,101, forward strand.
GTCAGGTTGGTGTATGCGGAGTACGGGCGCACCGCCTGCACGCCCGGCACGGTATACGCCTTACCGGCCGCGGTGTAGCTGGTGCCGTTGGTGGCCGGCAGCACGGCTAGCTGCGCCGGGGTGCAGCCTGTGGGATTGCAGGTGCCGGCGAAGATGCTGTTCAGCTTGGCTGCGGTCTGCGGCGTGTACAGGGTGCCGATGGGGAGTGCATTGATGTTATTAAGGTTCACGGCAGAGGTGCTGCCGTTGTTATAAAGCGAGTTGCTGTTGTTGCCGACGTATGAAATCTGCAAGATGCTGTTGGCCGGGAACTGCTGGGCAAGGCTCAGGCTGTAGTTGTTGGTGACCGGTTCCGCGTTGTCGGTCGCGCTCAGGCCGAAAGCCGCCGTGTTGAGGCCGCCGTAGGTGGCCGGATTTTGCGCGATGCTGCCCACGCCCGACAAGGTCGCTGAGCCGAAACCGTACAGCACCGCGGTGCGCAGCCCCTGCGCGTTTGAGAAGGCGGTAGTCACGTCAGCCACCGAGTCGTGCAGCCGGTACGCACCGACGCCGCCGCGCAGAATCGTCTTGCCTGTCTTGTAGGGGTCCCAGGAAAACCCGGCGCGGGGTAGGTAGTAAATCGGTGCCGCGGGCGAGCCGGAGTTCGGCACCGAAGGGTCGATAGCGTGCCAGCGGAAGCCGGGCAGCAGCGATCCGGCGGCAACGTCGGAGGCGTACAGGCTGGGCTCCCACACGGACGCACCGAGCCCGTGCGCATCGGTCCAGGGACCAAGATGCTCGATGCGGACCCCGTAGTTCACGACCAGATTCGGCTTGACGCGCCAAGTGTCTTCGCCGTAGCCGTCGATATCCCAGAAGTACAGGTTGGTGCGCGGGAGGTAATTCTGCTGCTGGAAGTCCTGGATGATGCCTTCCATGAAGTTCGCCAGCGAGTTGCCGCTGGTGTAATGGGCCGTCGCGTCAAAGGCCGGCGAGCCGTCCGGGTACTGCCCCTTGTAGCTGTGGAACTGGGTGCCCGCGGCGGGGTAGTAGTAGTCGAAGATCGCCCCGTTTGACTCGCCGTTGGTGATGGTCTGGTTGTTGGTTTCGCGCTCGATAAAGGTGCCGAGCTTGATGGTGTGCGCTCCCCATACCTTGGTGACGTTATCCCCGCCGTTCGGGAGGAACTTCTTAAGGGAAGGCGCACCATAGGTGAGGTCGGGCGGGATCACGATCGGCAGCCCGTCCGCACCGTAATCCTGCAGCTGCGGCCAGTCTTTTGTACCGCCCGCGTAGGCTCCCTGGTAGGGGTAGTTGATGCCGGCGGCGGTCAGCGCGCTCGGCGTCTTGGCCTGGAAGGCCTCGGTGAAATAGCTCAGCGTCGCGTAAAACTCGTTGGTCAGTGTCGGCGAAAACACAGTGACGTAGTTGGCCGCCGCGCTGTGGACGTGCACATTGTTGAGGAAGCCGCCGCCGGGGGTATTCAGGTCGCCCATGGTGGGCCCGCTCAGGTTGGGCGAGTAGTAGGGCACCTGCGGCTGGCCCTGGTTCTGCTTTTCAAAGCTGTAGCGGCCAAAGATGGTGTTGTTGGTGTTGATGGCGTAGTCCACGCGGCCGGTAATCTGCGCCACGTTGTTGTCCACCAGGTTTTCTGTGACGTAGTTGTAGCCGTTGGTGCTGGTGGGCTGGTTTGGCAGCGGCATCAGGCCGTTTACCAGCGCGGTGGCGCCGGGGTCCAGGTACCGGCTGATGTTGCCGGTCGGCAGCGCTGTGCCATCGAGCCCGAAGCTCGGCTGAAACGCCAGGTTGGCATAGGTGGGGTTCTTGTACAGGGGCCCGAGATAGTTCGACAGGGCAGCCGCGCTGAAGTCGCCGGTCCGCATGGCGGCGGTCGGTACCAGCGCATGAATGATGGCCTGGCCGGCGCTGCCGTAGGCGTAAATGTTGCGCTGCGCGTCGTACTCGGCGCCGGCAAAGAAGGTCAGCTTTTTGAGCCCGGGTACCGGCCCGGAGATGGTGCCGCCGGGGTACACGTAGCGGTCGTTCGGCCGGGCGATGCCGTTGTAGTTGGCCAGCCAGTCGTTCGAGTTGAGCTGGCTGGTCCGCGCAAAGGTGTACAGCGAGCCGTGGTAGCCGCTGGTTCCGGACTTCGTGACCGCCTGGATCACGACCGGACCATTGGACTGGTCGGCACCGAAGTTTGAGGTTTGTACCTGCACCTCGCTCACGAACGAATCATTGATGTTCTGGATGTTCGCGCCGAAGTTGCCCGGATCGGTCAGGGTGGCGCCGTCGAGCTTCAGGGTGATGCCGGCGATCGGCGCGCCATTGGACGCATAGGGCGTTGCCTGGCCGACCTGCACTTGCGAAAAATCCGACGCCGAGTTTGTCGAATCCTGGCTGCGGATCGCAAAGCCGGGAAGGATGCGCTGCAGCTCGGTCGCGTCCCGACCCACCACCGAGAGCCGGTCCAGGTCGCTCGCCGTGATCGTCGCGCTCAGCTGCCCGTTGTCCAGCGGCAGGCCCGCCACATTCGCCGCCACCGAGACCGTCTGGCTTTCCGAGCCGACAGCCATGTGGAGGTTCGGCAGCGAAAGGCTGTCGCCGGCATCGAGGTGGATCGGAGATTGGATCAGAACGTCAAAGCCCGGGTGATCGACCGTGAGCTTATAGTCGCCGCTCGGGATCGCCGAAAAGGTAAAGGAGCCGGAACCATTGCTTTTAGAGACGCGCTCCGCCCCACTCGCTGTGTTCTGGAGCGTGACCGCGGCGTCGGGGAGGATTGCCCCGCTCTGGTCCTGCACCACGCCGCTCAGGTTCGCGGCACCGACCTGGGCATGCGCGCTAGCGGCCGTCAACAGGAGAGGAAGGCATGCCATGGAAGACCGACGCAAGCCATGGCGACGCGTCGCGGCGAGAAGAAGCAGAGTGTTGCGTTGGCGCATTGGTACTCTCCCGTCCCGTAGGTCCCTAATTAAGGGCCAGGGTGTCACAAATGTTTACGTTTATAAGACTTTGTGAGAATGGCGGAACAGGTCTTTGCTGCAAATGGGGCACTCTTTACCGTAAAGTCTGAGAGGCTCGGCGATTCCGGCGGACCCGTGGCTTTTGCTTGTACAGAAAGGGCCGTTGCTCGCTCTGTATAATTCGGGTCTCGACGGTATCCCCCCATGCTGGTTGATTCCAATCCGAGTCAGGCCGCTTTTAGCAAAGTGGAGCGGACGGCGGTGTATGAGCAGCTGGAGCGCCTGCTGCGCAGCCGCTTCTTCAGCCAGAGCCGCCGGTTCCCGGCATTTCTTCGTTATGTCGTGGAACACACGATGGAAGGAACAACGGAGCTGCTCAAGGAGCGGACGCTTGGGGTGCATGTTTTCGGCAAGGACGCCTCATACGACACTGGGTCAGACCCGATTGTGCGGGTCACGGCAGCCGAGATCCGCAAACGGCTCGCCCAGTACTACCAGGCGCCGGAGCATGACGGTGAGCTTCGCCTGCTGCTGCCGCCGGGCAGCTACGTACCCCAGTTCTCCTGGCCGCAGCCGGCCAAGATACCCCTTCCGGCGAGCATCCATGGGCCGGTTTCCATCCTGGTCCCGGCTTCTGCCACGATCCCGGCACCTGTCCTCACGCCGGGGCAGCAAGCCGAAGCGCTGCCTGCTGCGTCCAGCGTTCCGCCTGTCAGGCTCCGCACGTTCGCTGCCGGGCGTCGCGCGCTGTGGGCCCTTGCCATGCTGGTGGTGCTGCTCCTTCTCCTGTGCACAGGCCTGGTAGTTGGCCGACAACCTGTGCACACCGCTCTGGACTTGTTCTGGGAACCGATTCTAAGCTCGGCCGAGCCGGTGCTGTTCTGCATCGCCGACCAGAGCCAGTACACGGACATCCGTCTACGCGATGCCGCCGACCCGAACCACCAGACCCTGCTGCGCGACAACCTGACCGCGATCGTTATCGATGACCTGAGCCCGACCGTCCGCATGGCCGGCCTGCTCCAATCCCACGGCAAAAAGTACAACCTGCGCGGCGAGCAGACAACTACGTTGAACGACCTTAGATCCGGCCCGGCAATCCTGATCGGCGCCTACGACAACGGCTGGACACTGCGCTTGCTCAAGCCGCTCCGGTACCACTTCTTCAACGATCCGGCGATGACTCAATTCGGTATCGTAGATACCGCCGCAAAACACCCGAGTACCTGGACCGTGGACCGCAAGGAGCAGTTTGCGACCAACACTTATCGCGACTATGCACTGGTCGCCCGCTTTACCGACGCGACGACCGGCAAGCCTACCCTCATTGCGGCCGGCGTGGGTCGGGGAGGAACGATCGCTGCCGGCGAGTTCCTTGGCGACCCGGCTCACCTTGCGCAACTGGAGCGGGCTGCCGGCTCGCTTGAGAACAAGAACATCGAAGTGGTTCTAAGCACGGCGATCATCGGCGGCGAGCCGGGTACACCGCGCATCGAAGCCTTCTACACATGGTGAGTCTGGAGCTGGAAACCAGGCAGATGCCGCCGGGGAGCCGGCCGGGCAAGACGCCGAGGTTCACCCGGCTCTTGCTTGCCCTGCTATTTGCCGCGAGCGCGATTGTCGGACACGCGCAGGCCCAGCGCACCGTTTTCGCGCACTACATGCTCACCAACCAGGACTATCTGGCCGAGGACGGCGCGAATCAGGAAGCCAAGATCGCGGCCTACTCGAAAGAAATTCGGCAAGCGCAGGCGCTCGGCATCGACGGCTTCGCCCTGAACGCGGGCGGCTGGCTCCGGGAGCCGCACTACATCCGCTACGCGGCGGAGATGTTTGAGGCGGCGGTGCGCCTCCACAGCGGTTTCCGGCTGATGTTTTCGGCAGACTTTTGCTGCGGCAACGGTGCGGCCGACGCCGAAGACATGATGCGCCGCTTCGCCGGCAACCCGCGCTACGCGCAAGTGTACTTCCAGCAGGACGGCCGGTTCGTGCTGACGACTTTTGCCGGCGACAAGCTCGGCGCCGACGCCTGGCGGCGGATACGGGAAGACCTGCTCACGGGCGCACACCCCTCCACAGCCGCGGAGCCGGGCGTGCTTCCCGAGCTGAGCGCGCCGCCTGCAAACGCGCCGCTGCCTGTTTTTCTTGTGCCGGCGTTCTTCTGGGGCGGGGAACTGCCGCAGAAAAATGCCATTCAGCAGGGCTTTGACCAGTGGCGCTCCGTGATCGACGGCTCTTTCTTCTGGGGCATCGCGGGCGTTCCCGGCTCAGGCGATGCGCTCGATCAGCTGCCCGGCAGCGAAGCGTATGCCTCGGTCGTCCACGGCGGTGGCAAGCTCTACATGGCGCCGATCTGCCTGCAGTTCTGGGGCTCCAACGCGAACCGCTACTACGAATATTCGGGCGGCGAGGGTATGCGCCGCATGTGGATGGACGCCATGGAGGTGACGCACCCGCAATGGGTGGAAATCATTACCTGGAACGACTTTGTTGAGGGCTCCTACATCAGCCCGATCGATGACCCGAACCGCTACGGCGCGGCTGCTGACGTCGGCGCGGCCGGTGTACCTCCGGGAACCCTCGGGCACTTCCACAGCCATGCCGGGGCGGCAGCCCTGACGCGCTTCTACATCGAGTGGTACAAAACCGGCCGGGAACCGGCGATCCGGCAGGATGCCGTGTACTGGTTCTACCGTACGCAGTCTGCCGGCTACGACGCCGGCGCGCCTCAGGTTGCGCACAAGTATGGCCCGGTGGCCGATCGGGTCTACGTTACCGCGAACCTGACCGCACCGGCGACACTGCGGGTGCGTATCGGAGAGAAAACATCCTCGCTGGAGCTACCGGCGGGCAGCACCGATGTGTCCGTCCCGTTTGCCCCCGGAGCCACCCCGGAGTTCACGCTCCTGCGCGGCAGGCATACGCTGTTGCAGGGCAGCGGCAGTGATCCGATCCAGGCACATCCGGCTTACAACAATTACTACTATTCGACAGGGTATCTGGAAACAGGAATGGCGGGCTCCGCACTGTCAGCAATCGGTAAATAGTCGAACCTTCGCGCTCCACGTCGATCATCCTGAGAGGGCGTGTAAGGAGGCTACTCACGTCTGCTCTAAGCTCCCCAGAAGCGTCATCCTGAGAAGCGAGAGGGGTCCCCGGTGAGCTTGCTCGCTGGGTGTCCAAAGCGACGAAGGATCTGCTTTTCGCGTTTGAAAGGGGCAAAGCAGATCCTTCGCTGCGCTCAGGATGACCCGCTTCTTTATTGGACTTCACACACCTTCTGAGAGAACTTGTACGGAGCAATGCACCATGCAGCATCCCGGACCACTATGCGGGCCGACAGGCGCGCACCTCGGCGGCGATCGCCCGCAGCTCCGGCAGTACGCGCCCCAGCGCCACCGGCTCCGCATCCCGGCTGCCCAGCCCGAAGTACACGTCGCGGTATAGGGCGAAAAGCCGATTGTAGATTGCGTGCGCGTCCGGCTCAGGCGTGTAAGTGCGGAACGGCAAACACAGCTTCTCCTGCGCTGCCTCTACACTCGGAAACGCACGAGCGGCCAGCATCGCGAAGATTCCCGATCCCACGCTGGTCGGCGTGCCGTCCGGCACCAGCACCGGCTTACCCAGCACGTTTGCATACACCTGGTTGAGCGCTTGATTCTGCTGCGGGATGCCGCCCGCATGGATGACCCGCTCCACCGGCACCCCATGCTCCGCCATGCGCTCCAGAATGATGCGGGTGTGGAAGGCCGTGCCCTCGATCGCGGCAAACAGCTCGTCCTCGGCCGTGTGCAGCAGGTTCCAACCGAGCGTTACCCCGCCCAGCTCCGCGTTCACCAGCACCGTGCGGTCGCCGTTATCCCAGCTTAGGCGCAGCAGGCCCGTTTGCCCCGCCCGGTACTGTGCCAGCCCCAATGACAGATCGCGCACCGACGTCCCGGCACGCCGCGCAATTGCCTCAAAAATATCGCCGGTTGCCGAGAGCCCTGCCTCCACGCCGGTAAGCCCGGGGTGCACACTGCCCGGCACCACCCCGCACACCCCGGGCACGAGCGTCGTTTTCCGCTCCATGGCGATGATGCAGGTAGAGGTGCCGACCACGTTTACCACGTCGCCCTCGCGGCAGCCTGCTCCAATCGCGTCCCAGTGCGCGTCAAACGCGCCGACCGGGATGGGGATACTGGCCCGCAGGCCCATGCGCGAGGCCCACTCAGGCGCAAGCGTGCCGGCAAGCGCGTCCGAGGTCGCGTACTCGCCGTCAAAGCGCGCGCGTACTCCTTCAAGCAGCGGGTCGAGCTTCGAGAAGAAGCTTTGCGGCGGCAGCCCGCCCCACCGCGGGTTCCACAGC
>CAXTMW010000098.1:11403-13647 GCA_964245455.1 uncultured Acidobacteriaceae bacterium
TTGCGCAAACGCTGCGTTTCGCCGCACGCGGGTCCGTCACCCCGGCGAGCGTCGCGGCCACCATGTCGCAATGTTCAAACGCCGAGGAAAACTCCCCCCGGCGCTCGGGGTTGTGGCGAAGCCAGTGCAGCAGCTTGGCCCAGCCCCACTCGTGCGAGTACACCCCACCGCACCATTCGATAGCTTCAAGTTTTTCCGCGTGCGCAAGGGCGGTAATCTGCCGCGCTTCGAGCTTTGCGCGGTGATCGCACCACAGGTAGTACTCGCCCAATGGCTCCATGCCGCGGTTGACAACCACAACGCTCGAGCCCGTGGTGTCAAGCGCGATGGCGGCGATCTCGTCGCCGGCGACGCCGGTTTCGGCCAGCACCTGCCGCGTGGCTTCGGCCAGCGCGTTCATCTGGTCCGCGTGGGATTGTGTCGCGTAGTCGGGGTCGTCGCGCCTGCGATGGAGCGGGTAAGGGGCCGACGCGGTGCCGAGCCGACCGCGCTCCGAGTGGAGCAACGATACCCGGACGCTCAATGTTCCGAAATCCACGCCCGCTACTACTATTGGTTGCATAAACCCTTTAAAGCCGCCTGCGCGGCCGATGGCCACTTCGTGGCGGGTAAACTTTCTCGTGCGTTGAGGGTCTTTCTAAGTAGACACGCCACGAAGTGGCCGCCAGCCGCGCAGGCGGTCTTGCTTCCTTCAAGTTTATGTGCACCGGAGACGCCCCGGTAAGCTGCAAGCACAAGCGCCAGCCGCCCAGGAGCATCGTGTTGACGCTACCGCCAAGTGCCTTGACCACGAGGAGGCAGGTAAGAACCGAGAGCGGATCGCGATGAGCGCGGCAATTGTCGCGCGCCCGCTGCCTAAAAAGATGAGGATCATAATGCCGATCAGCAGCAGCCTAATTCCAGCTTCCTTTGCGTCTCATTCAGGCCTTTGCCCTCATGTGTGACCAGGCACACGGGCTAGCTTAAGCAGTCATGCCGAGCACGATAGGCGGCAGAGTGCCGGGCGGCAGGCGGCGCAGGTCGGCGAGCGCCAGCGACGAGATGTTGCTTACAGCCTGGCCGGCGTCCGTTCCGGGACGGAAGTACACCTTGATGAGGCTTACTCCGGCCAGCGAGCGCGGCTCGATGTGATCGATATTCGAGCCGCGCGTGAAACCCGCTCAAACGTGTCGGTGATATTGGCCTCAATCTGCGTGGGAGGCATGCCGGAGAAAAATGTCGCGGCGACTACGACGGGATGTCGATCTCAGGAAGAGGTAGACAGCCATGGTGTCGATGTTGGCCGTGCCGACAAGCAGGATCATGAGCAAGAACATGAGGACGAAGAAGGAATAGCGCAGAGCGAATCACTTTGCCGGGAAATCCTGCTGGCTTGCGTCCACATGGATCCGCATGGCGTCGCCCGCGCGGATGTACTCACTCGCGTCTTAAGGAACGGGCACGCGCAGGCGCAGCAGGTCGCTTTGCGAGAGTTTTACGATGGGAAGCGTTTGCATCTCGGAGTCGCGCCTGCCTGGATCAGCGCACCGGTGTCGGCATACCGCCAAAGTGCTTGACCTGCTCCTCTGTCAGGACAGAGGAAGCATGGCACCGGCGGAACAGGCTGACTGGGTATCGATCGTCACCTTGTTTCGGCTGTGCATCTGGTGATTAGGAAAGCCATTCCGCAAGAACCTCGGGAACGGCAAGCATGGCGCTCATCGTTCCCGAAGAGTGGTCGCAGGAAAGCTAAATAACCCTTTCTCCGAGCACAATGCCAAGCATAACTGCTGACAATAGAATGAACGCCATCGATCCCGCGAGCATGAAGCGCTCCCAGGTGTAGGTTGGCAGCCCGCGTTTGCGCTTGTACCTGCTGTAGAGACCTAACAAGACGGCCATTAGCCTAGTAGCATGCCCAAGTCGTAGATGACGAAGTGCCTGTGAATGAGAACCCATTGCGTCATGTGTGAATCCTTTCCTCGGCTTTGTTCGCGCTTACCTGCATCCCGCCATTTTCAGCCCACCCTCCCAAGTCGCCGCTCCGACGCCACCGAAAATGGCAATGCCTTCCCATGCAGCGCCGACTAACACCGCGCCCGCTCCAAAGCTCATGACGGCGATGGTTATAAATGCGACTTCGGCGGCATAAGCAAGCAGGGCTTGGTTTTCGCACCATTGCTGCTTTGGGGTAGGCGGAGGTGGTGGTGGCAGTGTGAATTCACAGCCCGGCATTAGATTCGTGGAACCGGGCGTAATCAGGTT
>CAXTMW010000099.1:0-5434 GCA_964245455.1 uncultured Acidobacteriaceae bacterium
CCCCCCCCTCTCCCGCAGGACCCCCCCGGCACCGTCATCGCCCACCACCACCCCTCCACCTTCTCCTCCATCCCCTTCTATATCGGCCGGCCTATGCTTTTGCTCAATGGCCGCTTCAACAATCTTGAGTACGGGGCCAACGCCCCCGGCGTCCCTGATGTTTTTCTCGACGACCAGAAACTGCACACCATCTGGACCGAACCCGCGCGCCTGTACCTCATCGCCCGCGCCGAACAACTTCCGCGCCTCACCGCCCTGATGGGCGCCGCCAACACGCATATCCTTCGCGCCAGCGGCGGCAAACTCCTGATTACGAACCAGCCTCTGCCGGTACCTTCATCCACTCTCGTGCGCTAAGCTTGACAATCGTCATCTCTTGAACGGAGTGAAAGTGAGCTCCTCGCAAAAGCGCATTGCAGTTTGGGAAGCACTTCTTGATGCGGAAATGAATGAACTCTTCTGGGCCGGTGAAGCTCAACGTGCTAACTCCATCAGTCGGGCCGTGAGGTTCGCTTCTGCCTTGCTTGCAAGCGGCACTACAGCATCCATCTTCATCAGCCATCCAGGCTTGCCGTGGCTCACGCCACGAGCGCCGTTCTGACCACAGTCCTATCCGTTTTGCAAGCGGTTTACTTTGACTCCACGCGGCTGAGAGATCTCAGCGTACTTGCGGCGCAGTGGAGTGACCTGTCACGGGATTATCGTATTCTTTGGGCAAAATGGGAGGATGCCGGGGAAGGGCTTCGATCTTCCGTATGGGAAGAATTCGAGATCACTGCAAAGCGTGAAAAGAAGGACGAGTCAGGATTTAGAATCAATTAGAAACGACTACGGCTCGCCACTTGCCAAGTCAAAGAACGCCGGGGACTATTTTTGAATCAAAAGCAAGTCATCGATAGAGCGCTAGCGCCACAACCTGTACAACCGGCGAAGCAACCACCATTCAGTGACAAGCGAGGGGGAACTCAAGATGGTATCGAGAAGGCAGCTCGCCCTGAAGCGTGGCCTCCTCCACCGGCTCGAGCAAACCCTAGATAGAAACGCATTCTCCCGGTAAACAGCGCAGGGCAGCTACCGATTGTGATCAGCACCAGTCTCGACTGCGACCGTGAACAAAGCCCCTACATCAACAGCCGAGGCCCGGTCCGCTGCAGGCGTGCGTACACCTCGCGTAGCCCGTGCACGCACGGCTCAAAGGCCTGGCTTAGACGGGCGAATAGCGGCGCTTCCCGCTCGTACTCAAACAGGTTGAACTGCGACACCACCCAGTAGCTTTCCTGCCCGGCACGCACCATCGAGTGCAGCCGCTCCGGGCTTGCCGCATTTCTCGGTGCCATGCCGGCTGAAAACAGAAGGTAATCCCCGATGTGCTTCCGCATCCGCCGTTCATCGTCAAACGAAGCTGCCGTCCCATGCACCGGGTCCGAGGCCCGCAGCAGCTGTTCCAGTTCCCGCACCGGCCGCCCCTGTGCATCGTTCACCGGGTACAGCTTGTCGGTTGAGGAAAACTCCGTCAGCATGTCCGCCACATACACGGCCAACTCAGGATTGCGGCGGTCCGGCGGCAGGGTGTCGCGAAAGCATTCGCGCACAAGGTCGTGGAAGATGCGGCGTAGGGGGTGCGTCGAAGAAATCATACGAGGGGACCTCCAGTAGCTTCGATTCGGCCTGCTTGGATCCGCGTACAAGATTTTGCATACTCTTGCACACCGTGAACGCACGAGCAAGCACTCTGGTCACCCTCGGCGCGAAAGTTTCTGGCACTTGAACGCCTCTTTTGCGAAGCCGTTCACATCCCTCTCGTCAAACCGGTATACGCTTCCGCTTCGAGGCTCCCCCTATGGCCAAAGCACCGATCAAGCACCGCAAACCCGTCCAGCACCCGACACCACCCACCGCACCGCCAATGCCAACTGATGGCAGCGCGCAATCCCCGGCGTTCGGCCAACCTAAACCGGGTCCTGATGCTACCGGCTTCAAAGTCCCGCACCCTTCGGACAACCCGCTCTACGGGAAAACCGATTCAAAATTGGTCCAGCCGTTCCCGGCGCCTCGGGGCGGCGTTGAGCCCGTGCTTACGCTTGAACAGGTTTGGGGTCCGGTTCTTGGGCCGGGCAAGCTGCAGGCCATCACGCAAGCGGGCCAGATTGTCTTCCACGCGGTCGGCGATACAGGCAATGTCAAAGCGCCGACCGATGAGTCGCTGGTCGCCGACGCCGCGCAGACTGATCTTGCCGCCTCCGCACCCGGCGCGGCGCCCGCGTTTTTCTTCCACCTTGGCGACGTTGTCTACAGCTTCGGCGAGTCACGCTACTACTACGATCAGTTCTACGAGCCGTGGCGCACCTACCAGGGCCCCATCCTCGCGGTTGCCGGCAATCACGACGGCGTTGTCTACTCGGGCGACCCGGAGTCGTCGCTGGCCGCCTGGCTCCGCAACTTCACCGCGACGGAGCCGATCATAACGCCCGAGGCCGGCGGCCTGATCCGCACCGCCATGATCCAGCCGGGCGTCTTCTTCACCTTGGACGCGCCGTTTGTGCGCATTCTGGCGCTCTACAGCAATGTGCTGGAAGACCCGGGCGTGATCTCGTCGGAAGGAGGTACGCGCCCCAGCCTGAACGACACCCAGCTCACGTATCTGCAAGCGGCGCTCACCCGCTGCAAGGCGGAAAGCTACAAGGGCGCCGTTATCCTGGTCGTACACCATCCGCCCTACACCGCCGGCACCACCCACGGCGGCTCTCCGCGCATGTTGGAGGACCTGGATGCGGCAGCAACGGCGGCGGACTTTTGGCCCCATGCCGTGTTCTCCGGCCACGCTCACAACTACCAGCGCTTTACCCGCACCCTCAACCCTGGAAAGCCGAATGCGACCAACGTTCTGTATATGGTGGCCGGCCATGGCGGGCATGGCCTAGATAAAGTGCGCCAGGTAAACGGTGTCGCTATCCACGCCCCGATCGTTGTCGATGACACCCTTACGCTTGAAAACTACGACGACACGCACTACGGCTTTCTGCGGGTGACGGTCGATCCGCTGACGCTGCGCATTGAGGCGCACCAGGCCCAGGGTGCATCCTCCTCGATCGATACTGTTTCGATCGATATTGAAACGCGCGTTGCTACATAAGATCAGTAACGAACCGAGACGGAAACGATGTAGGGTGCCCCAGGTCTCCCTTCCGAGACCTGGGACCACAAAGCTCGCGTAGCACCCCGGATAGGAGCCACACTGAGGGGTGCCTGCCTCAATAGACAATCGGGAGATAATGGCTGCCACCGCTAAAATGGGGCTGTGTCGTCCACCGCTACCGTCGAGACGCAGCACCAGCCCGCGGTGAGACCTATCTTCCAGGCCCCGTGGTCTGTCTTCTGGGTCGCGTTTGCAGTCCGCATGCTGTACATGACGCTTGCACACACCTGGCGAGTGCGCCCCTACGGGGACCACTTCCAGTTCGGCTGGGAGATGGCGCGGATCGCGCGGGCTCTCGTCTCGGGCTACGGCTATGCCGACCCGTTTAACGGCCATACCGGCCCGACCGCCTGGGTTACTCCGCTTTACCCGCTGCTCATCGCAGGTGTTTTTAAGTTATTCGGCGTGTACACGGCGCTTTCCGCCTGGGTGCTGCTGGCCATCAACTGCCTTCTAAACGCGCTGATGGCGCGAACCACGTGGGAGATCGCGGCCCGGTGCTTCAATGCAAGGGTCGCGCTCTGGTCGGCGTGGCTTTGGGCGCTGTACCCGGCCGCGATGCAGTATGCGGTCCGCTGGATCTGGGAGATGACGCTGACAGCGTTTCTGTTCTCCTGCGTGCTGGTGCTCGCGTTGCGGATGCGCCGGATAGGCGAGCCGGCCGCTTCACAACCAGCCGCGCCCGCCGGCAGCGACCGGCCGCTTGGGGACTCGGCCGCCGTTTCCGGCCAGACCGCCGGGCGGTGGGCTGTGTTCGGCATCCTTTGGGGGCTCATCGCGCTCTCGAATCCCGAGGTCTGCATCATGCTGCCGGTCATGGGTGTCTGGATTCTTCTGGATCCCGCAGGATTGCGAGCGAAGCAGCTTGGACAGGCGGCGCTCGCGGCCGTTCTGTGTCTCGCGCTGGTTGCTCCCTGGAGCTGGCGAAACTGGACGGTCTTTCACCACTGGGTGCCGCTTCGCGGCAACTTCGGCGCCGAGCTTTACCTTGGCAATGGGCCGGGCGCGGCTGGCCTTTTAATGGAGTATAACCACCCGGGCGAGAGCTCCGGGCAGCTGCGGGTGTACCGCGCGATGGGCGAGGTCCGGTATGTCGCGATGCGGGGCGCCCAAGCCAAAACAATCATCCGCGGCGATTGGCCGCGCTTCCTTCGCCTGTGCGCGATTCGCGCGTACTTCTTCTGGTTCAGCGTGCCCCACCCGTTTGACGACGCAGCGTACGTCGAGTACGGCCGCAACCTGAACTATCAGTTTCTTTCGATTGCGGGCGTGCTCGGGCTGCTGCTGGCCCTTCGCCGCGGAATGCCCGCCGCCGGGCTTTTCGCGGCCTGCTTCGCCCTGCTCCCGCTGCTGTACTACTTCGTCACCGTGCACGCGCGTTTTCGCCACCCTTTCGAGCCATTGATCGACATCTGCGCGGTTTACCTGTTCCAGTCCGCGCAGAGAGCTGGGAGGGAAGGGACGCCGATGGCCTTGAACGGTGAGGGGACTTGAAGTCGCCGGCTCGGCAAGGACAGCGTTGACCGCCAACTGCGGGAACGCTACACTTATTTAGTTCGGCAACGTTGCCCTTCCTCTGCCCGCTCCCTTTCCGTGATTTCCCGGCAATGGCTCAGGGCTGGGTTCGGCACCCGTTCCAGCCTGTATGCAAGTGAAGCGCATGAACGGTTTACTACGGCGTACGCCTGCCAACAAGAAATGTGCGATGCCGGAGTTCCAAGCCGTCATCGGAAGGATTGTGTATGTACGCAGTGATACGCACAGGCGGTAAGCAGTATCGCGTCGCTCCGGGCGATGTGCTCAAGGTGGAGAAGGTGGCGGCTGACGAGAACGGCGGCATCGTTTTCGGAGATGTGCTTGCATTTTCAGGGGATGCCGGTTCCGTAGCCAAGCCGAGCGAGGGCGCCAAGGTTTTGGCCACGGTTGTCGGTGAAGGCCGCGGCGACAAGATTCTTGTGTTTCACTACAAGCGCAAAAAGCAGTACAAGAAGATGCAGGGGCATCGCCAGAACTTCACTGAAGTGAAGATCCACGAGATCCAGGTCAACGGTCAGAGTTACCAGACCGGCGCGGTCGCCGAGCAGGGAGCGTAACGAACCATGGCACATAAAAAAGGACTAGGCAGCTCAAAGAACGGGCGCGACTCGAACGCGCAACGGCTAGGCGTTAAGGCCTTTGGCGGCCAGCTGGTCACGGGCGGCTCCATCATCGTGCGGCAGCGCGGCGCACCCCTAGAGC
>CAXTMW010000099.1:5444-7045 GCA_964245455.1 uncultured Acidobacteriaceae bacterium
ACCCTGTTTGCAAAAATTGACGGGCGCGTGAAGTGTGTGGATCGTGGGCGCGCTGGACGTTTCGTCGCGATCGAGCCGTTGCTGGAGCTGAAGGCGGAGCTGGTTGCCGCGCCGCAGGAGATTGCCGCGGATTGATTAATAGATAGACAGGCACAGAGAAGCCGGCGCAGTGGCGCCGGCTTTTCTGTGCCTGCCCCATAGGGCGTGTGTGGCGCTTCTTTTGTTACTTCACGCAAAAGAGGGGTTCATCCTGAGGTGCGAAGCTATGAAGGACCTGCTTTTCGCGCAGCGACGGAGCAAAGCAGATCCTTCGCTTGCACCCCAGGGAGCAAAAGCGCTCGCTGGGGACCCGCCTGCGCTCAGGATAACCCTGTTGCTTTGACAGAATTGGCACATAGCCTTTAAGGATTGCCGATGTTGTGCTTCTTCATGATGCCGACCACGACGGATTCGACCCCCGAAATGAACGGAGCAGGTTCTGCCTGGCGCCCACTCAGCTCCAGTTTCAGCGCTATCTCGTTCCAGCGCATCAGCTTCGACGCAGGCGACAGGGAGTGCGGATTCCTGGGCGGTTCAGGGAAGACGATGTAGAAGATCCAAACCGCGAGAGAAAAGAAGGTGACCAGCTCGTTCATGGTCCCGATCCACAGGAGATAGTGTTCCGAAAGATTCAGGGTCACTGCCGATACAAGGTCCATTAAGCCCATCAGGGTCAGTCCGACAGCGAGCCCCACCGGCCGGCTCCGAAGACACATGCCCAGCCGTTCCAGGCGGGTGAGCAGGAGCGTAAGCAGCGAGATTTCAAAGGTGCATACACAGAGCGCGAAGGAAACGCTTACCTCGTCGAGCCACATCGGCAGGTTGCGAATCCCGAAAACGGGAAGATGTGCCGTGAGTGCAATCGCCAAGGCGAGCCCGGAAGCCCAGCGAAACACGATGACGGCCGCCGAGGAAAGCCCGGGCAGCGGACGCAGGCTGTTTCGAAGCAGCGCAGCAATGATGAAGAAGACGCAAACAGTCGCGAAAACGTAGAGGATCCAGAACGACAGGTAATAGAGCATGTGCGCCGCATGGGGCGAGATCCCGAGCTTCAATCTGCGATCAACAAAAAGAGGAACCGCAAGCGTACCGCAGAACTTCAATCCCGCAAAGACAGAAAGAGAGAAGTACCCGGGGATTTCCTGACTCGCTTTTGCGGGGCCAGGTCCTTTTCTCTCTGCGGCGCCCTTTGAGTTTCGAGCGAGGTACAGAGCGACAAGGACAGTAAGCCAGGAGAGCGGCTCGGCATGCATAAAAGCGTCGAGATGTTGCGTCAGGTTCACTAGCGGATCTCAAGCAAGGGTATACGCTCCTGAGACCCGCAAAGCAAAGGCAGGACAAGGAGAACTGTCCAGTCTAGCGAAGGTCCGTCGGGCACTTCGGCATCGGCAGCTTCTTCGGCGCCGGTACCGCATGGCTGACCAGGTCGGTCGGGCACTTCGGCATCGGCAGCGTCTTCGGCGCCGGCAGGGCGAAGCTGTTTGCGGCAACGGCAAAGGTCGCGACAGCAAGGGCGAAAGCAGCAGTAAGACGGGTCGGGTTCTGCATGGGTTTTCTCCTGG
>CAXTMW010000099.1:7055-13358 GCA_964245455.1 uncultured Acidobacteriaceae bacterium
GTGTACATCGGCAGCGGTCCACTCCGAAGTGTCAGCGAGGGTGACCTGCTCAGCAAAGTGCTTGCTTGACTCCCAGCTTCGCAAAGCTTTTTAAGTTTGACTAGGGCTTTTCTACTTCCAATGTTACCTAAGGAACTGACAACGGGAACAGGTCGGTAATCAGGCCCAAAATGGGCGAATGCTACCATAGCAATATACGATTTCCGTCGCGAATGATGCCTTCTCTATACTTCCCACCTTCTGGCAGCTCGCAACATCGACCGCTTATTGGAGTTGCATGTCTTTGAATGATCGTTCTCTCACGCCTGAACTGCCCACCGGAGCACCGTCCGTGAATGGCAGCTATACCAGCGACAACATCAAGGTTCTTGAGGGGTTGGAAGCAGTCCGACTACGGCCCGCCATGTATATCGGTTCTACCGGCGAGCAGGGCCTGCATCACCTGGTGTATGAAGTCGTCGATAACTCAGTCGACGAGGCGCTTGCAGGGTACGCGAAGCATGTGGATGTGATCATCCACGTCGACAACTCAGTCACGGTGATCGACGACGGCCGCGGCATCCCGGTCGATCTAAAGACCCTGGACAACGGTGAACGCATGCCCGCCGTCCAGGTAGTGCTCACCAAGCTGCACGCGGGCGGCAAGTTTGACGCTTCTACCTATAAGGTGTCGGGCGGCTTGCACGGGGTCGGCGTTTCCTGCGTCAATGCGTTGTCCGAGGCCTTCGACGTTGAAATCTGGCGCGATGGCCACACCTACGAGCAGGATTACGCGAAAGGCGCGCCGATCTCCGAGCTGCGCCAGGCAGGCACCTCCAAGCGCCGCGGCACCAAAGTTCACTTCCTGCCGGACAAGTCGATTTTTACGGTGACCGACTATAACTACGACACCCTCGCCCAGCGGCTGCGGGAGCTCGCGTTCCTGAACAAGGGCCTCACCATCACGCTCACCGACGAACGCACGACCGACGCAAAGACCGGCGAAGCAAAGCGCACTGAGTTCAAGTACGCTGGAGGCATTGCCGAGTTCATCCGCCACATCAACAAGGGCAAAGCCGTGCTGCATGAGCAGCCGATCATGATGGAGGCTTTCCGCGACGGCGTCGATATGGAGGTTGCGCTTCAGTACAACGATGCCTACTCGGAGACAGTATTTACCTTTGCCAACAACATCAATACGGTCGATGGCGGCAGCCACCTGTCCGGTTTCCGTACAGGGTTGACTCGCACCATCAACGCCGCCGGTCAGTCGCTTGGCCTGTTTAAGGACATGAAGGAGAACCTGTCGGGCGACGACGTGCGCGAGGGCCTGGTCGCGGTGATCAGCGTCAAGCTGCCGCAGCCGCAGTTTGAAGGGCAGACCAAGGGCAAGCTCAACTCCGACATCGCCGGTACCGTGCAGGCGCTGGTCAACGAGAGGCTGGGCATGTTCCTCGAGCAGAATCCGCAGGTCGCGAAGAAGATCATCAACAAAGCGATTGACGCTGCCCGTGCGCGCGAAGCGGCCCGGAAAGCACGCGACCTGACCCGGCGCAAAGGCGCGCTTGACGGTGGTGGACTGCCCGGCAAGCTGTCGGACTGCTCCGAACGCAATCCGGACCGCTGCGAGCTCTACCTGGTCGAGGGCGAGTCAGCCGGCGGGACCTCCCGCCAGGGACGCGATCGCAAGTTCCAGGCCATTCTTCCGCTCAAGGGCAAGATCCTCAACGTCGAAAAGGCACGCTACGACAAGATGCTGGGCCACGAGGAAATCCGCGCCATGATCACCGCGCTCGGCTGCGGCATCGGCAAGGACGACTTTGACCCCTCAAAGCTGCGCTACGGCAAGATCATCCTGATGACGGACGCCGACGTGGACGGTTCCCACATCCGGACGCTGCTGCTGACCTTCTTTTTCCGCCACATGCAGGAGTTGATTAAGCGCGGGCACGTGTACATCGCGCAGCCGCCGCTCTATCGCATCAAGAAGGGCAAGTTCGAGCAATACATCAAGGACGATCGCGAGTTTGTGGACGTCATGGTGAAGCGCGCATCCGAGGGCATGATCGTCAAGTACGGGACTACTCCGGAAGGCGGGCCCCGGGGGCAGCTTGAAGGGCCGGCGCTTACCAGATTTATGGGGCAGCTCAATGAATACCTGGGCTTCTTCGACAAGGTGAACCGCCGCATCCGCAATGACGAGGTCATCACGCTGCTGGCCGGCCAGGAGCTGGCACGGCGCGGGGACTTCGAAAGCGCCGATGGCGCGCCGACAAAGCTTGCCGCCATCCATGCCGGGCTTGAGCAGATGGCGGCAAATTACCAGTTCAAGGCCGTACACGCGCCCGTTCTCGACGAGGAACACCAGACCTGGTCGATGAGCTACGTCGACGCGCAGGGGGCGACACGCCGGCTCGACTGGACGCTCGCCTCCACCCCCGAGTACCGGCAGATGATGACCAAGTACCTCCAGATCCGCGAGCAGTTGCAGGCTCCGTTCACGGTGGACTACGTGGGCAAAGCTGCCGCTGCGCCTGAGCCGGACCCGGAGGACACGGACACAGAAACGCCCGGCGAGGTCGAGGCAGGCCGCCCCGCACCGAAGCGCGCCGGGCGCACCTCGCACGAGCCAGTCACGAAGAAAACTGCGGGTGAGCTGTTTGAATACGTCATCGACCAGGGCCGCAAAGAGTACCAGGTGCAGCGCTACAAGGGCCTCGGCGAGATGACCGCGCCGCAGCTCTGGGAAACGACGATGGACCCGGAGCGCCGTACCCTGCTCTCCGTTCGGCTGGAGGATATCGCCGAAACCGAAGCCATTTTCTCCACCCTGATGGGAGAAGACGTCGAAGCGCGGCGTAAGTTCATCGAAGACAACGCTTTGGACGTCAAGAACCTGGACATCTAGGTCATCGAAGCCGTATGCAGGCGTTGCAGTCAAGGTCGGCATGGGCAACGCGGGAGCGCCAGGACGTTCCGATAGCCTTGTTTCGCTTTGGCCTGAGTGGGCCGCGCACGCACCGGGAGGCATATCTCTGAAACCCGCGCAGACCAAGATTAACAACCTGCAGGCGCTGCGTGCCTTCGCGGCGCTTGCCGTTGTTGTCTTCCACACGGGCTATATCGTCCCCAATCTGCATGCGGTCGGCTCGTTCGGCGTGGATATCTTCTTCGTGCTCAGCGGCTACATAATGGCCCGGATCTGCGAGCAGAGCCCGCGCTTCTTTCTGCGCCGCCGGCTGATCCGCATTGTCCCTCCTTACTGGACACTGACCATTCTGTTGTTTCTGGCGGCGTTGAAGCTGCCGGCATTGATGGGCAACACCAGTCCTAGTCCGGTCGAGCTCTTGAAGAGCCTGTTCTTTATTCCCTTCTACAAAGGAGGTTCCGGGCTGATCCGCCCGCTTCTCTTCGTAGGATGGAGCCTGAACTACGAGATGCTGTTCTATCTCGTTCTCTGGCTCAGCCTCACCTTCCTGCCGCGCCGCCCGCTGCTCGTCAGTTCGGCAGCGATCGTCGCCCTGCACTATGGGGCGGAATTGACGCACAGCCGCAGCGCGCTCACGGTCTTCCTCAGCCAAAGCTTCATCCTCGAGTTCCCGCTCGGCTTCCTTGCCTACCACCTGGCAAAGCACGTGGGCAGCGTCCCGGCCAAGCGCTGGCGCTGGGTCTCGCTCAGCGCAATTGCGTCTTCCATTTTTACGCTCATACTGCTGCAGCTCCTGCGCCCGGCGCTCGGTGCCACTTCCGAAGGCTTCTTCTACAACACCTTGAGCATGGTCGTGGTGCTCGCGACCAGCCTGCTCTCCCAGGGCGGGTGGGATACACGCTGGACGCCCATCATCCTTCTCGGCGATGCCAGCTACGTTCTTTACCTGGTGCATCCTTACTGCGAATACGCCCTACAGCGCATCCTGGTACCGCACCTGCCCCGGCTCACCATCAACGAGCCGCCCGGCTGCCTGCTCGCCGTGGGCGCCTCCGTCGCGGCCGCGATGCTGCTCCACAGGTATGCGGAGCTGCCCGTTCTCCGCATCCTGAACGAGCGCTTTGGCGGCCATCGTAAAAGCGCGGAGTTCCGGGTACTGGCGGAACAGAAAGGGCAGGTCAATCTTTAAGCGGTTCTCCTGGCTTCCCCGCCCCCGTCCCCGCTTGTCGCACGATAGGATGGCTCGGAAGACTTCCGCATCCATCCATTCCTCCGGAGTAAAAGAGGCAGCCGCGCCCATGGTTTTTCGACCCTCCGCAAAGCTCTTCCGCTTCGAAGTCAACGCATACCTGCTGTTTGTCGCCGTCGCGACTCTGGTGTATGGCGTTTTTCTCCAGCGCTGGTCGCGCTCCTGGATCATCTCGGACTGGCTCATCAACTACGAAGCAGGCTTTGTGCGCAGGGGTCTGCCGGGCGAGCTCGTGTTTCGGCTCAGCCACCTGCTCCATGCGTCGCCGGTCCTGCTGGTGGTGCTTCTTACGCTGGCGCTCTACGCCGTCATTCTGCTTTCCATTCGCTCCCTGGCTCTGCAGAGCTCGGGCGGCCTCTGGGTATTAGCGTTGCTGCTTTCCCCGGCAACACTATCGTTCCCGGTGCTTGACTCAGAGGCCGGCTTCCGCAAGGAGCTGATCTATCTGGCGGCGCTCCTGCTGTTCGTTCACTTACTGCAGCGTGCGAAGCTGTCGCCTATAAGCAGCTCGATCTATCTGGCCTGCATGCTGTGTGTTGCGGTCTTTTCGCACGAATCTTTGATCTTCTACGCTCCCTACTTCTTTGCCGCTCTGGTGCTCACAGGCCGCTCCTTAGGGCAGGCTGCCAGACAATGCGCACTGCCGTTTGCGCTGGCTGCGGGCGCCGCCTATGTTTGCATTCACCATCTGGGTACCCTCGAGACAGCGGCTCGTATCTGCGCATCGCTCGGGTACCCGCTCACCGCCCATGAGCACGGCAGGCAGGTGTGCGACGGCGGGGCTATCGCGTATCTCGGCCACACGCGCGCGATGGCCCGGCAGGAAACCATCAGCGTGATGCACGCTCATCACTACCTCGTTTTCTACCCCGTGCTGGCCGCGCTGGCCGTTTTGCCGCTTGCTGCAGGCACGCGTGCGCTGGCGCGAGACGGCTTTGCGCGCGAGCTGCGGGTGGTGTGGGCTTCGGCGGCTGTTTCGCTCGCCGGCACGCTGGTTCTCTTCCTGTACGCCATGGACTGGGGCCGCTGGATCTATCTCCACGTGTTCAGCATCGGCATCCTGCTCCTCTTTCTCGACAGAAAGCCGCGCAAACTGCCCGCATACTCGTCCGACCCGATCGCGGCAACACCAGGGCGAAGCAGGCTGGGCTACGCGCTTCTGCTGGCTGCTTACGCCACCACCTGGAGCCTGCCGCGCTATCACACGGGCGACCCGCCGTACAGGTTCGGCTACTTCGGGCTGGTACATCACGTGCTGTTTGATCGGCACTCTATCCAGCAGGGTTCGCCGCGGTAAGGTGTTTTCTTGGGCTCCTGTCCACGCACGAGCGGCAGCAATCCCCGGCTAAGTAGTGCGCGTCATAACCGCCATGAGTACGCCGGTATGAGCCAAACGCTATGAGCCTGCCACTATTTGCGCGAGAAGAGCTCGCGGCCGAGCAGGGGGAGCGCGCCGCCGGCGAAGCAAAGCTGCTTTCCATTGAGCAGCGTCTGCTGGCTCGGGACGGACCGCCGCGCGAGCGCCCCTTTTGGGACCCACTTAAAGAGCTGATCTACGTGCTGCTGTCAGCCCGCACGCGCACCGAGATCGCGCTCGCGGTTCTGGCACAGCTTGAGTTGCAGTACGGCGCGGCGCTCGGGGACTGGACGCGTTTGCGGGACGCGCCGCTGCCTGAGGTGCTGCTCCTCGCTGCCCCTGTCACCTTTTCCGAGAAGAAAGCCCCTGTGCTGCAGAACGCGCTGCGCAGGATCACACGGCAAAACGGCGGCCGGCTCTCGCTCGATTTCTTCGATGGGCAACCGGTGGAACGCATCCGGCGCTGGCTTGAAAGCTTCGAAGGGGTCGGTGCGCGCGGCTCGGCCGCGGTCGCGAACCATTCTTCGCTGCGGCTGCGCGCGCTTGCCGCGGACGCGCACCACCATCGCATCGCGTTGCGCTTAGGGCTTGCGCCGAAAAATGCGACAGCTGCTGAAGTGGAACAGCGCCTGTTGCCATTGCTCCCGGAAGAGCGATGGCCGCCGTCTCGGCTGACCCGGCTGCATGACCTATGGAAGCTGCACGGCCAGATTCGTTGTACTGCGGCCGAATGGCAGAGGCACTGCCCGGAGTGCCCGCTGCTGCCGCTCTGCCCTACCGGTACACAGG
>CAXTMW010000100.1:0-6653 GCA_964245455.1 uncultured Acidobacteriaceae bacterium
GCCGCGCGCGCACCGTCGGCGGCCGCGGCCCGGAAGAAGCGCGCCTGCGCGCACTCGCCCGCGAGCTGGGCGCCGCGGTCGAATTTACCGGTTTCGCCTCGGACGATCGGCTTGCCGACTATTACCGGACGGCGCGGGCGCTGCTATTCCCGGGCGTGGAAGACTTCGGCATTGTGCCGGTGGAAGCGATTGCCTGCGGCTGCCCGGTGATCGCCTTGGCCGAGGGCGGCATTCTCGACTCCATGACCTCGGAAACGGCGGTATTTTTTCACCAGCCGACGCCCGAAGCGCTCCTGCGGGCGATGCTGCGCTACGAACAACGGCTGGCCGCGGGCGGCGAGTTTGCGGCCGACACCCTGCGCGCACGCGCCGCGGTGTTCTCGGAGGAGCAGTTTGTTGCGCGCTTCACCGATGTTCTGCGCCGCATACCGGCGTACGCGGCGCAAGGCGCCCGGCTCGCGCCGGGCAGCTCCGCGCAGGAGACGGATTGGGGGCGCAAGCGTGAAGACGAAGTAGCAGCTCTGCCTGGATGACCTGTGGTTCTCTGCGGGAGCCGCCGAGGCTTCCGCTTCCCTGCCCCGGTACGACGCGACTCCACGGAGTCGCGTCGTACCGGGGCGCAGCAACAAGGCAACACGCACGCCGCACCGCAAGAGGATGAGTCATGAGCACCGTGTCCACTCTCGCTTCCCCCTACTCGAGCGCCGCCGAAATCCCCGCGATCGGCTGCAATCGCACGCTTACCGTCGGCGCCCTGGTCGCGGCCGACCTCCTCGCGGTGCTGTTTGCGGGTTCGGTGGCCGTGTCGCTGCGCTTCGTGTTCCATGGGCAGTTCCACCCGGCAGCCTATGCGACGCTGCTGCCCGCGCTGCCCTTGTTTTTTGTCGTCTTTTCAGCGCTCGACATGTACCCGGGCATCGCGGCCAACGCGATTGAAGAGTTCCGGAGAATGCTGCACGCGGTCACCCTGTCCTACCTGCTCATTATCGTGTCGACATTTTTCGTCAAGGTAGGCCCTCACTACTCCCGCATCGCCTTTGTGCTGGCCTGGCTGCTGACGCTTGCGCTTGTGCCGCTCAGCCGCCGCGCGATGCGCGCCTTCGGTGCCCGGCAGCGCTGGTGGGGTGTGCCGACGGTGATCTTCGGCGCCGGTCCCATGGGTCAGGCAATGCTGCGCGTGCTCTCCGAGCAGCCCACGCTCGGGCTGCGGCCGATCGCCCTGCTCGATCCGCAGGTACTCCCGCGGGAGCGAGCCGACAGCCCGGGTGAATGGAGCAAAGAGTTGAACACAGGCGAGCTCTTTCGCGGGGATTTCAGCCACGCGGCCGGGCTCTCCGAGCGCAACCGCGGCTGCTATGCAATCCTCGCGATGCCGAAGCTGCCGGCCGCTGAACTCGAAGAAATCCTGAATGACTATTCGCACCACTTTCACCACGTTCTGGTGCTGCCGGACGTCGCCGGGATGTCGAGCCTGTGGGTGTCGGCCAAGGACCTGGGCGGGATGCTGGGCCTTGAGGTCGAGCAGCGGCTATCGCAGACGATGCCGCGCCTGCTGAAGCGCACCTTCGACCTCGGGGTGACCTCGCTGGTCGGCCTGTGTTTTCTGCCCCTGTTTCTCGCGCTGATCCTGGCCGTGCGGCTCAGCTCACGGGGACCGATCTTCTACGGGCAGCGCCGCGTGGGCCGCGGACACGCGCTGTTCACCGCCTGGAAATTCCGCTCGATGGTGACCGACGCGGACGCGGTGCTGGAAGCGCACCTGGAGCGCGACCCGGCGCTGCGCGAGGAGTGGGAGCGCGATCGCAAGCTCAAGCGCGACCCGCGCGTGACCGCGATCGGCCGCATCATGCGCAAAACCTCGCTCGATGAGCTGCCGCAGTTGTGGAATGTGCTGTCGGGGCAGATGAGCCTGGTCGGCCCCCGACCGATCGTCATGGCGGAGGTCGACCGCTATGGGCGGCGCTACCAGCACTACCGCCGGGTGACTCCTGGCATCACCGGGCTGTGGCAGATCTCAGGCCGCAACAACACGACCTATGAGCGCCGGACCGAGATTGACGAGTACTACGTGCGCAACTGGTCGGTCGCGATGGACCTGTATATCCTGTACCGCACGGTCAAGACTGTTCTGTTTACCGAAGGCGCGTACTGACCTTGTTTTTCTGCACCGCTCGCTGTACCGACCACAGAAAAGAAAGCAAACATGACTGCTTCGACGATTCCGGTTCTGCTCCTGATTGCCGTGCTCTGGTGGCGTACCAGGGGTGAGCTGCTGCCGATCCTGCTGTTCTGTTCCATCTTCGACGCGGCCTCGGCGTTCAACATAGCCGGCGCGCCGATTTCGCCCTGGGTCTTTGCGCTCGCCATCTGCCTGCCCATCAAAGTGCTCACCGGCCGCATGCGCTGGAAGCCGATTCCGGGGCTCAACCGCCCGGCCTTTGCCACGCTGCTGCTGTTTGTCGCCTACGCCCTGTTCTCGTCGGTTGTTTTTCCCTTTCTGTTTCACGGCATTTTTGTTTCCAATGCGCGCAACGGACTCAATACCCATCTGACCTGGACCTTCAGCAACGTCGCGCAGCCGTGTTACCTCATAGCCGCCTTTACCGTTTTTCTTGTCTCCATCCACTCCACGCGCGAGCAGCTCCGCCTGGCCGTCACCTGGTACATTCGCGCCTGCATCACGGTCGCGTTGTTCTCCATGTATCAGCTGCTCCACGCGGTGGCACATGTGCCGTTCCCGTTGGCGATCCTGTACAGCAACACGACCCACGTCATCTACGACGCGTACAAGATCAACGGCGTGTGGCGGCTCAACTCGACCCTGCCGGAAGCTTCGGGCGTCGCTTTTTTCCTGGGCATCGGACTTGCGCTGCAGGGCTGGCACCTGGCCACGCACCGCATCCGGCTCCATGCCGCGGCGAGCTTTCTGCTGATGCTGACCGCGATGGTGCTCACTGTGTCGACGCTTGGCTACGCATGCCTTGGGACCGTGATGGTAGGCGGCGCGCTGATGTACACGCGCTACAGCTTTCGCCGGCAGGGCGTCGCGCCGGTCAAGATGCTGCTGCTGCTCGCGCTTGTCGGCGCAGCCGTGCCGGCTCTTGTGCTTACCGACGCGGGTCACACCGTCAGCAAAGTATTTCAAACCGTCTTTATCGACAAGGTCGACAGCGACTCCTACCGGGAGCGCTCGCTGTGGAACACTCTGGCGCTCCAGACCTCGCGGGACTCTTACTACTTTGGAGCCGGGTGGGGCAGTGTGCGGGCGTCAAGCTTCGCCTGCTCGCTGATGGGCAACGTCGGCATCCCCGGAACGCTGCTGTTTGTCACTTTTCTGCTGCAGCTGGTGCGGCCCGCGCTGCGGCCGGGCCGCTATGTGCGCTTTGAAATGTTTGAGCGCTCATTGTTTGCCCTCGCCGTCATGATGGTGGGTCTGGTTGTCGCCGGCTCCGACCCCATTACCCCCATGAGCTGGGTGCTGTTCGCGATCGCGACTGCGTCCAAGCCGCGGCGTGCGGCTGCCTACCACCCCGCGGTCGCGGTCGCGCAGCCTGTCGGCCAGCCGGAACTGGTGATGTAAGAAAATAATTTTCCAAAATAATCTACGAGAAATGCAGCGGAGCTAACTCGAAAGTTGTAGTACGCGCAACTTCTACCCGAACCCTGCATCTTTGTCACGCGGATGAGTAAGTGGTTCCCCAACCGATAAGAAAGTTGCACAGGCGGCTGCAAACATTGCCAGGCACTTATATGTCTTAGTTGGTTAAGCTAACGCACGCGCAGGACCTAAGTAACAGAAGTCATCAGGAAAACACAGCAGACCTGCTTAATAGCCGCTTTTCTTCGGGTTAGGATGCGTGTAAGTCATCCCACTCTGCATCGCGGGCGCAAGATAATGCTTCCTGCTCGCCGTGCGCCTGAAGGACATCCATGCCCTGCACGTATTCGCTGAAGGCTCCCTGCCTTTTAGCCGCAGTTTCGCTCGCCGGCCTGCCTGCTACCGGCCTTGCGCAGAACTACCAGACCATTCCATCTATTCCCTTGTTCTCCTTCCAGGACAGCCTCGGCGTCAATCTGCATATCGAGTACACCGATGGCAAGTACGCCGATGCAACCGCCGTCCTCCAGGACCTGCAATACCTCGGCATCCACAATGTGCGCGACCTGGTACCCGAGCCGGCGCTCTGGCTGCCGCAGGGGCAGGGTCTGGCGGCGATGCAGATGCTCGCAGCCAACGGCATCAAGTGGGATCTACTGGCCGAGCCGAACCAGCCGCTTTCGACCAGCATGCAGCAGCTCGACGCGCTCCAGCAGGCGCAGCCCGGCATGGTGATCTCGGTGGAAGGGCCGAACGAAATCAACAACTACCCCGTGCCGCCCGTGCCCGGGGAAACCAATGAGCAGGCAGCGAAGGACTACCAGCGCCAGCTCTACGCGGCGGTCCACGCGGACGGCACTCTGAGCGGGGTGCCGGTGCTGTACTTTACCGGCGGCAGCCCTGTTGATCTGAGCGCGAACGCCGGTTTGGCCGACTTCGAGAACACGCACCCGTACCCGAAGAGTGGCGTACAGC
Organism: uncultured Acidobacteriaceae bacterium; assembly: GCA_964245455.1. Taxonomy (GTDB): domain Bacteria; phylum Acidobacteriota; class Terriglobia; order Terriglobales; family Acidobacteriaceae; genus EB88. The sequence continues at coordinate 4,574 of CAXTMW010000100.1, forward strand.
CGTTCCCGGTGCTGCAGCAGGAGTTTGTCAACAACTTCAACAATCCGAACAGCACCCCAAAGATGATTACCGAAACCGGCTACTACTCACTTCCGCAATCGACCGACTGGGGCGGCGTCGATGAGCCGGCCGAGGCCGAGCTCATCATGAACACCTACTTCGACGCGGCGCTCCAGGGTGTACAGCGGACCTTTGTCTACCAGCTGCTCGACGCCTACGCGGACCCGCAGGGAACCAATAACGACAACCACTTCGGATTCTTTCACCTGGATAACTCGCCCAAAATCGTCGCGCTCGCCATGCGGCATATTGCGGACGTTCTGCCCCCGGACCAGCCCTCGTCCCCTGTCGCGGTCCAGGCCGCGATCCGGGGGCTGCCGAGCACCGGCCATGCTCTCGCGCTCACGGCCTCCGATGGCTCCGTTGCTTTGTTTTTATGGAATGAGGCGCCCGTCTGGGACGAGCCTTCGGAAAGTCTGCAGTTTGTCACACCAGTGCCCGTGCAGGTACAACTTCCGGGCTCCTGGAAGGCAAGCTTCTTTACCCCGGCTCTCGACACTACCTTTCCGCTGTCGCCGATCGGCGGCGCTTATCAGACCTTCTTGTCCTCCTATCCGACAGCTATCATCTTCCGAAAGAACTAGCCGCCCTCACCGTCCTGCGCGCGCGGCAGCTTTTCAACAAGCAGCCGCGGGGCATTCGAGGGAACAACTTCCCGCATCTCAGGGATAACTGGGCTATCTTGCCAGGGCGGACGGCTACGGGGCGCATCGGTTCATCGCTTCCGAGCATCAGGCTTCGTCAAGGTCCCTCAAGGAAGGCAGCCACATTGCCGCATGAAGTAGCCGCGGAACCGTCTCGACAATATCCCCACCAGCATGGGTTTCTGCAGGGCGGCGGCCGGCTGGGTGAGTTGATGCGGCAGCAGCCCTGGACAGACACGCAGCTTGGGCATCCCGACTCCTGGCCGGGTACCCTGCGCTCCTCCGTAAGCCTGTGCCTTAACTCAGCGTTTCCGGTCTGCATTTACTGGGGTCCGGAGCTGTGCCTGCTCTACAACGACGCCGCTAGCCTCCTTCCCGGGGAAGACCATCCCCGCATTTTGGGTAAACCCGCCGGCTCCATGTGGGAGCGTACTTCATCGGAGATGGCTGGGACGCTGGCGCGTGTTCTTCGGGAAGGCACGTCGGCCCGCTTTGAAGATCAGCTGCTGCCTGTGAACCGCCACGGCTACCGGGAAGAGTGCTACTTCACTCATACAAGCAGTCCCATCCGGGATGAAAACGGCCGCGTGTTCGGCGTTCTGCATGGCCTGGTGGAAACCACAGCCAAGGTGCTTGCGGAGCGGCGTGCCCGTGCCCTGGCCCGCCTGTCACGCGCTTTGACCGAGGTCTCCAACAGCGCGCAGATGATGCTCCATGCCGTGGCCAAGCTCGCTGCAAACGAGGAGGACCTGCCGTTTGTGGCGTTATACCAGCGAGGCTACCCGGAAGAGAACGTGTGTGAACGAAAAGCTGTGCAAGGGCATCGCCTGTCCAAGGCCGCTGCCGGAGTGATCGCGCCTCCCTCGTTAGCTACCGGACCCGATGGATCGCTCGTGCTGCCGCTCTGGGCAAAGCCGATCAGCCAGCCGGACAGTCTGCCCGAGGGGATGCGCCTGTTCTGTATTGAGATGGAGCCGGGAGAGCCTGCTCCAGGGAGCCTGTGGAACGCGCCGGTCGAGCAAGCCCTGCTCCTGCCGCTGATCGGTATCGCGGAAGGAAACCGGGATGAGAAAAGCACGGTAGCGTACCTGCTGTGCGGAATCAATCCACGGCTTCGCATCGACGCGGCCTACGGCAGTTTTCTGCAATCGGCTCTGTTGATTGCGACCTCCGCGCTGCACAGCGCACTGCACCGCGAAAAGAACGCGCAGCGCTCGGCAGTGCAGCAGCTGGCGCTGGCAACCGGCGGCTTCGGGACCTGGACGCTCGATCCGGCATCGGGGGAGTTCGAGCTTTCCGAGCGCGCTGCGGTGCTCTTCCGCTATGGGGGTTCGCTGCGCCGCTGCCGGCTGGAGTGGGCATTGCAGCAGTACCAC
>CAXTMW010000100.1:6663-13268 GCA_964245455.1 uncultured Acidobacteriaceae bacterium
TGCCCAGGCAGACGGCGAGGAGCACTGGCTTGCCGTTCGGGGAGCCTTCTACACCGACGCGAACGGCAATGCTGCGATCGCAGGTCTAGTGGGCGACATTTCCGAGCAACGTTGCGCTGAACGTTCGCTGCGTGGCACAGAAAAGTTGGCCGCTGCCGGTAGGCTCGCTGCAACGGTGGCGCACGAGATCAACAACCCGCTTGAATCCGTGACAAACCTGATCTATCTCGCGACGCTCGATGAGTCGCTTTCCACCAGTACCAGCCAAATGCTGAAGGCGGCCGACAGCGAGTTGAGTCGGGTCACGCACATCGCGCAGCAGACCCTCGGCTTTTATCGGGACACACTCGGGCCGGTGCGCGTGAACTTGCAAAGGGCCGTGGAGGACACGACGCGCCTGTTTGAGCGCCGCCCCGACCTGCCGGCGGTTGCCATTGACGTGTCGCGCGTCCGGGCTGTCTCACTTGTGTGCCTGCAGGGCGAGCTGCGGCAGGTCCTGTCCAACCTTCTTGTCAATGCAATCCAGGCTTCCCCGCCGGGAGGGCGCATTCAGATCGCGGCCCGACAATCGCGAGACTGGCACACCGGCGAAGCGGTCATCCGCCTGTCCATCGCCGATCAGGGAGCGGGCATTGATCCGTTAACACGGACAAAACTGTTTCAGCCGTTTTTCACGACCAAGCGGGAGCTCGGCAACGGCCTTGGGCTTTGGGCATCCAAACGAAGTCTTGAGGAACAAAACGGATCCATCCGCTTCAGGAGCTGGGTAGGCCCGCGAAGCGGTACGTGCTTTATGGTGACGCTGCCGGTGCAGCAATCGAGGAGTAGGGTGCAATGATGCAAGAGATACAGCTGCTGCTTACCCTGCCAGGGAGCTGGACCAAGCAAGGATTTGAGAAGCCGCCGCATGGGTTTGTGGAGCAGGCAACCGGCGACAAAGCAGCGTCCGGCTCGCGGTCTGACCACCATGCACCGCCCCTTCGCGTGTTGATCGTCGATGATGAGCAGCTGATTGCCGACACTCTGGTACGCATCCTGACCCTGAACGGCTTTATTGCAACAGCGGTGTACAACGGAGAAGCGGCGTTGGCGGCGCTGGCCACGGTGTGCCCCAATATAGTGCTAACCGACGTGCGCATGCCCGGGCGCAACGGGATTGAAGTCGGCATTCTGATTCGGGAGCAATGCCCGGAGACGCGCGTGGTCCTGTTTTCCGGCCAGGCCGGGGTCTCTGACCTGCTGCAGCAGGCGCGGGACAAGGGTCACGGCTTCGAACTTTGGCCCAAGCCGCTGCACCCGAAAGAACTGGTCAAGCGCCTGCGCAAGTAGGCGTTGGTGACGGCTAAAACTCTCCGTGAACCTTCACGCTGAAGATGTTGGCAGGCCCGCGCGCGGCATTGAAGCCCGGACTGGCAATGTGCTGGTAGTCGCCGGCCAGCCAAAATGTTTTGTGAATGCTGTAGCTGTAAAAAGCGTCCAGCGCTTTTTCTGAAGCGGCAGTGATGCGGCCGTCGCCGACAAAGCCATCAATGCCGCCCATCCCGAGATAATTGGCATGTGCGCCTGAGATCCAGCCGGCGTTGAAGCCGCCGCCGACGATGTCAAGTGGACGCGACCATGAAGAACCCTTTGCGAGGAGGCCGATGGTGGCCGACCGATCCGTGGATGTGTACGCGTCCACCTCGGTTTTGCCGTCGGCAAACATGCCGCGTGCAAACACGCCGACGTCTTTGACAAAGTATTGCTCACCAAAAATCCCGATGCCCAGCTTGGTGTTCGGTTTGCGAACCCAACACAAGTCCGGCGCGGTCGCATTGTTGGAGCCGTAGTTGAAGCTGGTGCAGGCAGCTGCGTTCTCGCCGGGATTCTGTTTGAAGGCCGAGATTGCCTCTGAAAAGCGCCCGATATTCTCGCGATTGCGATAGCCGAGTACACGCAGCGTGCCCCCGCCGTGAGCATCGTGTTTGTGCTCTACCTCGATCTGGTCGCCATAGAACTTAAACAGTCGATAGTCGGCCTGCAGCTGGTTCGGCTGCAATGGGGGCGAGATGCGGCCCCAGCGTACCGACCATTTATCCAAATACAACTCTGACGCGGCACCATAGGAGTAGCCGCGCGCGTTCGAGGCAAAGTCATAAGCGGCATAGGTCAGGAACGCGAGGTTAAAAATTCCCTGGCGCGGGTCGATGTCGAAGGCATTTTTGTCGAAGAAATCAAGGATGCTGAAGTTGCCGAAGATCAGCACAAAGCGCCGGCTGTCTTCGGTCTTGCCCAGCTGCAGCGGGCCGGACTCCTCCACGACATGGCCGCCTCCGAAGTTGACCGTCTGCTTGATGAATGCTCGCGACACATACAGCGTCGGGCTCGCGGACCCACCCTTTTGCAGCTCAAAATCCTGGACAGCGCCGCCAAGCCCTTTCAGGTTGGAAAGCGGCTTCTCGGAAATGATTTCCGGCACGAAATAGATCTCACCGCCTTTCCAAAGCCGCGCTCCCAGAAATGCAGTAGCCGAACCGGTGAAGCTTTGCTGCGAGTTAGGCGAAAGTGAGTTGATGCTGCCGTCAAGGTTGGTGTACGCGGCAGCGAATGCCTGCTTGCCGCCGTAGATGTAGGTGAACTGCCCATAGGCGTTCCAGCGCTCCTTCTCGATGTCGTGCAGACCGCGGTCACTGAGGCTTTTCATCAGCGTCGGCTGCTGGTCGGTCGGCGGCGCGGGCGAGGCATCCTGCGCACGCGCGAGAGCGCCGGCACACAGGGCACCGGCCGCGACGAACATCAGTCGCGCCAGGGCACACGGGCGTACCACTAATACCTCTCGGCGCGGGTACGCGGCATGGTTTTAGCACTTAAAGCTGTACGGAGAGCTTGGGCGCATTGGCCGGCCCTGCGTTTCGCCAAGCCGGCCCGCACCCCTGCGCCAGTTTTGTCGGCGACGGCCGGCATCATCATCATTCGTTTCCGTTTCGCTTTCTTGGGCTTCGTTCTGAGCATTCCGGGTGAGCTATGCGGCACAGAGGCAGCAAAGCGGCTCGAGCGGGTTCACCCTTGCAAGGCACTCATCGCGCTCTCTCAGGTATACCAAAGGCTGTCGCGAATAAATGCTTCTGCCCAGGTTAAAAGCTACCTGCTGCCGCACTGTTGCCGGTCTTTACGCGATTGCCTGACACTGCGCAATGGCCCTGTTACTCTCAGAGCCGTCCTCCACTCCGTACGCCAGGGAGCTCACCGTGATTTGCCGCCCAGCCGTTTTCACCTTTTCACTGTGTCTGCTCGTTTCCTCGTCACTGCTCGCCCAGCAGGCCACAATTCAAGCCTCGCCCGGCGGCAGGTCCTGGCTGCTTTCCGCGGGCGAGATGAGCTACGCCGTCGGCATCAACGACCAGCAGATGCCGCAGACGCTGTACTGGGGGGCGCGCCTTGCCGACATGACCGGCTTGCCCACAGCGAAGATGCACCCCGAGTTCGCGTCGGTCGAACTTCCAATCTCGACGACACCGCTTGAATACCCTGCATGGGGAGCGGGCCTGCAGTATGAGCCGGCGCTCAAGGCGAGCTTCCCGAACGGCAACCGGTCCATGATGCTGCTGTTTGATAAGGCGGAGCAGCCCGCCCCGGACACCCTCGAGGTGACCCTGCATGACGCGGTCGAGCCCGTGTACGTGCACCTGTACTACCAGGTGTTTCCGCAGGGCGTACTCGGGCGCTGGAGCGAGATTGAGAACCGCTCGAAAACCCCGCTCACGCTTGAAAACGCGGCCAGCGCCACCTGGAACCTGCCCGCCGACCCGGCCTACCAGTTGGCCTCGCTCCACGGCCGCGCGGTTGGCGAGTGGCAGCTCGGGCGCACGCCGATCCAGGCCGGGGCTCAGATTTTGGAGAGCCGACGCGGCAGCACCAGCCACCAGACCAACCCGTGGTTTTCCATCGGCAAAGCCGGCCAAACTACTGAGAACGCCGGGCCGGTGTGGATTGGCGAGCTGGGCTGGAGCGGCAGCTCGCGCATCTCGGTCGAGGAGGTCGAGACGCACGCCGTTCGGATCACCGGCGGTTACAGTCCGTTCGATTTTGCCTACCCGCTCGCGCCCGGCGCAAAGCTCGCAACGCCGCACTTCTACGCCGGCTACACCTCATCCGGCGAGGGCGAGGCTTCGCGCATCCTGCACCGCTTTCAACAGGCGGCGATCCTGCCCCAAAAGCCGCACCCAAAGCTGCGGCCGGTGCTGTTCAACTCCTGGGAGGCGACCGAGTTCAACGTGGACGAGGCCGGGCAGCTCCTGCTTGCCGAACGCGCGGCGAAGCTGGGCGTCGAGCGGTTTGTCATCGATGACGGCTGGTTCGGCCAGCGCAAAAACGACCACGCCGGTCTTGGCGATTGGTACGTGAACCAGGCGAAGTTTCCGCACGGCCTTGCCCCGGTCATCGACCGCGTGCACCAGCTCGGCATGAGCTTCGGCATCTGGGTCGAGCCCGAGATGGTGAACCCGGACTCGGACTTGTACCGCAAACATCCGGACTGGGCGATGAACTTTCCCGGGCGGCCGCGTACGGAGGCACGCAACCAGCTGCTGCTGAACCTGGCGCGGCCCGATGTACGCGCGTACGTGTACGGCTGGCTCGACGAGCTCGTATCGAAGAACAGGATCGACTTCATCAAATGGGACTACAACCGCAACTGGTCCGAGCCGGGCTGGGACGCTGTGCCGCTCGCGGAGCAGAAGACGGTTTACGTGAAGTTTGTCGATAACCTGTACAGCATCTTGGCTGAGCTGCGGCAGAAACATCCCGAGCTCGAGATCGAGTCCTGCTCGGCCGGCGGCGGGCGCGTCGACGACGGCATCCTGCGCTACACCGACCAGGTTTGGCCGTCAGACAACACGGACGCGCTCGATCGCCTGACGATCCAGGATGGCTTTACGCACGCCTACACGCCCGGCATCATGATGGCCTGGGTCACCGATGTGCCGAACTCCGTGAACGGCCGCACGACCCCGCTGGAGTTTCGCTTTCGCGTGGCCGAGACCGGCTCGCTCGGCATCGGCAACAACCTGAACAAGTGGACGGACGCGGAAATGCAACTGGCGACGGCGCAGATTGCTTTTTACAAGAGCGTGCGGCCGCTGGTGCAGCAAGGCCTGCTGTATCGGCTTACGCCGGGGCTCGGGCTGCCGGGGCGTTGGGCGTCTGAGTACGTCGCGCCGGACAGGTCCGAGGCCGTTGTGTTTGCGTTCCTGCAGGCGTCGGAGTTCGGTGACCCGTTTCCGCCGGTGCGTCTGGAAGGTCTAGACCCTGCCGCAACCTACACGCTTCTACCGGAGGAGACGAAAAAAGCCGCGCTGCTGCCCCAGCAGGCGAGCGGAGCCGAGCTGATGAGCGGCGGCCTGCTGCTGAACCTGCGCGGCGACTACGACAGCACCGCCGTGCGGCTTAGGAAGGAGTAGAAGGCCCGTTGCGCCGGCAACCCCTCGAGTGTCAACGGGGCCGCGGTTGCGCGGCCGCCTCCACCAGCCTCCGCAGGGAAGGCACAAAGGTGAAATGGACCAGCGCTGCCCCTTTCGCCGCCTCATTAAGCGTGGTTTGCGCGCGCTCCGCCCAGCCCGCCGGGGGCGCGGCGTGCGCGTCCAGGAACGCAAGGGCCTGCTCCCCGAGCGCACCCAGCTCGCCTAGTTCAAGTGCCAGCTTGCCCGTGTCGTTCAGGCGAGGCGTTTGCTCGGACAGCTCCAGCAGCGCAGGCGTCGTGCGCTGCCAGGCCAGGAAGCGCTGCCGCAGGTCACTTGCGGCTTCGGCGCGGTTCGGTGGGAAGCCGGCTGCCACATCGCCGCTCGTGTCTGCCGAAGCGGCGGCCGTACCTGCAGCCGCCGGCGGCTTGCCGCGCGGCACAAGCGCGCCGACGTCGCCCGCGATCTCCTGTCGGGAAGGTGGATCGGGAACAACTGCATCCACCAGACGATCCAGCGAGGTCAGGCGATCGGTGCGCTGCATGTCATAGCGGTCGCTGAATGAAACCGGCTCGGTGACAGAAGCCAGCAGCTCCAGCGCTTCCGGGTGCTCCCGGCCGGCGAGGCTGCGGCGAAGTGCTTCCGGGCCTGCAATGTGCATCAGGCCGACGCTCTCCAGCTCAAGCGAAACTCGCCGCAGCCGCTCATACAGGTAGGAAACATCGCGATCGCTCGCCGGCGACCAGAAGCGCTCCGCAACAGCAAGCGAGCGGGGCCACACACGGCTGTCCAGCGTTTGGGCGTCCAGCTGCTCGGCCCACATGCAGATTTCGCCGCCCAGGATCAGCTGCTGCTGCGCGGTGTCAAGCGTGGTATCGGCCGGCAGCGGGTCGGCAAGAAACATCTGCGCCGAGGTCTTCTCGGCGTCCAGGTAGTAGGGTGCCGATAGAATGCCGCGGTAGCCTTGTTTCGCCCCGGCGGCCAGCGATGCTTCGCCGCGCCAGCTCTGGATGATTGTGTCCTTGGGCAGCGCCGGATTTATCACTTCGTCCCAGCCGATCATCTGCTTGCCGTGTTTCTTCAGGATCGGCAGCAAACGCTGGTTGAAGTACGCCTGCAGCTCCGGCGGGCCGGCAAAGCCCTTCTTCTGCATAAAGTCGCGGATGCGCG
>CAXTMW010000101.1:0-4808 GCA_964245455.1 uncultured Acidobacteriaceae bacterium
GATAAGAGGTCACGGGGGCCCGCGCTTTCAAGCGCGACCCGGGACAGCAACCGTGCCTAGGCAAGCACACAGCCGACCCCGGGCCGCAGCGCTTCCCGCGCGTTCAGCCCCCGGCTCAGCTCCCGGACCGCGCCCCAGCGGGCGCGCATCGACTCGGGATCGGCAAGCGGACGCAGGATCGTCGCCCGCAGCAGCCGCTTGCCCATTGGCGTCCGGCAGCAATCAAGGGTGTGGGCGAGCGTCGCCTCCGCGCCGCCGGAGCGAAACAAGGGCTCCACCAGTTCCAGGTTGCGCACCGAAACCGCGTCGAGCTGCAGGGCGCTGTCCCGCTCCGTGAAGCGAAAGCTGTCAATGTGCGCGAGCGCGCTGCGCTGCGTATTTTGCGCGTAGTGCAGCACGGCACCCGCGGCGACCGCGGCCGCCGGATGGCCGGCAAGCCCGAAACCTTCCAGCGTGCGCGCGCCCAGCTGCCGCTCAAGCAGCGGTGCGGCATAGTCCAGGGTAAATACCCAGTCGTCGAGCGTGGTTTTGGTGCGGACCAGCGCGAGCGCCCGTTCCAGCGCTTGCTCTCGCACATGGAGGGGCGAGCCCGGCAGCAGGATTTCGCTCGCGCCCGAGCAGGCAAGCGCGTCGGCCGCAAGCAGGGGCGCGTTGGCGCCGGTCCACTCGCTCCCGCGGAACTCGCCGGTCGACAGGTCCAGCAGGGCCAGGCCGACGACCGGCTCTCTTGAAGAGTTACTGGAAGACACGTGCAACGCTGCGAGATAGTTGTTCTCGCCCGCGCCAAGCTGCTGGTCGGCCACTGTGCCCGGCGTCAACACACGCGTCACTTCACGGCGCACAATCTTTTTCGCCTGCTTCGGGTCTTCCATTTGCTCGCACACAGCAACGCGGTAGCCGCGCCGCAGCAGCTTGGCAATGTGCCCCTCAGCCGCGTGGAACGGCACGCCGCACATGGGCACGCCGCGCTCCCGGTCGCGCGAGGTGAGCGTGATGCCCAGCTCGCGCGCGGCGGTGCGCGCGTCCTCGTAAAACAGCTCGTAGAAGTCGCCCAGGCGGAAAAACAGCAGCGCGTCCGGGTTCTGCTGCTTGGCCCCGGCGTACTGGCGCATCAGGGGCGTCTGCGCGTCAGGCGATTGCCCGGGCGGCGCCGCTGCGGGCTCGAGCTGGGAGGGAGCTTCACTCACGGGCACCGACAGAATAGCGCACCGGCCCACCCGGGATGCTGAGGGAAACGCGTCCCGCCTCGAGTGCCGCCCCGACGCAGCAAAGGCGGCCTGAAGCAAAAGGACCGCCCGGTAGGCAGTCCCTTATGTGCCACTGGGGAGCGTTGGGCGCTAGTCGCGGGTAACGGCGTCTGAACCGTGCTGCTTCACCATCTTGTTGTAAATGCCCAGCAGCAGAAACGGTGCGGCCCACTGCCCGACGAAAAGAGCGTTCTCATCCTTGCCCTGCGTTTTGAGGATGAGCGAACCGATGATGGAAGCGAAGGAAGCACCCAGGAAAAACGAGCTGGGAAGCTTTGCGCTGTAGCTTTCCATCAGCGAGGTTACCTGGTCTTCCTGAATATCTCCTGCCTGTACGCGATAATCTGACATAGTTCTCCACCTTCCGTGGCTTGTAGTGAGCTCGTTGTCAAGCGCACCGTGGTTAGAGGGCGCGCTGCATCCGCTGACAGTGTGACAGATGAAGGGGTGAGTTGTTTTCGTTGCCGGGCAGAGCCACTTTCTTTTCGCGGATCAACGCGGATCGATATTGTCTTTGCGCCTTCCGGGTGGGGCCCGGTCATCTAGAAAGTGTGGGGGCGGTTAGCCCGTCGGCGCAGCACCTCGCGCCGTATACTTGGGAGACCACGCTCAGCTAATGGAACTGCTCTGGATACGCGGCGCAACGGCAATGTACGGGGTGGCGAGCATCTGCGCGCTGCCGGCCGTCCTGTGGAATCGCGCCCGCTTCCGCACTGCCTGCATGATGCTTGCGCTGGCAGCGGCCATTTTCCAGGTAGTCGCATTTGCTGAAGCGTTTGCCGCGACGCATCGTTTTACCCCAACCGGCTTCCACGAGGTGCAGGCGTCGCTGGGCTTGCTGATCGCGCTTGCGTTTTTGCTCATCGCGGCCCGTTATCGCACAGTGTCCTTCGGTCTGTTTGCCCTGCCCATGGCCTTTCTGCTGGCCCTGCCTTCGGCGCTTGGCGCGGCGCACTACACCTTCTCATCGCCGCTGGTGCGGGGCGGCTGGATCGCGATCCACGTCGCCGCGCTGCTGGCCGCCGATACCGCGCTCGTGTTCTCACTGCTGGCGAGCTTTCTGTATCTGCTGCAGGAGCGCCGGTTGAAAGACAAGGACGCGCCGGGCTTTTTCGCCTGGCTCCCGCCGCTTGAGACCATGGACCGCATCGCCCAGTCCACGCTGGTGCTCGGCTTCCTGTGCATGACGCTCGGCCTGTTTGCCGGCTCGCTCATCGCGCAGGAGCGCGTCGGGGCGACATACTTCCAGGATCCGAAGGTGGTGCTGTCCTTCGACATGTGGGTCATCTACGTCTTCGTCCTCACGCTGCGGCAGTCCAAAGGCCTGCGCGGCAGGCAGGCCGTGTACGTGTCTTCAGTGGCCTTCCTGGTCGTGCTCAGCGTATGGGCGGCGAACCTGCTCAGCTCCGTGCACAGGTTTTCCGCGCCATGAACTTCCTCCTCACGGGCCTCAACCACCGCAACGCGCCGGTTGAGCTGCGCGAGCAGGTGGCCATCACGCCCGATGATCTGCCGTCGGCGCTGCGCGCGCTAAAGGCATGGCCGCGGGTGCGGGAGGCCATGATTTTGTCGACCTGCAACCGGGTCGAGCTGTATGTCGCCTACAACGGGGAGCCCCCGGACCTGATCGAGTACCTCCTTGCGCATGGCCCGGTGAGTGAGACCGAGCTGCGCGCGCACCTGTATCAGCATCGCGGGGCCGAGGCGGCGCGGCACCTGTTTCGGGTGGCGGCGAGCCTTGATTCCATGGTGGTCGGCGAGCCGCAGATCCTGGGCCAGGTGAAAGCGGCGTATGAGGCGGCACGCGCGGCCGGAGCCACCGGGCGCGAACTCGACCGCTTGGTGCAGACTGCACTTTCAGTCGCGAAGCGGGTGCGGACTGAAACCGCCATCGGTTCCAGCTCAGTATCGATCGCGAGCGTCGCGGTCGATCTCGCGTTGAAAATCTTCGGCTCGCTCGCCGGCAAACGCGTTCTGCTGGTGGGCGCGGGCAAAATGGGGGAGCTGGCTGCGCGGCACCTGCTCGCCAAGGGCGCCGGATCGATTACCGTGGCTAACCGCACCCAGGCTCGTGCGGAGCGTCTGGCGCAAACCTTCGCCGGCCGCGTGCTGCCCTTTGCCGAGCTGCTCGACAAAGCGGACCAGGCCGACATCCTGATTACCTCGACCGGCTCGCACGAGTTTGTGTTCCGGCGCGAGGACGGCCAGCGCTTTCTTCAGCGTCGGCGCGGCCGCCCTATGTTCTTTATCGACATCGCCGTGCCCCGTGATGTGGACCCCGAACTGAATCGAGTCGACAACGTATTTCTCTACGACATTGATGATCTGCAAAAGGTCGCCGAGGCCAACAAGGCCGATCGCACCCAGGAGGCGGCCGGCGCCGAGCGGCTGGTGCAAGCGGAGGTGGAGCTGTTTGCGCGCCGGCAGCAGGTGGTGGACGCAGTGCCGATGCTCCGCGCGCTGCAGGGCACCGTGGAGGCGATGCGCCAAGGGGAACTGCGCCGCGCCGCTGGGCGCCTGCAGGGGCTGACCCCCGCGCAACACGAGGCAGTCGAGGCACTGACCCGGGGGCTCGCCAACAAGTTTCTCCATGCGCCGCTGCAGGCCCTGCGCACAGCCGCGCAGGAAGGTGACGGCGAGCGGCTTGCGCTGCTGCGGAGCACGTTTCAGCTGCCGACGGAAAACGGTAGCGCCGTGTCTCAGGACCCCGCTCGCGCAACACCGGAGGACGTCGACCTGCCGGTGGACTTGCCCATACTGGACTTGCCCATAGATGATGAGATTGATTTGCCCGTGCCGGTGCGGCGCGCCTGATGGACATCCGCATCGGCTCGCGCGGCTCCGCCCTTGCCCTGTGGCAGTCTGAACACATCGCGGCCGTGCTGCGAGGGGCCGGGCACGCGGTCGAGATCGAGGTCATCCGAACCACCGGCGATCGTTTGCAGGGCGTGGCTTTCAGCAAAGTCGGCACCAAGGGCATGTTCACCAAGGAGATCGAGGAAGCGCTCGTGGACGGGCGGGTCGACCTCGCTGTGCACTGCCTCAAGGACCTGCCGACCGAGCTTGACCCGGCCTTCCAGCTTGCCGCGCTGCCGGCTCGCGCGGACCCGCGGGACGCCTTTGTGTCCGAGCGCTTCGCGGGTTTCGCCTCACTGCCTCCGGGCGCGCGGGTCGGCACCAGCAGCCTGCGGCGGCAGTCGCAGCTGCGTGCCCATCGGCGCGACTTGGAGTACATCGAGTTTCGCGGCAATGTGGATACGCGGCTGCGCAAGCTCCGCGACGGCGAAGCGGAAGCCTGCGTGCTGGCTTGCGCGGGGCTCGACCGGCTGGAGCGTACGGCCATGCTGCGCGAGCGGCTGCCGGTGTCAGTGGTATGCCCGGCGGCCGGCCAGGGCGCGCTCGCCATCGAGGTACGCGCCGGCGACGCCCGCATGATCGAGGCGCTCGGCTTTCTCGACGACCCGGAAACCCGCTTCGCCGTGACAGCCGAGCGGGCGGCACTGGGCGCGCTCGGCGGAGGCTGCCAGGTACCGCTCGGCATCTACTGCCAGCGGCATGGGG
>CAXTMW010000101.1:4818-7934 GCA_964245455.1 uncultured Acidobacteriaceae bacterium
TCACTGGCTCATCTCAGGCGCGGTGACGTTGCCCGAAGGCACGGCCGCGGTCCGCGTCGGCCTTGAACATCGGACGGAGGAAAACCCGGCGGAGCTGGGCCGGCGCCTGGCCGAGGAGCTGCTGCGGCAGGGCGCGGGCGCCCTGCTCGCCTGAGCTCGCGCGTGTGAAGGCTCCCCTCGAGGGCCGCCGGATTGTGGTGACCCGCGCCCGCGAGCAGAGCAGCACTCTCAGCGCGGGATTACGTGCTCTGGGCGCTGAAGTGCTTGAGGTGCCGACCCTCCAGTTCGCGCCCCCTGCCTCGTATGTGCCGCTGGACGAGGCTCTTGCGCGCGTGGGCACATACGACATGCTGCTGGTGACAAGTGCCAACACCGCGAGAATCCTGGCGGAGCGGAAGCCTCCGCCCTGGAGCCTGCAGCCGCTGACTGTCGCCGTCGGGCCGTCGACCGCAGAGGCGCTGCGCCAGGCCGGTTTGCGCGTCGATCTGCAGCCCTCGCCGTCGATTGCGGAGTCCATCGTCCGCGAGCTTGCGCCTTCCGCCGCAGGGAAGCGCATGTTGCTGCCGCGCGCTGCTGTTGCCCGCGACATCCTGCCGGACGCCCTGCGCGCCGCCGGCGCCACGGTGGATGTGGTGGAGGCCTACCGTACCGTGCTCGCCGAGGACTCGCGCGCGCTGGTGGCGGAGCTCTTCCGGGAGGGCGCGCCGGCGATCGATGCCGTTACATTTACCAGTTCCTCCACCGTGGAGAACCTGCTGGCGCTGCTGCCGCAGGGCACCCCTGCACAGGTGCTTGCTGGAGTCAGGCTGATCTCGATTGGCCCGATCACCTCGGCGACCTTGCGGCGGCACGGCCTGCGACCGGCGGTAGAAGCAATAGCACACGACGTGGAGGGCGTGATTGCCGCTACGCTGCAACTCTTCTTGAAGCAGTAGGCGCTTCCCTCGAGATATGGGTCGCTGCAGACAACATGGGGTCATCCTGAACGAAGTGAAGGATCTGCTTTGGCATTTGTCTCAGGCAGCGCATAAAGCAGATCCTTCGCTACGCTCAGGATGACCCCTTTTCCAGGATGACCCATCTTCCAGGTCAACCCCTCTTCCAGGATGCCTACCTTTCCGGATAACCCAGCTTTTGTTGGGACCGGCAACGCCAGAACCCCGCCTAGCTCATCGTCAGAATGACCTTGCCGCCCGCGTGGCCTTTCTCCGCCAGCTCGGTCGCCTGCTGGATTTCGGCGAGAGCAAACGTCTTCGCAATCGGTATGTGGAGCGCGCCCGTTGCGACGTCGAAGGCAAGCTCCGACAGGCGCGATGCGTCGGGTACGCACGACACCAGCTCAACGCGGATGCCACGCTCAGGCGGGTGTGCCGGGCCGCCGATGACCGACGCGTACACGCCGTTGCCGCGCAGCAGCTTTAACACGTGCTGCTGCACGACGCCGCCCACGGTGTCGGCGACGACATCCAGGTCATGCAGATGCACCATCTCCTTTGGGTCATCGAGCGCCACGACCTGCGCTGCGCCCAGCGCGGCTGCTTCTTCTACCTGTGAGGCGCGCACACCGGCGATCACCCGCGCGCCGTGCGCCTTGGCGACGTGCACCGCAGTACGGCCGACACCCCCGAGCGCCCCGGTGACCAGGATGGTCTGCCCCGGCTCGACGCGAGCGCCGCGCTCGATCAGCTGCGCGCCGGTCAACAGCACCAGAGGCAGCGCCGCGGCCTCGCTAAAGCTCAGCGCATCCGGGATGGGGCAAAGACTGTCCGCTTTGACCGTGGTGTACTCAGCAAAAGTCCCGCCTCCCAGGCCCATCACGCGCTCGCCTTTGGTCCAGCCCTCCACGCCCGGTCCAAGCTCATCGATCTCGCCCGATACATCCCTGCCCAGGATTTCCGGAAAGTCCAGCGGGTACATGGCCTTCGCGGCGCCGGACCGCACCTTCCAGTCGATGGGATTGATGCTGGTCGCGTGAAGTCGAACGCGCACCTCTCCGGTACCGACCTCCGGCAGGTCGTCGTCCTCATATTGCAGTACTGAAACATCTCCGTACGCCCGCACAATCACAGCCTTCATGGTTCCCCCTGTTCACGTCCATGGGATGCAGCACGGCAGGCTACCTGTTACCATCGACAAAATCCACGCATCGGAGCTGGGATGCAGGCGATACTTGCGCTCGAAGACGGGCGCGTCTTCCGCGGTGACGGTTACGGAGCACAGGTCGAACGCTCCGGAGAGGTCGTTTTCAATACCTCCCTTACCGGCTATCAGGAGATTTTCACCGACCCTTCCTACGCCGGGCAGATTGTGGTTCTCACCAATCCGCAGATCGGCAACTACGGCACCAACCGCGCGGACGCAGAGGCCGCGCACCCTTACATCGAGGGGCTGGTGGTGCGCGAATTTTCGGCCGTCAGCTCCAACTGGCGCTCCGAGCAGGTTGCCGACGAGAACCTGCAGCGCTACGGGGTCCCGGTTCTCACCGAGATTGATCCGCGGGCGCGGGTGCGGCACCTGCGCACGCACGGCGTGATGCGCGGCGTGCTGCTGGTGCACGCGGACGATGCGCAGCCGGACGAGGGCGTGCTGGTAGCCAAAGCCCGGGCCCTGCCTAAGATGGACGGCACCGACCTAGCCAGCGTGGTCAGCACCAGGGAACGTTACGAGTGGAAACAGCGTACGGAAGATCCGCTGCGGGTTGGCGAGCAGGAGCCGCACCGCGAGCGTGATCTCCACGTGGTCGCCTACGATTACGGCATCAAGCAGAACATCCTGCACATGCTGGGCGCGCAGGGCTGCCGCGTCACGGTGGTGCCCGCGCGCACTACGGCTGAGGACGTGCTGTCGCTCGTGCCCGACGGTGTCTTCCTGTCCAACGGCCCCGGCGATCCCGAACCGCTCACCTATGCCAATGAGGCGATTCGGCAGCTTGCTGGCCGGACCCCGGTCTTCGGCATCTGTCTCGGCCACCAGCTCATCGGGCAGGCGCTCGGCGACGCCGGGGTGCGGCCCGATCAGGTGGCCGCGATCGGCATCACCAACCAGCGCGAGACGACCGTGCTGTGGGACCGGGCGAGCGGCGAGCCGGTGCACCGGGCGATCGTTTGGCAGGACCG
>CAXTMW010000101.1:7944-13192 GCA_964245455.1 uncultured Acidobacteriaceae bacterium
GCAGCTTCCCACGGGCCGGGTCGAGATTACAAGCCAGAACCACAATTACGCGGTCGACGCGGACTCGCTGAACGCGAACGAGGTTGAGCTGACCCACATCAATCTGAATGACCAGACACTGGAAGGCCTGCGCCACCGCACCATGCCGCTGCTGAGCGTGCAGTACCACCCGGAGGCAAGCCCCGGACCGCATGATTCGCACTACCTGTTTGGGGAGTTCCGGCGGATGATGGAGGAGTGGCGAGGCTAAGTAGGCTAACTAAGGAGGAGAACGGGATGCTGGAAATCAGGATGAGCGAAGCGTTGGAAGTACGGCTGCATGAGTTAGCGGAACAAGCAGGGCAAAGCGCAGAAGCTTTTGCGCTTACAGCAATCAAGGGTTACATGGAAGACTACGAAGATACCCTGGAAGCTGAGGCTGCCATGGCAGAGGATGGCCCTACATACTCGATGGAGGAGGTAATGAGAGAGCTTGAGTTGGACCGTCGAGTACAAGAAAGGAGCCCTGAAACAGCTGCGTAGCTTGGATACTCAGGTAGCCATCTGCGTAAACAAGGACCTGCGGCACTTTGCGGCGCAGCCTGATCCGCGAGGTTTTGCAGCACCGCTCAGCGGCATATGGAAGGGGTTTTGGCGCTTTCGTATGGGCGACTACCGTGTGATTTGTGAGATTGATGACGGTAAGCTGGTTATTCTGGTTGTAAAAATCGGCCATCGCAACGACATCTATCAGTAAGGAAGTAATGCCACGCAGGAATGACATCGCGAAGATACTGGTGATCGGCTCGGGCCCGATCGTTATCGGTCAATCGGCCGAGTTTGATTACTCCGGCACACAAGCCTGTAAGGCGCTGCGCGCCGAGGGCTACGAGGTGGTGCTGGTCAACTCCAATCCGGCGACCATCATGACTGACCCGGAGCTCGCCGACCGCACTTACATCGAGCCGCTCACCATCACCTATGTCGAAGAGATCCTCCGGATTGAAAGTGAAATGCTCGCGCGCGATGGCCGTGCCGGCACATTTGCCGTGCTGCCGACGGTTGGCGGCCAGACCGCGCTCAATCTCGCGGTCGATCTCGCCGACGCAGGCATTCTCGATAAGTACGGCATCGAGCTGATCGGCGCGAAGCTCGAAGCGATCAAGAAAGCCGAAGACCGGCTGCTGTTCAAGGACGCGATGGCGCGCATTGGGCTCGACGTGCCAAAATCGGCGCTGGTCGACAACCTGCGCGACGGCCTTGAGTTCGCGACCAAGCTGGGCTTTCCCGTCATCATCCGCCCTTCGTTTACGCTCGGCGGCTCGGGAGGCGGCATCGCCTACAACCGCGAAGAGCTGATGGAGATCCTCGCGCGCGGGCTCGATCTTTCGCCGGTACACGAGTGCCTGCTGGAAGAGTCCGTGTTGGGCTGGAAAGAGTACGAGCTTGAGGTCGTGCGTGACCTCGCCGACAACGTCATCATCATCTGCTCGATCGAAAACATGGACCCGATGGGCGTCCACACCGGCGACTCCATCACGGTCGCGCCCGCTCAGACGCTCACTGACCGCGAGTACCAGGCCATGCGCTCGGCCGCGATCGCGGTCATTCGCGAAATCGGCGTCGAAACCGGCGGCTCTAACGTGCAGTTCGCGGTCGACCCCGCGACCGGCCGCATGACCGTCATCGAGATGAACCCGCGCGTGTCGCGCTCGTCGGCATTGGCTTCAAAGGCGACCGGTTTTCCCATCGCGAAGATCGCGGCCAAGCTCGCCGTCGGCTACACGCTGGACGAGATCCCGAACGACATCACGCGCATGACGCCGGCCTGCTTCGAGCCTTCGATCGATTACGTTGTCGTCAAGATTCCCAAATGGCAGTTTGAGAAGTTCCCTGAGGCTGACGAAACGCTGAGCCCGCAGATGAAGTCGGTGGGTGAGGTGATGGCCATGGGCCGCACCTTCAAGGAAGCCTTGATGAAAGCGGTGCGCGCCCTCGAAACCGGCAAAAAAGTCGGCGCGGAAACGCTCGACCCGAAGCAGCTGACCTATCGCCGGGTAACGCCGCAGCCGGAGCGGCTGGCCTACATCCGCTTTGCATTTTCGCGCGGCATGACGGTGCGCGAGGTTGCAAAGCTCACCACGATGGACCCGTGGTTTCTGGAGCAGATCCGCGAAATTACCGTGGCGCTCGGCGCCGTCAGCAGCGCGACCCCCGACCAAGTGCAACCGACACAGTTGCGGAAAGCTAAGCGCATGGGCATCTCCGACGAGCGCCTTGCCGAGGGCTGGGGCCTGACCGGTGCCGCCGGGGTCGAGCAGGTACGGCAGCAGCGGCTCGCCGCCGGCATCAAGCCGGTATTCAAGCTCGTCGATACCTGCGCGGCCGAGTTCGAGTCCAGCACGCCCTACCTTTATTCGAGCTACGACGAGGAGGATGAAGCGCCGCCGACTTCACGGCGCAAAATCATCATCCTCGGCTCGGGGCCGAACCGCATTGGGCAGGGCATCGAGTTCGATTACTGCTGCTGCCATGCGGCATTCGCGCTGCGCGACGACGGCTACGAAACCGTGATGGTGAACTGCAATCCGGAAACCGTCTCAACCGACTACGACACCAGCGACCGCTTGTATTTCGAGCCGTTGACGCTGGAGGACGTGCTCGCCGTCTATGACCACGAGGCCTCAGCGGGCGCTGAGATCGGCATGATCGTGCAGTTCGGCGGGCAAACGCCGCTCAATCTTTCACTGCGGCTCAAGGCCGCCGGCGTGCCCATTCTCGGCACCTCGCCCGAGTCGATCGACCTGGCCGAAGACCGCAAGCGCTTTGGCAAGCTGCTTGCGGAGCTCGACATCCCGCAACCGTCGGCCACCACCGCCACCAGCGTGGAGGAGGCCGTGCAAGGCGCGGAAAAGATCGGCTACCCCGTACTGGTGCGGCCGTCCTACGTGCTGGGCGGACGCGCCATGGTCATCGCCTACGACCGAGCAGCGATAACGCGCTACATGGCCGAGGCGGTCGAGTATTCGCAGGAGCGGCCCATCCTGATCGACCGCTTTCTGGAGGACGCGGTCGAGGTCGATGTGGATGCCCTGTGCGACGGCACCGACGTCGTGATTGCGGGCATCATGCAGCATATCGAGGAGGCGGGCATCCACTCGGGCGATTCGTCATGCGTGCTGCCGGCGGTTGACCTGAGCCAGAGCGCACTCGCCACCATTCGCGAGCACACCCGCCGGCTCGCGCTGGCGCTGCACGTCGTTGGTCTGGTCAACCTGCAGTTCGCCATCCAGCGTGACAAGGTCTTTGTCATCGAGGTCAACCCGCGTGCTTCGCGTACCGTGCCCTATGTGTCGAAGGCCACCGGTGTACCGCTCGCCAAGCTGGCCTCGCGCCTCATGACAGGCCGCACCCTGCGCGAGCTGCTGCCGAGCTCTGTCGCAAGCGGACAAGACCTCGGTACGGGGCGCTACTTCTTCGTCAAATCGCCGGTTTTTCCCTGGAACAAGTTCCCCGGGGTCGATGCCGTGCTCGGCCCGGAAATGCGCTCAACCGGGGAGGTCATGGGCGTTGCCGACAACTTCGGCGAGGCGTTTGCCAAGGCGCAGCTGGCCGCTGGGCTTCGCCTTCCGCTCGCGGGAACGGTGTTCTTCAGCGTGAACGATCGCGACAAGACGCATTTGGTTGTGCTGGCTCGCCAGTATGTGCAGCTCGGCTTTGCACTGGTTGCCACCGAGGGCACAGCCGACATGCTTGAGAAGGCCGGCATGGCGGTAGAGCGCGTCTTCAAGGTGAAGGAAGGCCGGCCCAACGTGGTCGACCTGATCAAGGGCGACCGCATCCAGCTGATTGTGAACACGCCGCGCGGCGCGGAAACCTTTTTCGACGAGAAAGCGATTCGCCGCTCGGCCGTGCAGCAGCGCATCCCCATGATTACGACCGTGGCCGCGGCGCGCGCAGCGGCTGAGGGCATTGCTGCCATGCAGGAGAAGGCCGTGCACGTTTACGCGATGCAGCAGCTCCATGCGGAGCTTGCGGCACCGACGGAGTTGACTACGGGTGCGTAGCGCCGCCTGCATGGCACTGCTGTTGTGCGGCGGCCTTGCCGGCTATGCGCAGGCAAACGCGAAGCCTTCCGCTCCGGGTACTGCTCCTAGCGCCGCAGCGGATGCAGTCGCCGCTGAAATCGACCAAGGTCAGGCTGCTCTGCGTGCCGGCAATCCCAAGCAGGCTCTCGCGCTCTTTCAACAAGCGCTTGCGGGCGACCCGCAGAGTGCGGCAGCCAACCTGCTTGCCTCCTCGGCGGAGATCGCGCTGTTTCAGCCGATTGAAGCGGTCCGCTACGGCGAGCGAGCGCAGGCACTGGAGCCGGGTAACTGGAAGGTGCACACCACGCTTGTGACCGCGTACGCGATGGCCGGCGATGCGTCGCAGCGGGACGCCGAGCGGGCGCTGCTGCGCGAGGACCATGCCAACCCTGCGCTGCCGGACGCGCGGGAAACGACCGGTTTCCTCCTCGACCTGTTCCGGGCCGGTCGCTACCGCGTAGAAGCAGTCGAGTACTTCAGGCCACTCGGTAAATACAACACCTACTATCGCTTCATCGTGCGCAATGCAGCAGGCGCGCGGGTGTGGACCATCGAGGTCAACAGCGACTCGCTCAATCAAACCTCCTGGGCGCAGAGCTACCCCAGGCAGGCCGCGGAAGGCCAACGTCAATTCCAGATCGAAAGCGCGCAAGGCCCTGACCACATGGACTACCGTACCTTCTCCGGCGCGCCCGGTTACGATTATGCGAAGTCGGTAGTTGTGAAGCTACTCGCCGCGCAGGACAAGCCGTTCCCCGGCGAAGCTGCTTCGACCAAGTAGCCGCGGCTTACAATGAGCCATGCTGCTTGAGGGCATTTTCGCCGCTGCGACCACGCCGTTCTACCCCGACGGCCGCCTGTACCTGCGCAAGCTCGAGCACAACGTCGAACGCTATTCGCGGACGCCGGTCGCCGGCCTGGTGGTGCTTGGCTCCACAGGCGAAGCGCTGCTGCTCGACGACGCGGAAGCACGCGAGGTGCTGCGCACGGCCGCGCTCGCGGCCCGTCCCGAGAAGGTGTTGTTGGCGGGCGTCGGGCAGGCCAGCGCGGTCGCCACGATTCGCATGGCGGAGTTCGCGGCGACCGTAGGCTACGATGCGGCGCTGGTGCGCACGCCCTTCTACTACGCGCCGCAGATGACGCCGCTGGCCATGCTGACCTTCTACCGCACCGTAGCGGAC
>CAXTMW010000102.1:0-6044 GCA_964245455.1 uncultured Acidobacteriaceae bacterium
TTCCCCATCTACGCCGAAGCAGCCCGGCTCCAGGTGCCCTTGTACATCCACCCGCAAAGCCCGGTCGTCCAGGTGCGTGAGGCCTACTACCAGGGTTTCGGTGACAAGATTGACAACCTGCTCGGCACCTTCGGCTGGGGCTGGCACATGGAAACGGCCGTGCAATCCCTCCGCTTCATCCTGTCCGGCGTGTTTGACCGCCTGCCCGACCTGCAGCTGATCCTGGGCCACTGGGGCGAGATGCTGGTCTTCTATCTGGAGCGGATCGATTCAATGTCCAAGGCGACGAAGCTCGAACGATCCATTCCCGACTATCTTCGGCAGAACTTCTACGTCACGCCCAGCGGCATGTTCAGCCGGCGCTACCTGCGCGAGGCTGTCGAGGTAATGGGCATCGATCGCATTCTTTTTTCGACCGACTACCCGTTCCTGTTCGCTGCCAACGGCGGTGCGCGCCGGTTCCTCACGGAGTCTTCGCTCCGCCAGGAAGACCAGGAAAAGATCGCGCACGGCAACTGGGATCGCCTGACCGCGCGCGGTTGAGGAGCAGCTCGTCTGTGAGTGTGGTGCTGCACAGCTGGACTCCTCGTGAGTAGCTTGCCCACAGAGCAGATGGCGAAGTCGCGATGCGGGTCCAACAAGAGCTGTGTGAAACAAAGCAAACCGCTCGGAAGCCGGCATCCGAGAGCGTTGGCATAACGACATGACGTGCTGGTACTATTTTGCTCTAGGCAAAGAGAGAGCAGGCCAGAAATGCCGATTCGAAAAACTCCAGAAGATTCCTCAGCCCAGCGCGACCTCTTTCCCGGAGCGCTGGAGATGATGGTGCTCCAGACCCTCAAGTGGAAGCCCATGCACGGCTACGCCCTCGTGCAGCACGTCCAGCAGCGCTCGGAGAACCTGTTGCAGGTCGAGGAGGGCTCGCTTTACCCGGCGCTCCAAAGGCTGCTTAAGAGCGCGTTTGTTGAAGCGGAGTGGGAGCTTTCCCCTGCGAGCCGCCGCATTCGCGTATATCGCATTACCCCGGCCGGCGAGAAGCGCCTCCACGAGGAGTTGTCCCGCTTCGAGCAGATGCTGACGGGCATCCGGCTGGTACTTGGCACTGCCAATCCAGCCCAATCCGCAGCGCAATAGTCGGAGGCGTGTATGAGCTGGTTCAACCGCTTCTCTGCGCGACGCTCCATGGAGCGCGACCTGGCGGACGAGATTGCGCAGCACCTCGAGGAAAAAACAGACGCGCTTGTAGCTGCGGGCATGAGCCGGGCTGAGGCCAGGCGCGCCGCGCGGCTGTGCTTCGGCAATCCGGCCCTTGCGGAAGAACGGAGCCGAGAGATCTGGCAGTGGACGAGGCTGGAAAGCCTTTGGGCAGACATCAAGTTTGCATTCCGGCGCCTCGTGCAGGCGCCTCTATTTAGCGCCACCGCCATCCTGACGCTGGCGCTGGGCATCGGCGCGAACACCGGTGTGTTCACACTCATGCATGCGCTGCTGCTCGAAAGTCTGCCTGTCGCCGAGCCCGGTCGGCTGGTGCGGATTGCACTCGACGTGCATGCTCCGCTGGGCGCTGCCGACGACATGCCGCTGAACCTTTCGCTTCTCCAGTCGATCGACCGTCACGCGCACTCGCTCGCCGGGGTCTTCGGCTGGAGCGCGTACGACTTCGTGCTAAAGGAAGACACGGGGCTGCGCGTTTACTCCGGGGCCGTGGTGAGCGGGAACGCCTTTCAGGTGCTCGGGATCGCGCCTGCCGCAGGTCGCCTGCTTACGCCCGAGGACGACCGGAAGGGCGGCGGCCCGGATGGTTGGGCGGCGGTGATCAGCCACCGCTTTTGGCGGGATCACTACCACGCCGACCCAGCCGTGATCGGCAAACATGTCATGCTGAGCGACCACGGTGTGACCATCGTGGGCGTGGCTCCGGAAGGCTTCGAGGGCGTCCTGGTCGCGACGCACCCGGACTTCTATCTGCCGCTGGAGTACGAACCGGTGATGCGCGGCGCGGGCTCGGTCCTGCATTTGCCCGGCAATTTGTGGCTCGGGACCTGGGCTCGTTTAAAGCCGGACATAAGCCCGCAAGCAGCCTCAGCGGAGATGCACGCCCTCTACAGGGTCGCAGTGGACGAGACGCTTCCACCAACGGTCCGGCACTCACCAGTGGTCGAGAAATCAACGTTCTCCCTGCGCCCCGGCGGAAATGGCTGGAGCAGCCTTCAGTCCCAGTACGCGAGATCGCTGGTGCTTCTGCAAACACTCGTAGGCGTCGTATTGCTGGTTTGCTGCGTGAATCTGGCGGGGCTTTCGCTCGCGCGGGCGCAGGCGCGCGAGCATGAGTTCGCGATCCGGGGCGCGCTGGGCGCGCCGCGCAGCCGTCTGATGCGGCAGCCGCTCCTAGAGTCGCTGCTGCTGGCGCTTGCCGGTGGCGCTCTCGCGGTTGCGCTTGCCTGGGCCATCGACCGCTCCTTGCTGCGCTTCCTTGCCGACCCGCATGCGGCGGCCTCGCTTTCCGTTCGCCCGGAACCTGCAACGCTGCTGGTGACCGGCGGCTGCGCGGTCCTTTGTGCGCTCCTGTTCGGCATGGCCCCGGCGTGGCTGGCCGGCCGCGCTTCGCTTGAGCCCGCGCTGCGGCGCAGGGGCGGCGCGCCGACCATCCGAAAAGGCTCCACTTTCGTGCCGATCCAGATCGCGTTGACGCTCGTGCTGGTCGTCGCGGCAACAGCCTTGAGCGCGACGGTCAGGAACCTGCGCACAACTTATCTGGGCTTTCAAACAGGAGGCGTCTTCTTCGTCCCGGCGGACTTTGAGCGGCTGCCGCAGAAAGGCGCGGACCTCCTCGAGCTTTACCGGCGCATCCTCGCGCGCATCGGGCAGATGCCCGGCGTCGAACATGCAAGCGTGGGAGAAAGCACGCCTCTGAGTGGTCGCTATCAGACAGGCACATTTGCGAACCACGCCCTTGCTCCCGGCGAAGCTCCGCGCAACCGGTACTGGGTCAATGATGTGGGCGCGGACTACTTCAACGCGCTTGGAACGCAGCTGATTGCCGGGCGCGCGTTCGCCGGCGGCGACGTGGACGCGGGCGGCTGCATCCTGAACCGCTCGGCGGCAGGCTCGCTCTTCAGGAGCGAGCTGCCTCTCGGGCAAACCGTCTGGCAGCAGATCGGGTCCATGAACTCGGGGCAGACAACGAATCGCCAGTGCCGCGTTATCGGCATCGTCGAAGATGCGAAATACGACAGCCTGCGCGATGCAGCGCCGCCCACGGTCTACTACCCCTTCGGTGTAAATACGGACCGCCTCTTCTCCATGGTGTTCGTCATCCATGCACACACCGCGGCGGAAGCTCAGGAGGCGTATCACCGCGCGCTCCATGAACTCGCACCGGGCAGTCCGGAAGGCGAGCTTACGCCGTTCGCGGTGCAGTTTGAGGATTCCATCGCGCGCGAGCGGCTCCTTTCCGTGCTGTCCGGCTTCTTTGCTGCGTTAACTTTGCTGCTCAGCGGCATCGGCGTCTACGGGCTGATGGCCTCCGACGTAACCCGCCGTACGACCGAAATCGGCGTGCGTATGGCGCTCGGCGCGACGCGCGGCAGCATCGTTTGGCTCGTTCTGCGCAAAGCAGCCACTCTGCTGACGACAGGCATCGTTGCCGGGGGCGGCCTGGCTTATCTGGCTGCTCATTTACTCAAAGCTTTTCTGTACGGCATCGGCCCAGGGAGCCCAGCAGTCTTTTGCACTGCCGTCGCCTTGATGGCGCTGGCGGGCTCGCTCGCCGCTCTTCTGCCCGCGTGGCGTGCTGTGTCCACCGAGCCCTTCGCAGCGCTCCGCCGGGAGTAAGAGCCTTGCACGAGTAGGGCATGATACCGGCAGTCGAGAACCTACCCAAGGCGTGAAAAGCGGATGGTTGGTGGGCCCACCAGGACTTGAACCTGGAACCAACGGATTATGAGTCCGCTGCTCTAACCAATTGAGCTATAGGCCCGGCGCGGGGGCTCTCCCCTTGAAGGGCCCTGCACCGCGCGGTGCGCAGGGTGGGCAGCCCGGGTCGAGCAAGGAGCGCTCTCCCGGAGTGTAAAGCACGCGCTCGCGGCGAATCAGGCTTTCTGGTTATCCGGGACGGCGATCGCGCGGAAGCGTGTTGCTAACTCCCGCACCTCGGCGTTCAGATTCGGTCCCGACAAGGGTTTGCCGTGCCCGGGCGCAACCACGGCAACGTCGAGCGACGACAAGCGTTCGACTGAATCCTGTGCCGCCGCCCAGTCCGAGGTGAAGTAAGCGGGCGGCCCGTGCAGCTCAGGCTGTTGCGCCAGCGCCGCCTCAAAAAAGCTTTCCGGCTTGGTCGTGCAGTACGCGTCGCCCACCAGCAGGGTGCGGTTGCCTGCCTGGTAGAGCGAGCAGTGCCCGGGGGTGTGCCCGGGGGTGTGCAGCACCTCCCAGCCGGGCATTACCGTGCTTGCGCCCAGGTTCAGCGGCTGCAGACGACCGCTTAGATTCACGGGTCCCTTTGAGTACAACGGCGAAAGCAGCGACATCAATCCGCCGCCCGCGCCTGCGTTCGGCGCCGGATACTCCCGCTCGCCCGTCAGGTAAGGAAACTCAAGTGGATGCGCGTAGACCGGCACATCCCAGTCCTCGGAAAGATTGGCCGCGGCACTCACATGGTCAAAGTGGCCGTGGGTCAGCACGATCGCGTTGGGCGGCCCGTTGTGCGAGCGCTCCGCCCAGCGCCGGATCAGGTCGTGCGTAAACGGCAGCGCCGCATCCACCAGCGTCCAGCTGCCGTCGGCATGCGTCACCGCAAATACATTGACAAAGGCGAGCCGCAAGCCCTGCACGACGGGCGCGATCGCCTCCATCGGGACTACCTGGTCTTCCCCAACAGCTACCTTATCCACGGTGTACAGCCTCTCGCTGTGCAGGTAGATGCGGACGCCGCGAGCGAGGTGAGCTACTGCCACTTCACAAGAAAATCGTGGGCCGAGGACGATTCCATGTGCCGCATATCGCGGAACTCGCCGCCATTCTGCGCGTGAACGATGCCCCCGTCGGGGGCCACCACCGCCAGCGCCGGCACGCCGTGTTTTACATCCACGCCGTACTTCGCGCCTACGTCCAGGTTCTGGTCAAAGTGTCCGATGTTGACATCCACCAGAACATAGTGCTGGTCGAGCAGCGTTTTATTCTCCGGCTGGTGGAAGTAGATGTTCAGCACCTGGCAGTCGCCGCACCAGTCCCCGCCAAAGTCGAGCAGCACCCGCTTGTGCTCGCGCCCGGCCGTCTGCAGGGCGGTTGCGATGTCGCCCTGCGCCGCGCTGACCGCGGGAAAGATGTGCGCGTGCGGTATAGGTCGCGTCGGCGCGCTTGCCTCGTGTTTGCAGCCGGCGGCGGCAAGGAGGCCGACCAGCGCGGCGGCTCCGATATGTCGTCCCATCCACTTCCTGTTCATGAACACCTCATCGCGGAGCAGGCGACTCGTTGTCGGCTTGCCCAGAGTCTACACAGGATGCTCCGCTGTCCCGCTTCGGTGCAAAGGCAACTTGAGCGCCACGAGGGTGTCTACTCTTAAGCATCCGAAATTGCAGAGGCAGATGCGGAGACGCCCATGCGCAAGCAAGCACTCACCCTTTTTGAAACGGCTGCTCTGGCCACGCTGCTCCTGGCGGCAGGCTGCCATAAGGTCGACCAGGCGACGGATTCGGGCGACCCGGCCGCCGCGAATCTTGCGCCGGCAAGTGGGACCATCAATGACAGCCTCTCCGGCGCGGGCAGCGCCCAGCAGCCTTCTTATTCTGCAGGTGCTGCTTCCCGTCCGGCAGCTTCCGCACAGCCCCGCTACCCGAGCGCCTCTGCCGCTCCAGGCTCCGGTACTGCGTACCGAGCCGGGTCTGAAGCCGCGTACGGCACCATGCCCCCACCCCCGCCCGAGGACACGGCGTACGACGCGCAGCCGCGGCAGGATCTCGGGAACGCAGGCTATGCCGATGAGTACGCCGCCGCCCCGGCTGACGCGAACGGCGAGGCCTACGACGCCGGGGCAGGCTACGAGC
>CAXTMW010000102.1:6054-6589 GCA_964245455.1 uncultured Acidobacteriaceae bacterium
TGTGGACCCCGGGCTACTGGAACTACGCGCAGACCAGCTATTTCTGGGTCCCCGGCGTGTGGGTGATCGCGCCCTTTATCGGCGCGCTCTGGACGCCCGGCTATTGGGGCTACGAGGGCCGGCACTACGGGTTCCACCACGGCTATTGGGGTCCGCACATCGGCTTCTACGGCGGCATCAACTACGGTCACGGCTTTTTCGGGCATGGCTACGAGGGCGGCTACTGGGACCGCGACCGCTTCCAGTACAACCGCGCCGTCACGCGGGTCGATACCAACTACATTCGCAACACTTACGTCCACAACGTCGTCATCAATAACGCCACTAACAACAATCGCGTGGCCTACGACGGCGGCCGCGGCGGCATCGAGGCGCGGCCCGCGCCCTACGAGCAGGCTGCCGCGCGTGAACAGCACTTTGGCGCACTGCCCGTGCAGCAGCAGCACATGGAGCAGGCGCGAATGAATCGCGCGCAGTTTTCGGCTGTAAACGGGGGGCGGCCGCAGTTGCTGGCCGACGCACGCCCCCTTGGGGG